>CAMASH010000026.1 GCA_945860745.1 Chthoniobacter flavus | reverse complement strand
GGCTATAAGGTTGAAACCGACACCATGATCCGGGCGGAAACACCACGGGAAAAAATCACGCGGTATTGGGAGTTTGATTGTCCGCCGATTCTCAAGGGCTTGGTTTGGCCTCATACCCTCGGGCAATCCAAGGCGCGGGTCTTCAAATTCGATGAACGCGCCGGTCGCTGGATCACGCGGTGACGCTTTCGTGAAGACCATCACATTTCTTTGGATTGATCCCTGTCCCAATGCCCGGCTGGCGCGCGCACAGGTTTTGTTGAAGGAAAGCGTGCTGGCCCTCGGGTTGAAGCCCGTATGCTATGCCTGCGGTCCTGCCATGGTGAAGTTCACCGACGTGCTGCGTTTTGCCCGCCAGCACGCTGACGGCGATGCCTTTGCCTGGTGCAACTCCGATGTGATCCTGACCCGTGATCCTTATGAAACGCGCGATCTTAGCAAGGTTCACGGATTTCATCGCCGGGAAATTCCAAGCGGCGACGTTTGCGGCGGCGAAGATATGTATCTTATCCCCAATGGCATTTGGGATAATCTCATTTCCAGGGATCTTCCCGATCTCTGGTGCGGCACGACTCATATTGATTGGTGGTTGACCCGGGCCGCCGCCTTGGCCGGATGTTATCGGGCGCACATCGGGTATATTGATCATCCCTCGCATCCCGAATCCGGTGCCTCAAAAAAGCGCAGCAACTCCTGCTACCGGCACAACATTCGCGAGTATAACCGCTGGGCCAAACGACAGGGAGCCGGACGGTTCGAGGAGAGGATCAACCTGCCGCTGATTGGCGAGTCCTTGTCGCCTGTGACGGACTTGCTGCGTTTCGTGACCGGAAGGCAAAGACCCTGGCGGTTTGGCAAGGCCGACCATTAACCCCATCAATTTATTTTGAACATCACCATGAGTAGCCCGGATGGTCTGGGAGATTTTGTTTTGCGCATTCCGCTCTTGCGCGCTTTGCTGGACGAGGGACACCGCCTGCAACTGTTCATGCGCCCTCCTGCCGCGGACCTGGCCAGGGAGCTTTTCCCCGGCACAGACCTGCAAGTCATCGGCGCGGATCCCTACCAGTCCGCGACAAAACGCCGGCAACATCCCTTCCGCGCGGAGCACCGCGCCATCCGGGAGTTCCAGCCGGACCTTTATGTGGCCGCTTTGTTCCATCTCAACTTTTTCGATCAAGTCTGGCTGGAACACGGCCGGCCCCGGATCAAAGTTATCGGGTTCTCGACCAGGGAATCTTTCCGGCCGGGTGAAACGACCTGCGAGCCGGCCGAGCTTGTGCGGCAGTTTGATCGTGTTGTCGAGGTGCCGGTGGATCTTCCGGAGCTGGAGAAGAACCGGCTCCTGGCCGAGGCCATTCTCGAGCGGGATGTTCCTTTGGTCTGGCCGGAAATCACTCCGTCTCCCACCGCGCTTTCGCAAGCTCGTGACTTGCTCGCGCCGCATGGCCTTGCCGAAGGTAAATTCTGGGTTAGCTGCGTCGGCGCCAGGCCGGGCCTGGTGATGAAGGACTGGGGCGAGAAAAACTGGACGGCATTTTTCCGCCAGGCCATGGCGGATGACAGAATTGCCTTCGTCGGCAACACGAAGGAATGGACTTCCATCGAACGCATCCGGCACGAATTGCCCGACGCGGTGAATTTGGCCGGGAAACCGCCGGAACTCGGAGTCTCGCTGGCCATTTGTGCGCTCTCGGCCGGTTACGTGGGAAGGGATTCCGGGATCATGCATCTGGCGGCTGCGACTGGCCGGCCGGTCTTTGCCGTCTTCGGCACGGGGCATTGGGGGCGGTTTTTTCCTGCGACCGGACGCGGTGTGATCGTGGCGCAGGACTGGCCATGCCGCGGCTCGAACTTTCATTGTCCGCACGACGAACCGTATTGCATCCGCGATGTGCCTCTCGATCTGGCGTTGGAGGGATGGCGGATGCTGCAGGCCGGAGAAATCCAAGGACTCAAAATTCTCGAAGCTCCGTTGGATCAAAGTCTGCTCCCGCAAATCGCGCGCACGGCTTCTCTCCAATTCGCCAAGCTGACCCAGGAATCCCGCCGCCGCGAACTCGCCCAAAGCCGCCCGAAAAACCTGCTCGACGCCATCGGCTTGAAAATCCGCGCCTGGGCGGGTGGAGAAGAATCATGATTTTCAAAGAAACCCGCATCGCGTTCAGCCGCTGGCAGGTCGCCGGCCGCAACCTGGCCCGCGCCCTGCGCGACAATCTGGTCAACACCGTGGCCCGCAGGGTGATTCCGTCGCGACCGCGTCCTCCCGCCCAACAGGACGCTTCCCGGCCCGCCGGGAAACCGGTCATCTTTGCATCCTATGCCGCGGACGCTGATCTCACCGGCAGCCATCGCTATTGCGGCGGGGAAAAGCTCTTGAATAACTTGATCCTCTTGCTCCGGCGTCATGGTTACGAGGCGTTCATGGTGAGTTATGACGGAAAAAATTCCCAATGGCTGGCCGAGCATGCGCCATTTCTTTCGGTGGAGCAATTTCGCGAGCGGGTGCAGAATACGCCGGACCCACGCTGTATCACGTCATGGATCAAAGCGCGGGCGTTTCTTGACCGCTGCGGGAAATTTTATTTCTGGGACCAGGAACTCGGCGCGTCGGCCCGGAGTCATTTTCCGGTGTTGGCCCGGATGATGGGTGAAGGACGGATCGTCCGCACCGCGGGCGTTAATCGAACCGTGCAGGCCTGGCATCGCGCGGTTTTCGAGCAGGAAGCTGCCATTCTCCGGCAACTTGTGGATGAGAAATACTGGAAGCCGGACGAATCCCGCCGCCAGCGGTTACGGGTGGGATACTTTGACGAAGGGGAGCACGGCGCGGAATACATCCGCCGCATTTGCGAACGAACCGCCGCCTCCGGGCTTACGCTCGATTTCTTCCGCTTGCAGGGCGCGGAGCCGGAGATCATCTCGCAAATGCAGACCTGCGCGGTGTTTCTCGCCCTCAACATCGGGAAAAGTCCGCTCTGGGGTGAAGGCGGACCGATGACCCCGCAGGAAGCGATGGCCTGCGGGACCGTCCCGGTCTGTTTCGATCTCAACGGCCCGTGGGAATTCATCCAGCAGGGTTACAACGGCATCATTCCCACGGAGATCACACCGGAGTTGATGGCGGATGCCGTGATGGAGATCTATCAGTCACCCGGTCGACTCGAGGAAATGAGCCGGCGCTGTCTGGAGATGACCCGCGCCAGCCACACCATGGAGGCGCGGTGGCCGGATGTGCGCAAGTTTTTGAATCTTCCGGAATGAGCAAGCGAACCTTATGGCTGGCCGATCACGAACTGGTGGACCGGATCGGCCATCACCTCTTCTACAACTGCTCGCTGGCGAGCGGTGCGAGGGCGGAAGGCATGAACGCCATCGTGCTGTGCCAGAAAAATTATCTCTTTGAGCCTCTCGATGGCACGGAGATGGAAGCGTTTTTCCGGCGGGACTGGCGGGCGCGTCCACCAGCCTGGGCGGTGCGGTCGCGCCGACTGCTGGATCTTTTGGAGAAATTGTCGCGGCGCAGATTCTTCTCCGATTTGGGGCGGGGCCTTCCCCCGGCCCGATTGACCGCGGGGGACGTGATTTTTGCCCAGATGCTGGCTCCGCGTCATCTGGCGGGATGGCTGCATTGGTTGGGCGGCCTTCCGCCGGACCGCGCGCCGGCCCTGACCGTTCATCTCGGTTACGACCCTTATCGGTTTGCGGACGATGCGGGCATCAAGGCCGGATTTCAGCGTGTGGAAAAAGCCGGACTCGGTTCGAAGGTGCATTTGATCTCGGACAGCGAACCGCTGGCCGCGCCGTACGAAAACTTCCTGCATCGCAAAGTGAAGGTGCTGCCGCATGTCGTTCCTCCGGGGATCGCGGTGAGAAAAAATCGCACGGCAGGCAGCCCGGTCAGCTTTTGCTATCTGGGCAATCCGCGGCGGGAGAAAGGCTTTGTCGAAATCGCCGCGGCCGTGCAGCAATTGTCCGGTGCCGGAATGCGTTTTGTTTTGCAGGTGGTAAGTCCCGATGCCGCCTGCGCGGAGAGCGTGGCGCGTTTGAAAAGCGCCGCCTGGCCCAATGTGGAATTGATCGAGGGATTGCTCACCCGCGATGACTATCTGGCCCGGCTGGAAGGGGCGGATGTGATGGTTGTCCCCTACCATCTCGACAAACACGGGGACCGCACCAGCGGCATTTTTTGCGAGGCTTTGGTGGCGGGGAAACCGGTCATTACCACAGAAAATTCCTGGATGAGTCTGGAGACGGCCGCGTCCGGCGTGGGCTGGCTCGTGCCCGAACGCAACGCCGCGGCCCTGGCGGCGGTCATCACCCGGGCTGTTCGCGAGTATCCGGTTGTGGTGCAGAAAAGCCTTAGCCTCGCCGCACAATACGAGCAGGAATTCAGCGGACAGAATTTTGTCAGAAACCTTGTTCGTATCGCCGATGATGAATCGCGCTGAGGGCCGGGTGGCCGTGCTTTATCCCTGGCCGGGTCTGCCGGCGGTGGATCGGGGGGCCGCCCGGCGGGTGGGGCCGATGATTGAGGTGCTGGCGCGTCATTTCCCGGAAGTGGAGGTCCTCTCGCCGGGAACCGGAGGCGAAAGCCAGCATGGGAATGTGAGATTCATCACTCAGAAATCCCCCGCGCAGGAGAAAATCTGGACCAATCTGGCCTTTAAGATTTTCGACGGCGTCACCCACCATGCCTGGCAGGGCCGGGTGGATATCCGTCAAAGGCGACAGTGGTGGCATTACCTTCAGTCCCGGATTCAACCTTCGCTGCAAAATGCTGTCCGCGATGTGGCAGCGCGTGCGGATGTGGTGCTGCTGGAGTATCCCTTCTGGTCCTCCGTTTATCACCGGGTATCCCACAAGCCCGTGGTGCTGACCATCCACGATCTGCTCTCGGATGTCGTGGCGTCTCCGTGGCTGAAATCCCGCGTCTGGCAAAACGAATTGCGGGCCTGCCGCCGGGCGCAGGCGGTCGTTTGTCATTCTCCTTCCGATCAGGAACGACTGAAAGCTGAGGGAATTGCCGCCCACTATATTCCCCCGGGTTTCCCTCTCACCGGTTCCCCCAGGACGGGCCCATTTCCCAAGCTGGAACGGATCGAAGCCGTCCATGGCGCGGGCGCCATGATATGCCTTTTTGTCGGCAGCAGCCTGCAGCCCAATCGCGATGCGGTCGAGGCGATCAAACAGATCGCGGGCGCATTGGCCAACGAGGCGGGGATTTTTTTTGTGATCGCCGGGGCCTGTTGCGGCGCGCTGGCCTTCGGAGAGAATCTCGTTTCCCTGGGTCCGGTTTCCGAAGAAGAACTCGATCGACTTTATGCGCTGAGCAAAGTCGCCCTGGCCCCCATCACCTCGGGCAGCGGCTCATCCCTCAAGGTGCTGGAAGCCCTCACACGGAAATCGGTTCTTGTTTCGACCGTCATCGGCGTCCGTGGCTACGGAATTGTTTCCGGCCGGCACGGTATCCTTTGCGATGATTTTTCCGGGTATCCCAAAATCCTCCGGCAACTCCGCGGCGATGCGGCGGAACGCCAGCGTCTGGCGGAGGGAGGCTGGCAGTTTGTGCAGGCTTTCGATTGCCAGACTGTCTATCTGGCTTACGTGAACATCATCCGCCGCCTCATGGCGCACGGCACCACATGACCATCAGCATTATCATTCCGGCCTACAATGCCGCCCGCTGGCTGCCGCGCTCGATTGAAAGCGTGCTGACGCAAACACGTCCGGCCGACGAGGTCATTGTGGTGGACGATGGCAGCACCGACAATACGGCGGAAGTTTGCCGGACTTATGCTAACCGGGTGCGTTACGTTCGCCGGGAAAACGGCGGACTTTCCGCGGCGAGAAACACCGCGCTGGCCCTCAGCCGCGGCGAGTGGTTTCTTTCGCTTGATGCCGACGACATGCTGTATCCCCAGGCGCTTTCGGCCCTAGCGGAAAAAGCGGAGAACTCCGATGCCGGAGTCGTCTATGGCTTTGTCCTGCAACGCCGCGATCCTGCGGTCGAGACGCGCCTGGCCAGTCTGCCGTATGCGGTGGGGGCTCCGCCCGAGCCGGCCCGGGCGCAATTCTGGTGGACGGCCATTAATACGGCGGGTTCGGCGTTGGTGCGCCGATCGTTGCATGAGAAAGTGGGCGGCTTTGACGAAAGTTTCCGCCAGGTCGAGGATTGCGAATACTGGCTCCGCTGCGGGGTGATGGCGTCCTTCGCGCACTGCGATCAGATCGTTCTTGATAAATCCTATTCACCCGCTTCGCTCGGCCAGCAACAGGCCAGAAGCGTTTGGTTCCGGCTGCAATTGCAATTGAAATTTCTGTCCTGGTGCCGCCACCGCAACATCGAAACGTCTTTCCTGAAAACCGGCCCCGCGCAAATCATCGATCACGCCCTCACCCGCGCCTATCGCCAGCAGGACCTGGAGTTGCTGGCACCAATTCTTTCCCAGGCCCGCCGCGAAGGAGTCTTCACGCCATGGTGTTTGCGGGCGCAGATCACTGTGACCCGGCTTCGTCTGACCGGCCGCGCCCCGGCCGCCCCGGATTACTGCCGGGAGATTTACCAGAACTGGCGGCACGCGATCTCATGAAAATCCTTCTGATTGGCGGCGGCGGCTTTATTGGTTCGCGCACAGCCCTCCGGCTGCTTGCGGCCGGTCACGAACCCGTGGTGTTGGACTCGTTCGAGCCACAAATTCACGGCTCCGACCCGGCCGCCTCGCCGACCTGCCGCGAACTTTTTGGCGCAATGGAAGTTCGCCGGGGTGACACCCGCGATGCCGCCGCCCTGGCTTCCGCGCTGAGCGGGGTTGAGGCGGTGTATTATTTCCCGGCGGGAACCGGCACGGGGCAGTCCATGTATCAGATCGAGAAATACTGCGACATCAACGCCCGCGGGGCTGGCGTTTTTGCGGAGGCCCTCACCGCGCAGGCCGGGAACATCCGGCGCGTGGTCGTGAGTTCCACCCGCGCAGTTTATGGCGAAGGCGCGGCCTTCTGCGGGGAACACGGGCGCGTTTATCCCAAGGCCCGCCGGTTGGCGGACCTCGAAGCGGGACGTTTTGCCACATTCTGTCCTGTTTGTGGCCAACCGGTTCAGCCCGAGGCCTCGCAGGAGGAGGATCCGTTTTTGCCGCTCTCGATTTACGGCATCACCAAACTTGCGCAGGAACAAATCATCGCTACGACCACGGCCGCGCTCGGACTTCCCTGCACGGTGTTGCGATATCAAAATGTTTATGGGCCGGGTCAGTCGCTGCACAATCCCTACACGGGAATTCTGGGCATTTTCACCCAACTCGTCCTGGCCGGCCGGGCGATCAACCTCTTCGAAGACGCCCTGCCGACCCGGGATTTCGTCCACGTCGATGATGTGGCGGAGTACAATCTCCGGGCCTTGAGTTCGGAAGCTGCGGGACCTGCCGTGTTCAACGTCGGCTCGGGAGTTCGCTCCACGCTGCGCGATCTGGCTGAGGCCATTGGCACCGGATTGGACCGTCCCGGCCCGACGAAAGTCAGCGGCCAGTTTCGCGTGGGTGACATCCGCCACGCGGCGGCTGATCTCCGGCTTTTGACTGCCGCGCTGGGTCCCCATGATTTCATGCCCCTGACGCGAGGAGTGAAAACCTTCACCGACTGGGTCGCGGCGGAGGGTGGAAGCGAGGCCGCCAATGCGCGTTTCGATCGTTCCCTCGAGGAAATGCGCAAGGCCGGCTTGTTGCGGTCCGCCTCATGAAGCCGATCGACCCCACCCGGCTGTGCCTGCTCGTCACGGTCTATCACCCGTATCGCTGGGTGGCGCCGCTGACCCGGAGATTGTTGGATCGTTTCTGGCCGGATCATCCGCCGCTGTTTTTCTGCGGACTCACTTCCGAGGAAGCCGGCGACCTCCCGCACATCGCGTGGCCGGACTCCGCGCTGCCGCGGGTGTGGGCGGACTTCGCCCTTGCGGCCGCGAGGGAATTGCAGGCGCGGGGTTTTGAAGCCTGCTACTTTTTACTCGAGGATCACCCGCCGCTCGCGCCCTGTCATCAGGAACACCTGAACCGCACCCTGCCGCGGGCGTTGCAGGAACGGCCGGCCTCCTATATCGCGCTGATGGGATGGGACAACCGGCGCTTTGCCACGCGCGGAGGTCCGATCGGCGGACCCTATCGCATGATGCATCTCACGGCTCCGCAGGCCCCGCGTTTCCACCTGCATCCCTCGCTTTTCCGTATGGAAGCCCTGGTGGCCTGCCTGGAGAATCTGGCCGCGAGCGCGAGGCCGAATCCCTGGGGGTTTGAAAAACTGAACGACAAGCCGGAGGCGGCTCTGCCGGACGAATTCAAGGCGCACTGCCATCAGATTTTCGGAGAGGACTTGTCGCTACAAAAACCCTCGGCACGGCAACACGCGACCCGCACAGCCGAACGCTGGTTCTACCATCGCGCGATGAATCTTTATCCGCTTTTGAACAAAGCCGGCCTCGGCATGACGTTTTGGGACGCGATGGGTTTCGACAACTTTTTTTACAACGGACCCTTCCCCATGTTTTACTCCGGGGTGATGGCGCGGGGCCGGGTGAGTCCGGCGTTCCTGCGTTACCTTGAACGACAGCCGAATCCACCGCCCGAATTTCTCGAAATCGCCGCCGCCGCGCGGCAGCACGCCGGATGAAAATTCTTCCCTCCTTCGTCCGCCAAGCCTGGATTCGGCTGGGTCGGCGGGCCGCTCGTCAGGCTGTGCGCAAGCGGGAATCCCTGAATTCGCCGCCGGCGGACGTCTCCCTCCACATGGTGATTTCGCACGACATGCTCCTCATGGGATTGCTGGCCATGCGCAGTTTGGAATTTCATTCGCGGCAGCATTGGGCGCCCTTCTTCCACGACGACGGATCGCTGACGGACGACGATGCCCGCGAGATTCGGTCCCACTTTCCCGACGGGCAGGTGATCCGCCGGGCCGTGGCGGATCGGGCCGTGGCGGAAGGATTGCGTGACCATCCGGTCTGTCGCGAGAACCGGGTCAAACACCACTGGTTCCTCAAAGTCTTCGACACGCGCCACTACGCTCCCCATGACCGGTACATCGTCATCGATAGCGACATCGTTTTTTTCCAGCGTCCGGAATTGGTTTTGCAGTGGATTGCCCGCGGGGAGAAGACGCTTTGGCTGATGGAAGACACCCGGGAGAAATACTCATCCGCCCGCGCCGACCTGGAAAAAGAAATGGGCTTTCGTTTGTGGGAGAGGGCCAACAGCGGTCTGGATCTCATGCCCAAGGCGGCGGCCGACCTCGGCCTGGCAGAGAAGTTTCTCCAACGTTGTGCCCCGACGGCGCGGGAGTATTGTTTTCTCGAACAGACCCTCTTTTGTGTTTTCGGCTCGGCGTGGAAGTGGGGCGGAGGATTGCTGCCACGGGAATACGAAATCAGCTGGACGAATTTTCGGCGGGGCGGTGCGGTCTGCCGCCATTATGTCGGCCCATTCAAAAATGACGCGCTATTTGCTGAAGGCGCTTTCACATTCTGGCTGCAAAACCAGCTTTTCCGACTCAAGATCCGCTGACCATGGCCGGAAACAAACCCATCGAGACACGTGGTCACATCACCGGATTCCGCGAAGAAATCGGTCGTGCGGCCGGAACATCACGGGATTCCTTTTTTACTTGGTTTGACTCCGCGGGAGACGCAGAGGCCTCGTTCATTCGCGGGCAGTGGGATTTCACCATCCACATCGCGCCCCACCTCGCGCGGGTCGTAGGCAATCCGGAGTGCAAAACCGTGCTGGAAATTGGCTATGGCGGCGGACGCATCCTGGCCGCTGCGTCGCGGGCCTTTGCCGGGGCCTTCGGCGTGGACATCCACAATCGTCAGGAGGTGGTGGAGGCGGAGTTGAAAAGCCGGGGCCTTTCGAATTTTAAGCTGCTCGGGGGTGATGGATCGCATGTGCCGTGTGAAGACGCTTCGATTGATGCCATTTATTCGTTCATTGTTCTTCAGCATGTGGAGAGGATTGCCATCTGGCAGTCGTATCTGCGCGAGTGTTACCGCGTGTTGCGTCCCGGGGGTGCGGCCATATTGTATTTTGGCCGTTGGGCACCCTTGTCTTTGAATCGGGCGCGGCCTTGGGCCTACCGCCTGGAACTCCTGCTCGAATCTTTCTTTCTTCCGGCAGGCTACCGCGAACTCCCCGCCGTGGTTAACGATACGAATCTCCATGTCCGCCTCGGATATGCCAAAAAATATGCCCGAGAGACGGGCTTTCGCATTCTGGGCACCACGGTGTCCCGCAAGCGCGTGCCTGACGGCCTGCGCCTTTTTGGATCGCAGCACGGCCTATTGTTGCAAAAATAGAAGCCACCCTTGTCGCAAATTTCCCGCATCGTCGGTATTGTCCTTGTGCGTAATGAGGATCTTTATGTGGAGCGGGCCGTGCGCAATATCGCGGCCTTCTGCCATACGCTTCTGCTCTGCGATGATCGTTCGGTCGATCACACAGCTGACATCTTGCGTTCGCTGGCGGAGGAAATCCCTCACGCTTCATTTCATCCGCTGACCCATCCCTCGCAATCTCACGATTTGCTGAAGCCGTTTGTCGGCACGCCGACATGGGTTTTCGGCGTGGACGGCGATGAGATTTACGATCCGTCCGGCCTCAAGGCTTTCCGCCAACGCCTGCTCTCGGGAGAATTCGATGCGCTCTGGCGGATGAAGGGCAATGTCCTGCATTGTCTGGAATGGGAAGCCGGCCGCGCCCGCGGACACGCCGCCCCGCCCAGTCGCAGTATTACCAAGTTGTACAACTTTGCCGCCATCGCCTCGTGGGATGGTGACACGGTGGAACGCCTGCACGGCGGAACGATCCGCTTCCAACCCGGATTCCATGACGCGATGAAGCGCAATCTCCAGGACGAATTGGATTGGGACGCCTCGCCGTTGCGTTGTCTGCACCTGTGTTTTCTGCCCCGCAGCAGCCGCGAAAGCGCTGCCTCGAGCGTGCGGGAAAACATCATGGAAATCCACCGGGGCGGTCTGCGCGGGAAGATCCGCCGACTGGCAAACCGCCTGCTCGGCCGCGGCACGCCTTCGCGTTGGAAACGTGAGCATTACGGCCGCGGACCGCTGCTCAACGTGGAGACCGGTCCGTTTTTTCCATGAGCGCACCCCGTGTCACCGTGGCGATTCTGAGTTGGAACCGCCTGCATTATTTGCGGGCCACGGCGGAGTCCGCCCGCCGCTGCCTGCGTCATCCGGAGCTGGAATGGATCATCAGCGACAACGAGTCGGTCGAACCCGGACTGCGCGATTACGTTTCGTCGCTCGATTGGGTCGAACACAAGTGGTTCAAGACCCAGACCCATGCGGAGGCGATGAATGAAATCGTGGCCCGCGCGACTGGAAAATACCTCCTGCTCTGGCCCGAGGATGTGCAATTTGTGGTCGAGGGAGACTGGCTCACCCGCCTCGTTTCCGTCCTCGAAGAGAACCCTTGGATCGGGTCGGTTGGCCTGAACTTTCTCCGTCGTAAAACCAACCTCCGCCTGCACGGTTCCCTGCAAACGACCGACATCCTTCCGATCCTGGGCGAACTCCGCCGGCGCCCGCTCGGGTTCCGATATCCGCAAACCCTCGGCTCTTTGAGAACGTTCGGCTGGCGTCTGCCCGGCGTGATCGGTTCCGGCATCCCTTCCCTCACACGGCTGGATCATTGGAAAATTCTCGGCCCGTGGAAAACGCGGACGGGGACGAACCTGATTGATTCCTCGCTCGGGGCCGAGGACGACATGATCCAGCGTTTCCAGCGCAGCGGTCAAAAATGGCAGCAGGCGGCCCTGCTGAAGCCGGTCGCGGCGGACATCGTCAACGACGAACTCGGCTGCAAGGCCAAGGTGCGCGGCGGGAAACGCTATGGGCGATACGTGCCGCCGGACGGAGATTTTTACTACGAAGTTCTGTCCGAGGATGACCTTCCCGCCGGAGAGAGCGGACTTCCGCTTTCCTTCGAAAACTGGGTTCGTCCCGTCGGATTCCGGCTTCCTCTCGATGCCGGCGGAAATATGCTCAAAGCCAGCATGAACACGAGCGTGGTCAGCGAGATTCTCCCCGCAACGAAATGATTTTTTCCCAATCCAAATCCCTCGCCACCGTGGCCTTCAACATGAAGCCAAAACGCGGACCGTATGGCGGCGGCAATCAATGGCTCACGCAGGTTTCTCCGTATCTGGAAAGATGCGGATATGCCGTGACTTATGATTGGAAGGCGAAAGTCGACTGCGTACTGGGCACTCATGCCGGATTGGGCGGCGGACTCACCTTTTCCTACGACGACGTTCTTCGGGCCAAGGCCCGCAACCCGCGCCTGCGCTGCATCCAGCGCATCAACGACAATGACGCCCGCAAAGGCACCGGCGAAATGGACCGGTTTCTGGCCGAATCGAATCGCGCGGCCGACCACACGGTTTTTGTCTCCGCCTGGCTGCGCGACTATCATGCCTCCCGCTGGTTCGATGCCACCAAACCCCACAGCGTCATTACCAACGGCGCCGACCCGGCCATTTTTCATCCCATCGGCGCGGCCCCTTGGTCCGGCGCGGAGCCTCTGCGGCTGGTTACTCATCATTGGTCGGACAATCCCGCCAAGGGCTTCGATGTTTACGCGGAACTTGATGGTTTGATTGCTGACGGTGTCGTTCGCGATGTCGAACTGTGGATCATCGGCCGCTGGCCCGGGGAGATTTCCTGGCGGGCCGCCCGCACCTTTCCGCCCGCATCCGGCCACGCCCTGGCCGCGCTGCTCCGGCAGGGTCATGTCGGCATTACCGCTTCGCGGTTCGAGCCGGGCGCGATGCATCCGGTCGAGTCCATGCAATGCGGCCTGCCGCTGCTTTATCATGCCGACACCGGGGGGACGGTGGAGCTGGGGAAAACTTTCGGAGTGGAGTTTCGCGACGATCTGCCGTCCGCGGTGGAGGAAATGAAGCGCCGGTATCAGGACTTGCGCGACCGGGTTTTGCGCGAGGCGCCCTCCGGTGATTTGATGGCCGGGCAATACCGCCGCATCGTGCAATCGCTTCTTTGCGCCTCGTGAACGCCTCTCTCTGGCATGTTCATTTTGCCGGAGGGCAGAAGATCGCGTGGGCGCTCGACGAGGATCTGCGCTGGGCGCGGGAAGCGCTGGCGGGGAGAATCCAGGAAACCGGACTGGCCTCCGCCCGCATCGTGCATGCCGCCTGGTGGCCGGCGCTGGCGGCCATCGGAGAGGCCGCCCTCCGGAAAAAAACCGTGGTGTGTTTTGCCGATAATCCCCCCGCGTTCTATCTGACCCAACCGGGATTCGAGTGGGCGGCCCGGAGGGTTGACCTCTGGATTGCGCGTTCACGGGAAGCGGCCGGACAGTTCGCTTCTCTCGGACTGCAAGTGGTGCAGGTTCCTTATTGCATCGACCCGCAGATTTTTCGTCCGCTGCCCGATCGCGTTTCCATCCGGCGCGAGGGTGGGATTGCGGACGACGCCTTTGTCATCGGAAACTTTCACCGCGATTCCGAAGGCGGTGACCTTGCAAAACCCAAGGCACAGAAGGGTCCCGAAATTTTCTTTGAGATCGCCCGCGAACTGCACCGCCGCGTGCCGCGCACGGTGGTTCTGCTGGCGGGCCCGCGCCGCCACTGGCTGCGGCGTGAACTGGAACGCGCCGGTGTGCCTTATCGCTTCGTGGGTCGAGTGATGGCAGGAGACGACTACACGATCAATATCCTCGACCGCCAGGAGCTGAATCGTCTCTATCAAGCCCTGGACGTGTGTGTGATTTCCTCGCGCTGGGAAGGCGGACCCTATTCGGTCCTCGAAGCCCTGTTTGCCGGCCGCCCCGTGCTCAGCACTCCGGTTGGCCTGGCCCGCGACGCGCTTCCTGAGAAGGCGCTCTATCGATCGGTGGAGGAGGCCGTCGGCCGGCTGGAATCTTTTGCTCCCGGCGAGGAATCCCTTCGGCCGGACGCCTTGCGGCACTATTCCCTGGATCGCATGAAGGATTGTCTGCTGGCCGCGTACGCGGACCTGCCCACGGGCAGAGTGAGTTTGTCCTCGGTTCTGCGCAGCGGAGCCCAGGCGGCGCTTCATCAGGTCGAAGCACGATTCACAAATACCCCGCCGGGCCCCGCGCAGGCGGCGAAAGGCGAACGTCCCGCGGGAGTTCTCCCCGTCGAAACCCCGCTTGCTCCCGGCCTCGACCGGGACGCGCTTAGGCGCAGCGCTGCGGACATTGCCTGGTTTCGCGAATGACGCAAAAAATCGCCATCACCGGAGGACGCGGGCGACTGGCCCCGCTCATTGCCGCCGATCTGAAAACACACGGCTGCGAAGTCACGACATTTTCGCGGACGCAGGGTGACGGACATCTCGAATTGAGTTGTCTGCATGATGCGGAGTTCGCCGCGGGCTTCGACGCCATTCTGCATCTGGCGTGGAGCACGGTTCCCCTGACCTCCGAACAGAATCCCGGCGGGGAGGAACGAAGCGACGTTCCGTTTCTGCGCTCGCTGTTGGAAACGCTGACCAAGGTTCCGCCGGCTCCCCATTTTGTCTTTTTTTCCACTACGGCTGTCTATGGCAATTGCCTCCATCGCGCCTCCGAAGAAGCGCCGTGCGCCCCGTTGGGTCACTATGCCGCGGCGAAACTCCGGGCGGAAAATCTGCTTCGTGAAGCCGCCTCCGCGCACCCGGGCTTGCAGAATTGCGTGCTGAGGATTTCCAATGCTTTCGGGTTCCCCGATCATTCGCCGCAACCACAGGGCATCATTCCGCGTCTCTGCCGCGCCGCGCATGATGGCAGTCCGCTGACCATTTGGGGCGATGGAACGGCGAGCAAGGATTACCTTTTTTGCGCTGATTTTCTCGCCGCCATCCGGGCCGTGTTGGACCACCGTCTGACCGGAACATTTAATGTGGCCTCGGAGGGATCACTTGCCCTGCGCGAGATCATAGCCTTGGTCGAGGCGGTCGCGGGGAAAAAGCTGACCGTGAACGAAACGCGGCATTTCCCCTGGGATGTCGAGCGCACCCGGCTCAGCACGGAGAAACTCCGCGCCGCCACGGGCTGGCGGGCGGGACACGATGTGCGAGCTGCCATCGAAACTCTCATCCGGGCCGAGCTTGCCTGATGCGCGCTCTTCTCCGCCAGGTTTTGGATCTGCCCCGCCGCGGGCGCTACCGCCGGACGATTGCGTCCGTTGAACGCGCGCAGAGTCCGCAACCTGTTCTTTCCTTTGGCGGCATCCTTGACCAGGGAGAATTGATTCACGGCGGCGCGGTGAAGTTGCTGCATTTGCGCGATTGCTTCGCGAGCGACGCAACCCGCTTCAACCTTCTGTATCTGGTCAGCAGTTCCCAGCCGGACTTCGCCAACGACCTCGTGCGCATCTGTCAGAGCCGGGGGATTCGTTTTGTCTGGAATCAGAACGGCGTCGGCTATCCCGCCTGGGCCGGGCGGGAAACGGAGCGCCACAACGCCCCGATGCGGAAACTTCGCGGCCAGGCGGACTTCGTCATTTACCAAAGCGAATTCTGCCGCGCGTCGGCGGAAAAATTCCTCGGCCCGGAGGCCCGACCGGGCGGCGTGCTTTTCAATCCGGTGGATTTGCAAAAATTCCGCCCTCCGGTCCAGCCGCCGCCCCGTCCGTTGCGCCTGTTGGCCCTTGGCACGCAGAACTATGAGGGGCGCGTCCTGTCGCCCATCGACTGCGTGAAAAAACTAAGGGACGGCGGCATCGAATGCACCTTGACCATCGCAGGCCGGCTCCTCTGGCCGAACGCCCGGGCCGGAGTGTTGCGTTACATTGAGAGTCTCGGATTGGCCGGCCATGTACATTTGCATCCGGCCTTTAGTCAGGAGGAAGCGGCGGAGTTTTACCGTACGCATCATCTTCTGCTTCATCCCAAGTATCTCGACCCCTGCCCCACCGTCGTGATCGAGGCATTGGCCAGTGGCCTGCCGGTGGTCGGCTCCGGCTCGGGCGGCCTGCCCGAAATGGTCCCGCCGGATTGCGGCGAACTGATCCCCGCGCCGCTGACCTGGACCAACCTGATCACTCCTCGCCCGGAGGAACTTGCCGCCGCCGTATCGAAGATCTTGCCGCGTCTCGCTGAATACTCCCAAGCGGCGCGCCGGCAGGCGGAGAGAACCTTTGACGGAGCGCAGTGGGTCGCCCGGCATCGGGAGATTTTTCAAGGTTTGTTGTCATGAGCGAACCGGCCATCACGGTGTTGATGACGGTTTTCAATGCCGGGCGTTTTCTTGATCCCTCGATCCGCAGCCTCACGGGTCAGGCCTTCCGGAATTTTGAATTTCTCATCGTGGATGACGCCTCGACCGACGGTTCGGCTGCGGTGGTGGAGGAATGGGCCCGCCAGGACGCGCGGATCCGTCTGATCCGTAATGAAACCAACAAGGGTCAGACGCCTTGTTTGAATCAGGGTTTGCGCCTGGCGCGCGGCAAGTGGATTGCGCGGCAGGACGCCGATGATCTTTCGCATCCGGTGCGACTGGCCGAGCAACATCAATTCCTCACCATTCATCCTGAGATCGTTCTGCTCGGAACCAACGGGCGCATGATTGACGAGCAGGACCGTTTGGCCGGCTTGCTCGATGCGCCACTCACCCACCAGGCCATTGAGTGGACCTCGCCGTTTCTCAATCCCTTCATGCACACCTCGGTCATGTTCCGCGCAGACATCATCCGCGACGAATTCGGCGGATACGACGAAAGCTACCGCATTGCGCAGGATTACGACCTCTGGACCCGCGTGCTGGCACGGCACCAGACCGCCAATCTTCCGCAACGACTCGTGGGCTACCGTCATCTCGAGGGATCGCTGTCCAAACTCGGCCGCGAACGCGCCTTTGCCGAGGCCGGGCAAGTCAGTCACCGCGCGAGCGAACGCGTATTCCGACGGGAACTTGATCCTGCCGAACATCGCTTGCTGGCTCGTTTCCGCGAAGGGCTTGATCCGGAGACCCGTGCCGCCTTCTGGAGTTTCTATGCCGCGGAACAAAGGAGATTCGAAGGTTCCCCTCCGCGCGATTTTTCCCGGACGGTCGCCTTGC
The DNA here is from genome assembly GCA_945860745.1 of Chthoniobacter flavus. Lineage (GTDB taxonomy): Bacteria > Verrucomicrobiota > Verrucomicrobiia > Chthoniobacterales > Terrimicrobiaceae > CAMASH01. The sequence goes on along the minus strand of CAMASH010000026.1, from coordinate 25,001 downwards.
ATCATCTCAAAGCCGCCGGCTCGCTGCTCTCCCGCGATAAAGCGTCGGCCCTGTGTGAAATCGCCGCAGCCCTGCGGAGCGACTTTTTTTCGACCACCCGCTGGCTGGCCGAGCGGTTCCTTAACGCCTGAGTTTGCGATCGAGCCAGACTGAGGTCGTTTGCGAAAACGAGAAAATGCGGCGTGAAAGAGCGCTTTGTTCCCTCCATTGCCGGGCCAGTTCCGGAATGTCCTGAGTGAGCAAATTTTTCCAACGTTCGAGAATGGCGCTGGAGTGAAAATTCCGGCCGGCCTCCTGTCCGCCGGCCACCAGGCTTTGACGCAAGGTCGCATCGGCTTTCAAGCGGCGAAGATGCTCGAGCAGTTCCTGCGGGGAGGCGGCCTGGAGAAAATTCACCCCGGGCCGGCCATCCGCAGCGTAGGCGGAATCCTTTCCTCCGATGAAGGGAACCCCGGCCAGCCAGGCGTTGTAGAGTTTGGTGGCGGGTTTGTGCAGATAAGGAGAAGAGCCAAATCCCCGCATGGCGATCACGCAATCCGCCTCGCGGTAATCGTGCCAGCGGTCCGCCTGGCAAACGACCAGACGGAGGCCCATCGCTTCGAGTTGCCGGGTCCAGGCCGGGTCCTGCAATTCCGGGGCGAGATTTTGCGCATCGCCGAAAAAGCAAATTGTGGCAAATGTGTCGCCCCGGCTGGCAGCGCGCGGGATGAGGTTGGGATGCGGCCAGAGAGGCATGTAGGTCGAGCGGGCCAGCCGGCGCGCATGCACCGGGTTTTGCAAAATGTGCCGATGCGCGCCGGGATGCGGAAGGTAATCGGCCACGATGCCGGCAAAAAAAACATCGGGCGGCGCGCGGAAGTCATCGCCAAAGAATCCGCTCAACCCGAGCAGGATTCCCTCCTTGGGAATCTGGGCGGTCAGGTTCACCGCCAGACCGGCGCGCTGCAACGCCGCCCAGGTTTGATAAATCCAGCATTGGGCGCAGGCGATCTTCCCGCCTTGTTCCAGCAGGGTGATTTTCCCTGCTTTCCAAGCTTCCTGCCGGACGGAATCCGGCCAATACTTTTCCGGAAGATAGAAGTGAATCTGCATGCTAAAGTCGAAAACGAACCGCGGATTGCACGGATATCACGGATAAAGGGGATGGTGGGAAAATATTCATACCGGGAAAATCGCGTTGAGCGTCGCGGGAGGCTTTCAACTCTCATCAATCCGTGTAAATCCGTGTCATCCGTGGTTAAAGAAATCTTTCAAGACTGGGAGGCCAACCGGGGCAGTTGGAAAAGCCAGGGCGCACTGGTGTTGTACCGCGCCGCCCGGGTTTTTTTGCGCAAGCCGGAGCCGGTGCGCTGGCTGGGATTTCCCGTGGCGGCCGTTTATGTCGTGCTGGTTGAATGGGGCATGGGCATCGAGCTGAATCTCAAATCCCGCATCGGCCCCGGTCTGCGGCTCTATCACGGCATGGGCCTGGTCGTGCACGAGAAGGCGGTGATTGGCAAGAATTGCGCTTTGCGCCACTGCTCCACGCTGGGGGAGAAAAACGGCTCAGCCCCGGTGCTGGGAGATCACGTCGACGTGGGATGTAATGTGGTGATCCTTGGCGCGGTGAAGGTGGGAGATGGTGCCGTGATCGGGGCGGGTTCCGTCGTGCTGCACGATGTGGCTCCCGGCGCGGTGGTGGCAGGAAACCCCGCGCGTGCGATTAAACCGACGGCGTGAAATTTCTCTTTCTCTCCGGTCACGCGCACCTTGCTCTTGATCCCTCCTCCCGGCGCGCCTCGGGTGGCGCGGAATTGCAGGTGGCGTTGCTAGCCCGCGAGTTGGTGGCGCGGGGACATCAGGCGGCAATTCTTTCGGCCGATACCGGACAGCGGGACGGGGTGGTTTGGGAAGGTATCACGATCCGTGTCGGAAAACGCTTCGACACCGGCGGACTGGCTGACAGCCTGGAGGCCCTTCCGGTCATTGCTCATATCCTTGGCGAAGAGCGCCCGGATTTTGTCGTGGTCTATGGCTGGACGGCGTGGCTCTACATTCTCTGCCACCTGCGGAGCCTGTGCGGGTTTCGGCTCGTTTTCGTTTGTGCCTTGGACGCGGAAATTGATGGCGGCTTTCGCCGCGACAACCCCCTCCGAGGATTTCTTTTCGAGCGGGGAATGCGGCTGGCCGATGCGCGTTTCGGTATCACAGAACATCAGGCCCGGTTGTTTCGGGAAAAGGGCATGTCGTGCGCGGTCACGCGGTTGCTTTTGCAAAAGCCGGAATTCTATCAGGGAGCGAATAAGCCGGTTGATCTGCTCTGGGTGGCACGCTGCAATCCCGTGAAACGTCCGCATCTTTTTCTCGATCTGGCCGAACGCCTGCCCCGGGCGCGTTGCCGGATGATTTGCTCCGTGCAGGACGAGTCCCTGTGGGGGGAAGTCGACCAGCGGGCGAGAACGATGGCCAACGTCGAGTTTATCGAAACAGCGCCGTACCGCGAGATTCAGTCCCACTTCAACGCGGCGGCAATTTTCGTCAACACCTCCGATCGCGAGGGCGTGCCGAACACCTTCATTCATTCCGGCCTGGGTCACGCGGCCATCGTCGCGCTCGCGGTCGATCCGGATGGGATGTTCCAGCATTTTGGCGCGGGAATCTGCGCCGGCGGGGATTTTGACCGGCTGGTTCAGCAGGCCGAGCGTTTGCTGGCCACCCCGGCGGAGCTTGCGGCGGCGCAGGACGAATGCGCCCGCTTTGTCCACGAGTGGCATGACAACGCAGCCAACCTGGAGGCTTTTCTCTCGGCTCTTCCTTCATGATCCGCGTTCTGCACGTGATCGACCACCTTGGTCTCGGCGGGGCGCAAACCGCTCTGCTCGACATGTTGAAGGAGCGCAATCAGACGGACTTCGAGGTCGAGGTCGCGGTCATGAACGGACGCGGCCCTTTCGCCGATGAGTTGGAAAAACTGGGCCTGCGCGTCCATGTCCTTTCCCGCGCCAAGTGGCCCCCGGCCTACGTCCCGGCTTTCCTGGCGCTGATTCGCCGGGGAGAGTTTGCGGTCCTTCACTTTCATTTGCAGGGTTCAAACTGGCTGGCAAAACCCCTGGCCGCTCTGACCGGCCAAGGCATTCGGATCGCCCACGATCACACCAGCGGGGATTTGAAATTCCGCGGCGTGTCCTCGTTGCTGCCGGATGCCATTTCCCACCTGTTTTCTTCCCGCGTCATTGCCGTCTCGCAGGGGGTCCGGGATTTTCTCACCCGCTGGGAGGCGGTGCCGGGTGATCGCATCACGGTGATTCCCAACGGCGTCAATGTGGCGGATTTCCGCCCCGCCACCGCGGCGGAGAAGATTGCGGCCCGGCGGAAGTGGGGGATACCGGAGGAGGCCTTCGTGGCCGGCGGCATGGGCCGGCTCGCTCACGAGAAAAACTTTGCCCTGCTGCCGGAACTGGCCCGGCATCATCCGCAGGTGCTTTTTGTGGTGGCGGGATCCGGTCCGGAAAAAGACGCTCTGGTGGCACAGGCCGCGCGCCTTGGCGTGGCCGGGCAGGTGCGTTTTTTGGGCGCGGTTTCCGCGCGGGCCGGGTTCTACCGGGCGTTGGATGTTTTTCTTCTGCCGTCGCTTTACGAAGGACTGCCCATGGCTGTGCTGGAGGCGATGGCTTCCGGGCTGCCGGTTTTGTCCTCGCGGCTGGAGGGAATTGCCGCCGCTCTGAGCGAGGAGAAGGAGGGCTTGCTGGCCCCGGCGGGGGATGTGGCCGCTTTCTCCGGACAGCTTGCGCGGCTGACCGCTTCCGCGGATTTGCGCCAGCAACTCGGTGCCGCCGCGCGGACCAGGGTGGAGGTTTCCTCTGGGGCTGCAGATACGGCCCGCCGCATCGAGGCGGTGTACCGGGAGGAGGTCGCTATTGCGAACGGTGCGACTAGTGCTAAAACGTCCGCTCAATGATCACGTTCCGAACCATCCTTGCCTTGGGCATCGTCGGCGCGTTGGCTTCCTGCGCAGCTCCCAAGAACTTTGCCCCGGATCAGGCACCGGAGTTCGTGATCATTCGGAACTACACCCCTTTCTACCGCGTCAGTCCTATGCAGAGGAGCGGTCCCGATGCCTCGCTGCCGGCCGATACCCGGGTGAAACTTTTGAGCCAGGACATGGGCTACAGCCGCGTTCAACTGGAAGATCAAAGGACGGGCTATGTGGCCAATGACTACATGGCCGCGGCTCCACCCCGTCCGCCGGAGTCGCGGGAGTCCGTGGATTCGTCCGATGGGGGATCGTCCGCCCGGTCCGGTACCAAAAGGCGCGGCGCATCCGGCTCGCGCTATCGCGGCGAGCAGGTCAACGACACGCCGCTGCCCGATGTCAATGTTCCGCCGCCGGATTTAAATATCGCGCCTGAGGAAATTCCCGCGCCGGCCGCGACACCGACCCCTCCGCCGGAAAAACCGAAGTTCCGGTTTTAGCAGCCTGCCGGCTATTCCCTATTCCGTCACGCGCCGGTGGTGCAGGCGCCACTCGATCAGGATGAGGGCGAGTCCCGCCAGGGCCAGCCACTGCCAAAGATGCAGGCTGATCCAGCCGCGGTGGAGGAAAAGCGTGCTCCGGTTGGCTTGGGCGGTTCGCAGGTCGGACTCCTCCCGGCTGGCCGTGTTGACGGCGATCCAGCGCGCAGCCCGGGCGCTCCGCACTTCGTAAAATCCGTTTTGTTTCAGTCTGAGCGGCGCCTCTGTCAGCGACGGAGCCTCGCCCGCCAGCTTCGCGGTTTCCTTCTCCAATTGCGGATGAAGGGAAATTTTCTCCGCCTCCGCGGGCACGTATGTCTGTCCTGCTGACATCCCGTTTTCACCCGCCGGACTCCGTCCTGCCAGCCAGTGCACGACGTTGCTGATGAAAAGCGGGAACCCGGCGCGCAAGGGAAAATTCGTGGAGCTGGTGTCGAAGGCCGTGGCGACGACCCGCGTGCCGTCCGGTTTTTCCAGGGCGAGCACGAGAGGTTCGCCCGCATTTTCGAGCGGGCGGGAGACCCGCCATCCCTCGGGCACATCAAATTTTGCGGCCATTCCGAGGCGGAAGGCCGCGACATCGACATTCCAGAAAAGGGGACTCTGCGGCTCCGATAATTCCACCTGGAGCACCGGCCGCTTTTCCCCTTCCGCATCAAACGGGGAACGGCCAAAAAAGAAAAACGCCCCTGTTTCGCTGGCGGTGTCGGCGGGAACCCACTGATCGAAGATCACCGCGGCAAAGTCTTTTCCCATCCCGGACCGCCAGGCGGACGGTTGCAGGATTTCCCTCGTGAGGGCGGGATCGGCCTTCAAGGCGCCTTCCAAAAACGGATTGCCTTCCGTCACGAGGAGCACGCGCAGGTTTTGTCCGGTGGGCAATGCGAGGCGGGCGGTGTCATCCGCCGCGAGGCGGTCCGGGGAAACCAGCCGGGCGGTGAGAAATCCCCGGCCGGAACGCAGCATCTCCCCCGGAACAACGGTCGAAAAATCCGCTTCGCTTCCGCTGGCCACGCGGAACTTCCGCAGGTCAAATGGACGTCCATCCAGCGAGAGTTCCAGTTCCAGATCGCGCGACGCGGCGGAGAAGTTTCCCAGCCTGGCGAAAACGACCGCCGATTGCGGACTGGCCGGCAGGGCGCGTTGGGCGAACGCGAGAATGGCGGCGTTGTCGCCGGGCTGACCGACCAGAATCTCCTCGATATCTGCCGCTTCCGGTCCCGGCCGGTCGGAGATCACGACGAGCCGCTTCTCGCCGGACTTTCCCGCCAGCAGGCGGCGGGCCAGGGCCAGGGTGTCATCCAGGTCGCCGCCGCCATCGGACGGAGCCAGCGCCTCCAGCCGGCCCCGCAAATCCTTCCCATCGGTCGAAAAGGGCGAGACGATTTGCGACGATCCCTCATTGGAAAGAACAGCGATTGCGTTGCCCGGACCGGCCAGGGCCACAAGGCTCTGGGCCGCATGGACCGCCGCGCGGAAGACTTCTCCATTTTCCGCCTGCATGCGGGCCCGCGCATCCAAAACGATGACCGTGCTGCGGCCGCCGCGTGGGCGGGCCGGTTCCGGCCGGGCCAGAGCCAGCAACAGCAGGAGGAAGATGAGCAATTGCAACAGCAGGGAAAGCGGGTTGCGCAGGCGGCCGAGAAACTGGCGGTTGGGTTGACGCTCCAGAACTTTTTGCCAGAACATCAGGGTGGACACCTCCATTTCGCTCCGCCGCGGCCGCCGCAGGTAGAGCGCGACAATCACGGGCGCGAGCAGCCCGAGGAAAAGCGCGGCGGGAAAAAGAAAGTTCATGGGGGAAGGTGCGGGTTGAGCGTTGAAGGTTGAGAGGAAGGCCGAGGGGCGAAAAAAATCATCCTCGCAACGCGCAACCTAAAACCCTCAACCCCTCTCATCGCACCAATCCGTCCCGGCGGAACATGCGCAGGACCACATCGTCGAAAGACGCATCCGAAAGAATGAACGAGTAGCCCGCGTTGCGTTTGGCGCACCAGGATTTGATGTTTTCCCTGAACGCTTTCACTTCCTCGCGATAGCGGCTCACCAGACCCGGACCCGCCGTGACGGCCAGTTCCCCCGCGCCCTCACAGTCGCGCAGGAGCAGATCGCCGGCCGCCGCAGGATCGCACTCCGCCGGATCCATCACCTGCAGGAGATGCAGGGCGAAATGCCGTCCCGTCACCGCGGACAGGCCGTTCTCAAAACCGGCGGGGTCCAGGCAATCACTCAGCACCAGCGCCAGCCCGCGCCGCCGCTGGCTGCGTCCGAAACGTCCCAGGCTCTCGGCCAGATTCGTCGCCGCGGATTCCGCCGGAAGGGCCCGCAAAAACCGCAGCACGTCATGAAACGCCGCCCGGCCGCGCTGATATCCGCTTTCTTTTTGCAGGGAGGAATCGAAATACCACAGCCCGACGCGGTCCAGATTATGCAGTGACAAATAAGCCAGGGCCGCCGCCAGTTGCCGGGCCAGATCCAGCTTGGAGGAACCTTGCGTTCCCGCAGGCCGCCAGCGCATGGACGCGCTGCAATCCACCAGGATGGCCACATCAAGATCCTCCTCCTCCTCGGTGAGTTTCATCATCAGGCGCTCGATGCGTCCGTAAATGCTCCAGTCAATCCGCCGCGGATCGTCGCCGGACACATAATTGCGATAATCCGCGAACTCCAGACTGGCCCCGGTGCGTCGCGAACGCCGCTCGGCCCGTCGCGATCCGGCCAGAATCCGCTTCAGTTGCAAACGCACCCGTTCCAACCTGGAAAGAAAATCCCCGTCGAAAAGGTCAGTGTCTTCAGCCGCGGGCATGGACGATGTATAGACTAGGGTGGAACATTTTCCATGTTTGGATTGCATCCAGATCACGGAAGCCTTCCCGAACGTTGGGGAGATATTTTTCGGGTAGGGTGGGCGTCCCGCCCGCCGATTCGGGCATCCTGCCTGAATCTCTCCCCCGCAGTGAACAGGCAGGGCGCAAGATGCGCCCTGCGGCGGGCGGGGCGCCCACCCTACCCGGGATGTGAACGGGACCGTTTTTTGTGACAAAGAAGAATCGCGTGGACGGCAGTCTTCCTGATAAAAAAGGGATTCCGAATGATCCGCTTCAGCGCTTTCTTTGCCCTCGCGGCCCTGGCCCAAACCTTTGCCGCTTGGACGCCGGGGGAATTCACCGAACTCGGAACGCTTCCGGGCCATGCCGTGGCCTGGGAGAGGGGGGTGACCCTGGGTGACCGCACGGTCCGCGTCACCGGGGTTTCCTTCTCCGACAAGGACAGCGTTTTCCGTGTCATCGAGAACGAGCCTTCCGCCCGGAAATCTTTGCTGGCCGCTCTGCGGGACCGTGGAGCGGTCGCGGGGGTCAATGGCGGATATTTTCATCCGGATTTCACGCCCCTTGGGCTTGTCATTTCCGAAGGAAAAACGCTGCACGGTTTCGAGCGGGCCAAGCTCCTCAGCGGGATCCTGGCCGTGCGCGGCAACCGCATCGAACTCGTCCGCGCCGGGGCTTTCAAGGCGGGAGCCGATGTGCAGCAGGCTTTGCAAGCCGGTCCCTGGCTGGTGGAGAATGGCGTGGCCGTCTCCGGTCTGAAGGCCGTGCGCCTGGCCCGCCGCACTTTGGTGGCCGGGGACGGAAAGGGGAATTGGGCGCTGGTGACGACCTCTCCGGCGACCTTGGCCGAGACGGCGGATTTGCTCGCCACCCCGGGGCTGATGGGTGGTTGGACGGTCCGGAACGCCCTCAATCTTGACGGCGGTTCCTCGACCCTGCTCGTGGCCCTGGCGGGTGAGAAACCCGTGATCGACATCCCCTCCTACGGGCCGGTGCGAAATTACCTAGCCATCACTCCCCGGCGCAGGTAAATTTTCCGCGGGGATTCTTCGATTCGCGATCTGTCCCCGCCCGACTATTTATTGTATGCAAATCCACCTGAGCCCCCGCCACCTCACCCTCACCGCTGCCATCCACGCCTTCGTCGCGGAAAAAATCGCGCACTTGGAGCAGATCGCCGACGACATCCTGGCCGCCCACGTTGTCCTGCTGCACGACGAGACCAAGACCAAGAAGCACATCGTCAAGGTGCACCTGGCCGTTCCGGGTCCCGACATTCACGCCGAGGACGCGGAGGACGATCTCTATGCCGCCATCGACAAGGTGGTGGACAAGCTTTCGCAGCAATTGCGCAAACGCAAAACCAAACTGGCCAGTCACAAGAAACATGTGACGCGCCTGGCCAGCGAGGGCCGCAAACGAGGTTACACGCACCGCTAGGGGCCACGAAAAACGGGCTGGTGGATTACAAGGTCAAACTCGAGGTCTTCGAAGGGCCGCTCGATCTTTTGCTCTACCTCATCAAGCGCGATGAGGTGGACATTTACGAAATTTCGATCGAGCGCATCACCAAGCAATATCTTGAATACATGGCGGCCTTCCAGGTCCTGAATATTGACCTGGCAGGTGAGTTTATCGTCATGGCGGCCAACCTGCTCTACATCAAGAGCCGCACTCTCCTGCCCCGTGACCAGCAGATGGCCGAGGAGGACGCGGAAGATGATGATCCGCGTTGGGAACTCATCCGCCAGCTCATTGAATACAAAAAGTTCAAGGAGGCCGCCAACCAGCTCCGCAGCCGCCAGGCCTTGCAGGAACAGCTTTTCCCGCGCTTTCCCGTCGTGCCCGACCTGCCCGCCGCCGACACCCTGCTGGTCGGCGAGGTCGGCATTTTCGACCTCATCAACGCCTTCCAGAAGATTCTCAAGCGGCTGGAGAAAAACAAACCCGAGGACCTGCGCGAGATTTTTGAGGAAAATTTCACCGTTTCCGATAAAATCGATTATCTGCTTCGGGTCACATCGGGGAATGTCTCGATGCGTTTCGAAGAATGCTTCGCTGAAGCCGCCAGCCGCGCTGAAATCGTCGTCACCTTTCTTGCCATGCTTGAACTCATCCGTCTCAAACAACTTCGCGTCCGCCAGGAAACCCATTTCGAGGAGATCTGGATCGAACGCACCACCGCCGCCGCGACTTCCCGGGAGGAGGAAGTGGAGGCATGAGCAAAAAGAAACCGCAAAAAGCTCCCGTTGAGCCAGAGAATGAAGAGCCGGTGATCGAGGCTGCGCCGGAGGCTGTCGCGTGTGGCGGGGACGTTCCCCCGGTTCCGGACGAGGAAGATTCCGTCGCGGCGGAGGATTTCATCCCGCCGGTGGAAAATGAGACCAATTATTCGGCCCAGCCCCTGAAGATGATCGTCGAGGCCATTCTCTTTACCTCGCAGAAAGCCGTTTCCGCCAAGGAACTGATCGCCGTCTTCAAGGGAGCTGCGGACGCCGACAAGGAAAACCTCGTCACCGCCGCCTTCGCCAAGGTGAAGGAACCCGCCATTCAGGCCGCCATCGAGGAGATCGAGAAGGAATGCGCCGATCCCTCGCATGTCTATGACCTGCGCGAGAATGCCGCCGGCTGGCAGCTCGTGACCAAACCCGATTTTTCGCCCTGGCTCCGCCAGCTTTATCCCGAGAACCGTTCCTCCCGCATCAGCGCCCCGGCGCTCGAGACCCTCGCCATCATCGCCTACCGCCAGCCCATCACCCGGGCTGATATCGAAGCCGTGCGTGGCGTGGCGGTGGACGGCGTGATGCAGACCCTGCTCGACCGCGGCCTGGTCAAGATCGCCGGCCGGGCCGAGATCCCCGGGCGTCCGTTGTTGTACGAGACGACGCAGAATTTCATGGAGCACTTCGGCTTGAAAGATCTCGACGATCTGCCCAACGCCACCGAGTTGCGGAAAATCAACCTCCCCAAGGCTGAGGTGCCGGTCGAGGAAATGCCCGTGCCGCCCGAGATCCCGGCCGTTGCGGTGGAGGAGCCGCCCGCCGAACCGGAAACGCCCGCCGTCGAAGCGGCGGTGTCCGACGAAAGCGCGGCCTCCGATGAGCCGGTGACCAATGACCAGCTTTCATGAGTGATCTTGATCCCTTGCGCGCCAAAATTGACGCCATCGATTCCGAACTTCTCCGTCTGCTGAACGAGCGGGCCACGGTGGCCAAGGAAATTGGCACGATCAAGAATCGCGACGGCCTGCCGATTTATTCGCCGGAACGCGAGAACCGTGTCCTGCGCAGCCTGGTCGAACGCAGCGATGGTCCGCTGACGCCCCAGGCCATCCGGGCCATTTACCGCGAGATCATGTCGGCCTCGCTGGCCTTGGAGAAGGACATCGCCATCGCCTGCCTCGGCCCGGCCGGCTCGCCTTCGCACCAGGCGGCCAAAAGCAAATTCGGTTCCAGTGTTCGCTATCTCTTCTTCGCCGATGTCGCCGACGTTCTGGCTGAGGTCAAGGCCGACAAAGCCGATTGCGGGGTGATTCCGATCGACGATCCCGATCATGGCCTGGCCAACCAGACCCTCGATCAACTGGCCGAAACCGAGCATCTCTCCGTCTGCGCCGAGATCTTTCTGGCCAGCGAAAGCAGTGACGACGCCCACACGGCCGCGCGGTTTTTTGTCATCGGCCGCAACTCAAATCCTCCTTCCGGGCATGACATGACGCTCCTCATTCTCCGGATCGAGGATAAACCCGGCGCGCTGGTTTCGGCCTTGGAGCCCTTCAAAACGCTCAGCATCAACCTGAGCCACTTTGCCAGCCGCCCGGCCTCGCGCGGCAGCCAGGATATCTTCTTTTTCGTCGAAGCCGCCGGGCACACCCGCGATTTGCAGATGGTTGATCTCTACCAGAAACTTTCCAAGCGCTGCCGGGCGGTCAAGGTGCTGGGCAGTTATCCCACATCCGCGGCCTGACGGGCCTCTGTTTTATGACCATTGAGAAATACACTTTTGGCAGCGGCGACCGTTTCGCCCACGAGGGCGAGGCTCAGTTGCGCGCCGTGGTGGAAGCCCAGGAGGCGGGACTGGACGTTCATCCGGTCTGGAACAAATCCAACCGCGAGCACACCATCATCCACAGCCGCCCGGACGATCTGCGGGCCGAGGCCGACGCCGCCGTGGCCACGCTGGGTTGGAAAAAGCCCTACTACGTGGATGCCGACCACATCGGACTCCAGACGGTCGATTGGTTTCTCGCGGCCAGCGATTTCTATACGCTGGATGTGGCGGATTTTTCCGGCCAACCGGCGGACGACGCCAGCATTGGGGCGTTCGTCAAGGCGATGGAGCCCTACACGGGCGAACTGGTCATTCCCGGAATTGCCCGGCCGTTTGCTCTGACCACGGAGTCGGTGCGGGCTTGTGCGCGGAAGTTTCTCTTCGCCATGCAGGAGGCCGGACGCATTGACCGCTATGTGGCGGAGAAAAAAGGTGCGGAGAATTTTGTGACGGAGGTGTCGGTCGATGAGACCGATTCCCCCCAGACGCCGGTCGAGTTGTTTCTCATTCTGGCCATGATCGCGCGGGAGAAAATCCCCGTCCAAACCATCGCACCGAAGTTCACCGGACGTTTCAACAAGGGGGTCGATTACGTCGGTGACCTGGCGCAGTTTGAAAAAGAATTCGACGAGGACTTGAGTGTCATTGCCTTTGCCATCCGCCGCTTCGGCCTGCCCGCCTCGCTCAAGCTCAGCGTGCATTCCGGCAGCGACAAATTCTCCCTCTATCCCATCATCAACAAACTGATCAAAAAACACGATTGCGGCCTGCATGTGAAAACAGCCGGCACGACGTGGTTGGAGGAAGTCATCGGCCTGGCCGAAGCCGGCGGCGAGGGCTTGCAGATCGCCAGGGACATCTACGCCGGGGCGCATCCCAAGGCGGCCGACCTCATCGCGCCCTATGGTCCGGTGGTGGATATTGACGTGGCCCGGTTGCCCTCCGTTGCGGAGGTGCAGGGTTGGACCGCGGAGAAATTTGCCGCCACCTTGCGTCACGATCAGGCCAATGCGGATTACGACCGGCAGTTCCGGCAGTTCCTCCACGTCTCGTTCAAGATCGCCGCGCAAATGGGCGCCCGCTACACCGATGCGCTCAAGACCCATCGCGACCTCATCGCGGCGAATGTGACTCACAATTTGCTTCACCGGCACATCCGGCCCATTTTCGGATAAACCCGCCTCAGCCTGCTGGCGGCGTGTCCTTGGCGCGGAAAACGTGAAAAAGGCTGCCGGAGGGATCAGGATCTGCCTTCCGCGGCAGGCCAGGGTTGTCATTTTCCGTGCTCTCGAATAAACCATGCGGGGGCATGGAGGAGACGGTTCGGTTCCAGCATTTTGAAGTCCTGAAAAAGGAGGACGGTTCGCTTTTCGAGCTGGGCCGCGGGGCCATGGGCATCACGTATAAAGCCTTCGACACGAATTTGCGGTGTCATGTGGCGCTCAAGGTGATCAATGGGGCCTATCTGAACAGCGAGGTGGCGCGGCAGCGATTCCTGCGGGAGGCGCGGGCGGCGGCGGCGCTGCGGCATCCGAATGTCGCCACGGTGTTTCACCTCGGGAGTGAGGACGACAACTATTTTTATGCGATGGAGTTCGTTGATGGGGGGACCGTCGAGGCTTACATGAAGCGGGAGGGGGCGGTGCCCGCGCCCATGGCGCTGGAGATCGCCTCGCAGGTCAGCCGCGCGCTTGGGGCGGCCCACCGGCAGGGGCTGGTGCATCGCGATATCAAGCCGTCGAACCTGATGTTTGTGCGCGAGGACGGCGGGGAGGATTTCACGGTCAAGGTGATCGATTTCGGCCTGGCCAAAAGCGCGGCGGCGGGGGAGGAGGATTCCGCCACGCTGACGGCGGGCGGATTTCTGGGCACGCCGCATTTTGCCAGTCCGGAGCAACTGGAGGAGCGGGAGATCGATGTGCGATCCGACATTTATTCGCTGGGGGTGACGTTGTGGTTCATGCTGGCGGGGAAGACGCCCTTCAGCGGGTCACTGGCGCAGGTCATGAGCCAGCATTTGCACCGCGAACCGCCTTTTGAATCGCTGGAGGGTCAGTCGCCCGCGGTGGTGGCCTTGCTCAAGCATATGATGGCGAAGGATGCGGCGGACCGGCCGCAGACCCCATCCGAATTGCGGGCGGAGATCGAGGCGTGCCTGGATCAGGTGGAGGCGGGTCCGCCGGCCGCGCCGAGGGCGGTGAGCGGGGATACGTTTGAAACGACCATGATGCCGCAGGAAGGCAGTCCCGTCGAACTGGCTTCGGGGATTTTGCTGGCGGAGCGGTTCCGGCTGCTGCACGAGGTGACGGCGTCGGATCACGGGCGGATGTTTCGCGCCCAGGCGTTGGAGGATAATGCGGTGGTGGCAGTGCTGCTCTTGCACTCGGGGCTGCTGGCAACTTCGGAGGCGTTCACGCGGCTGGAGCAGGAGGTGGAGAGTTTGCAGAAACTGAAGCATCCGGCGTTTCAGCGGATTCTTTCGCTGGAGCACGCCAACCATCACACGTTCCTGGTGCTGGAGTGGATCGAGGGTCCGGCGTTGCTGGATGTGCTGCGGGCGCGGCGGGCGTTCCCGGCGGGCGAGGCGAAGCGGTTGCTTGTGCCCTTGGCGGAGGCTTTCGATGAATTGGGCGCGGCGCGGTTGAGCTGCCCGGACATCGCGGTGCATGAGATTCTGCTTTCGGGCGGGAAGATGGAGGGGCCGAAGTTTCTGCCGCTGACGGGGGCGGGTTCGCGCACAATGGTGCCGGATGCGACCATGGTGGCGTCGTCGTTTGCCATGATGAAGGCCAGCGGGGCGTTCGCGGGAAATCCGGCGAATGCGTATGTTTTTGCGGTGGGTTCGCTCGCTTACGAAATGCTGGGCGGGGTGCGGGTGGGCAGTGCGATGGGGAGCTATGTGCCGATCCCGGGGTTGTCGGAGCAGGGGAATGCGGCGCTGCGCCGGGCGTTGAATCCGGGGCAGGGATTTGCCAGCGCGTCGGCGTTTGTGGCGGAACTCGATGATGCGGTGACGGGGTCGGCTCCGCCGGTTCGTCAGGGTGCGCGGACTCCGCCGCCCATGCCGGAGCAAAAAAAGAAACGCTCATTGCTGCCCCTGGTCGCGGTGTTGGCCGGGGTGCTGCTGGCGGCCGGGGGGGGGGCGGTTTGGCGCGGGGTGGTTTTCGTTCAGCGCAGCAAAGCGTCCGCGCCGGTGGTGAAGACGGAAGCGCCGGCCCCGGCTCCCGAATCGCCTGAGGCGACGCCGGTGCCTGCCGCGGCGCCGGAACCCGCCGCGGCGCCCGATCCGCAGCGGGTGGCGTATGAAGAAGCGCTGGCGGTGGCGGAGACTCTGCAGAAGCAGGATGATTTTCCGGGGGCGCTGACCGCTTACGCGGCGGTGGCGGCGAAGTTTCCCGAGGAAAAGCAACCGCGTGCCGCCATGGAGATGCTGGCGGCGAGTTTGCGGGCGCGTTCACCGAAAATGCCGGCGGGAAATAGTGCCGCGCTGCGTCCCCCGCTGGAACAGGCCGCCGCCTTCGACGTGGTGTCGGCCCAGGTGATGCTGGGAGAAATGTTGCGGCAGAGTGATCCGCCGGCCGCGCTCAAATGGTTCCAGGCGGCGTCGAATCTTGGGCAGACGGAGGCGATGGTCTATGCTGGGGAGATGCTGGCGCGGGGGCGCGGGGTGAATGCGCCGGATTTTGCCGGAGCGGTAACAGAATTCTCCCAGGCGGCGGAGTTGGGAGACCCCGAGGGCATTTATGCGCTGGCGGAATGTTACCTCCTGGGCAAGGGGGTGGACAAGGATCCCAAGCGGGCGGTGGAATTGCTGGCGGCCTCCTCCGCGCTGAACAATCCCGTGGCCATGAACCTGCTGGGGGATGTCTATCGCCGGGGGATTCCGGGTTTGATCGAGCCGAATCTGGCGGAATCGCTGCGGCTTTTTTCCCAGGCGAAAGAGAGGGGTTTCCTCGATGCCCAGGGAAATCTGGGCGTCCTCTATATGAACGGGCAGGGCGTGCCCAAGGACGAGAAGATGGCGGTCGAGTTGTTCCGCGACGGAGCGGAAAAAAACAACCCCCCCTGCATGTTTTTCTATGCCATGTGCCTGGAGGGTGGCGTGACGGTTCCGAAAAATCCCGCCCAGGCGCGCGCCTGGTACGTCAAAGCGGCCCAGGCGGGAAACAAGCCCGCCATGGAGTGGTGCAAAAAAAACAATATTCCGTTGGCAAATACTCCCTGAGGGGATAATTCCCGTCTCCCTTTCCATGAATATCCACGAATACCAGGCCCGGGAGCTTTTCGCCAAATATGCCGTTGCCACCCAGCCGGGCGGCGTCGCTTTCACCGCGGAAGATGCGGAAGCCGTCGCGGCCAAACTCGGGGGCCGGATCGTGGTGAAAGCCCAGATCCACGCCGGGGGGCGGGGCAAGGGAACGTTCAAGAACGGCTTTAAGGGCGGCGTTCATCTGTGCGACACGCCGGCCGAAGCGAAGGACATTGCGGCCAGGATGCTCGGCCAGGTGCTGGTCACACACCAGACCGGGCCCGACGGGAAAGAGGTCGCCAAGGTTTTCGTGGGTGAGGCGGTGGATATCACCCGCGAGTTGTATTTTGCCATTCTGCTCGATCGGGCGACTTCGGCCCCCATCGTCATTGCCAGCACCGAGGGCGGGGTGGACATTGAATCCGTCGCCGAACACACCCCGGAAAAAATCCTGCGCCTGGGCGTGAACCCCGCGCTCGGCCTCATGCCGTATCAGACCCGTCAGATCGCCACCATGCTCGGGCTCTCAGGCAAGCTGATGAATCAGGCGGGGAAACTCTTCACCAATCTCTACAAACTCTTCATTGAGTCCGATTGTTCGATGGTGGAAATCAATCCCCTCGTGGTGACGGGCAAGGGAGAACTTCTCGCGCTCGATGCGAAGTTCGGCTTCGACGACAACGCGCTGTATCGTCAGCCGGAGATCCTGGCCATGCGGGACAAAACCGAAGAAGATCCGCGTGAGGTCGCCGCTTCGGAATTTTCCCTCAACTACATCGGTCTCGACGGCAACATCGCCTGTCTGGTCAACGGCGCCGGGCTGGCCATGGCCACGATGGACATCATCCAATACGCCGGCGGCAGTCCCGCCAACTTCCTCGACGTGGGCGGCGGAGCCAGCAAGGAACAGGTCTTCGCGGCCTTCCAGATCATCCTCGGGGACAAAAACGTGAAGGGCATTTTGGTCAATATTTTCGGCGGGATCATGGACTGCAACATCATCGCCACCGGCATCGTGGAAGCGGCGCGCGAAATCGGCCTCAAAATTCCGCTCGTGGTCCGTCTCGAAGGCAACAACGTCGAGGCCGGCAAAAAAACCCTGGCCGAAAGCGGCCTCGCCCTCATCACCGGCGAGAACATCCTCGACGCCGCACAAAAGATTGTGGCCGAGGTCAAAAAAGCCGCCTGATGTTCTGGTCATTCGTCATTCGTCATTAGTCATTTTTTCCCATGTCCATCCTCGTTACACCCGCCACCAAAATTCTCGTCCAGGGCATCACCGGCAGCTTCGGTGCCCGGCACGCGCAACTCAGCCTCGATTACGGCACCAAGGTCGTCGCGGGCGTCACCCCCGGCAAAGGCGGACAGCTTTTCTCCCATGTCGTGCCGATTTTCGACACGGTGGATCAGGCGGTGAAGGAGACCGGCGCCACGGTCTCGGTCATTTTCGTGCCGCCGCCCTTTGCGGCGGACGCGATTCTCGAAGGGGTTGACGCCGGACTCGACCTCGTCGTCGCCATCACCGAAGGCATCCCGGTCAACGACATGGTGAAGGTTAAACAGGCCATGCAGGGCTCGAAAACGCGCCTCATCGGCCCGAATTGCCCCGGCCTCGTCACGCCCGGCACCGGCCAGGACTCCCACGGCGGCTGCCGCATCGGCATCGCGCCGGGTTACATTCACAAAAAGGGCAACGTCGGCGTCGTCTCGCGCAGCGGCACGCTCACCTACGAAGCCGTCTGGCAGCTCACCACCCGCGGCTACGGCCAATCGACCTGCGTGGGCATCGGCGGTGATCCGGTCAACGGCACATCGCACCTGGACGTCTTGAAAATGTTCAACGACGACCCGGAAACCGAGGCCATCATCATGATCGGAGAGATCGGCGGCACGGCCGAGGAAGAAGCGGCCGCCTGGGCCAAGGAATATTGCCGGAAACCCATCGCCGCGTTCATCGCCGGAGCCACCGCGCCTCCCGGCCGCCGCATGGGCCACGCCGGGGCCATCGTCAGCGGCGGCAAAGGCACGGCGGCGGCGAAGATTGAAGCCATGCGCGATGCCGGCATCGCGGTGTCGCCCACGCCGGCGGAAATGGCGGAGACACTGCTCCAGCACTGGAAAGGTTGAGGGTGTTTTCCGCAGGCTTTCCGTCTGCGTCATGGGTGAGTCCCGCCCTGTCTCACGCCGCGCTCTGGATTGGTTCGGCCCTGTTTTTCGGAAGTCTTTCCCTGGTGGTGGGCATGAATGTGACCTGGGATACACGGAACTATCACTTCTACAACGCCTACAGCCTCCTGCACCATCGCATGGGGTTGGACTGGGCTCCGGCCCAGTTGCAGAATTTTTTGAATCCCGGATTGGACGTGCTTCCGTATTGGATGATGAGGCATTGGCCGGCTCCTCTCACCGGGTTTTTCCTGGGTGCGGTGCAGGGGTTGAATTTTGCCCTGATTACGGAAACCGGGCTTTCCCTTTGGCAACGCATCTGGCCGGAAAGTGAAGTCTGGAAATGGTGGGGCTTGAGTTTGGCCGGGGCGGCTTTCGGCTGTTATGGGCCGGGCTTCCTGGTGGAGTTGGGGTCACTCTCGCAGGATAATGTGATCAGCCTGTTCGTCTTGGGTGCGCTTTGGCTGGTGATCCTGGCGGACGACAGGCAGACGACGGCCGGTCGTCTGGGGTCCATTGCCCTGGCCGGTTTGTTGATTGGTTTGGGGACAGGCTTCAAACTCACCACCGCCCTCTATGCCGTCGCCCTGTTTTTTGCGCTGCCGTTCCGGCTGGGGAGTGGGAGGGCAAGGTTGCCCGCCCTCGCGCTCCTGACCGTCTTCGGCTCGCTGGGTTTGGCCATCAGCGGGGGTTGGTGGATGATGCTTCTTCAGCAGAAATTCGGCAGTCCGCTGTTTCCCTATTTCAATCACATCTTCCAATCGGAGTGGGTGCCGCCGCTTGATTTCCGCGATCCCGCGTGGCCGCCGGCAAGTTTTTGGCAAGGGGTGATTTTTCCCTGGAAAATGGCCTCACTGGCGGCCACGGGGTGCGAACAGGTCTATCGTGAGGGAAGATACCTTCTGGGGATTGCCGCCCTCTTGGGGGCCATGGTTTTCCTGCCCGGCGGCGCTGGCAAGGCCTGGGCGGGGGGGCGACCGGACCTTCGAGCCGTGCTGTTTCTCGGGGTGTTTTCCGTGGTGGCTTGGGTGACGGGCATTACGCTTTACGGATACATGCGCTACATGGTGCCACTGGAGTTGATTGTTCCGCTCCTGGTTCTGGTCATTGCGGGAATCGGAGGCCGCGCGGGCGGCTTGGTGGTGGGGGCGATCGTGCTGCTGGGTCTGAATGCCGTCTGGCTCAGGCCCCCCGCGGCGGAACGGATTGCCTGGCAGAATCGCTACTTCCAGGTCACGCCCCCGCAACTCAGTCCGGACAGCCTGGTGGTTATCATGGGAGGAGAACCTAGGGCCTATGTGATTCCGTACTTTGACCCGGCCATCCGCTTTGTCCGTCCCGAAGGGAGCTTGATGCAAAAAGCTGGTGCTCCGGGCCAAATGGAGACAACGATTTTGGACATTGTTCGGTCCCATCGAGGACCCGTCTATGTCCTGATGGCCGATCATTCCGCGGCCGGACCTTCTCCTTTTTGGGATGCGGTGGGCCGGACACCGGGCGAACCCGCTCTTCCCGTGGCCACCAACATCGAAACACTCAAGTTGATTCCCCTGCTTCCTGTCCGTTGAATGCCGCCCGGACGTCCGATCGGTTTTCCGTGATTTTCACAGAAGGCAAAGAAGGTCACGAAGGCCTTTGGCGGGGGCTTTGTTTCAAAAAACTCCGGGTTTTACTGTCGCCGCATGATCTCCGCGGGAGCGCGGCCCATGTCTAATAGGTGGCCCATGTGGCGCATGGCGGGGGCGGTGTGGGTGAAGAAGCGCTTGTAGGCGCGGCAGAGGTAGTTGAGGCCGTTTTCGCCGTCGGGGGTGCGGATGAAGCGGTGTTTCGGGCATTCGCCGTGGCAGAGGTGGCGCACGTCGCATTCGCGGCAATAGCGCGGGAGGGTGGTGGATTTGGCCTGACCGAACTGGCGCTGGGCGTCCGAGCCGACCATCTGACCGAGGGATTGGTTGAGGATGTTGCCGAGCTGGTATTGGGGGTAAACGTAGTGGTCGCAGGAAAAGACGTCGCCGTTGTGTTCCAGGGCGAGGGCGGTGCCGCATTTTTCGCTGAAGATGCAGAGGCCGCCGCCCTGGCCGAGGGTATTGCCGAGGGTGACATCGAAGATTTGCACGTAGGTGCGACCGACGTCGCGTTGGACCCATTCGTCGAAGATGGTGCAGAGAAATTCGCCATATTGTTTGGGTTCCACGCTCCAGTCGGTCACGGGCATGCGGGTCTCCTGGTCGGAGCGGGGCGGGGTGGCGAGATCGAGTCCGAGTTTTTTGGCTTCGGAGTCGGCCAGGCGTTCGACCAGGGGGATGAACTGGATGAAACCGGAGCCGATGTCGCGGAGGAAACGGTAAACTTCGAGGGGTTTTTGGGAGTTGAGGCGGTTGACGACGGTGAGGGTGTTGAACTCGACGCGGTGTTTTTTCAGCAGGCGGAGGCCGGCGATGACGCGCTCGTAGGTGGCGCCGCCTTTCTTGTCCACGCGGTAGGCGTCGTGGAGTTTCGCCGGGCCGTCGAGGCTGAGTCCGACGAGGAAATGGTTTTCGGCGAAAAAGGCGCCCCATTCGTCGTCGAGGAGGGTGCCGTTGGTTTGGAAGGCATTGGAGACGGCTTTGCCGGCGGCGTATTTTTTTTGCAGAGCGACGACTTTGCGGAAGAAACTGACGCCGAGAAGGGTGGGTTCGCCACCCTGCCAGGCGAAGCTGATCGCGGGGACGTCCTGCTGTTCGATGTATTGCCGGATGTAGGTCTCCAGCACCTCGTCGCTCATTTTGAAATTCTCGTTGGCGGGGAAGAGTTTTTCCTTTTCGAGATAGAAGCAGTATTTGCAATCGAGGTTGCAGAGCGGCCCGATGGGCTTGGTCATGACATGAAAGGCGCTCATGGAGTCGGGCTTTTCTTATCCGCGAGACGGATGGCAAAGGGAAGACCGCTTTTTTTGCGCGACGGGCAGGTTTTGGTTGGCGAACGTTCTCTGCCTTGGCATAAAGTAGGGAAACTAATATTTCCATGCCTGTTACCGCCAAAGGACTCGAAGGGATTATCGCCAACTCCACCAGCCTCAGCGACGTGCTGGGAGCCGAAGGGGTGCTGATTTACGCCGGCTACAACATCAACGAACTGGCGGGCAAAGCCACCTA
Source organism: Chthoniobacter flavus (assembly GCA_945860745.1). Taxonomy (GTDB): domain Bacteria; phylum Verrucomicrobiota; class Verrucomicrobiia; order Chthoniobacterales; family Terrimicrobiaceae; genus CAMASH01. The sequence goes on along the minus strand of CAMASH010000026.1, from coordinate 4,083 downwards.
CGAGGAGGTGGTTTATCTTCTTTGGCATGGAGAATTGCCCGGCCGGCCGCAACTGGACGAGCTCAAGGCCAGCCTGCGCAGCCAGCGGGAACTGCCCAAGGGCGTGTTGGATTTCATCCGCACCGCCCCGGTGAAGGCGAACCCGATGGATGTGATGCGCACGGCGGTGTCGATGCTCGGACTTTACGATGACGAGAAGGACATCGAGGGTCAGGCGGAGGCGGCTAACAAACGCCGGGCGGTCAGCATCACGGCCAAGATCAGCGTGATCGCGGCCTATTTTCATCGTTCCCGTCAGGGACTTGATCTGCCTCCGGTGCGCCAGGATCTCGATGAGGCCGCGCATTTCCTCTATTTGCTCAATGGCAAGGAACCCTCGGAGGACGCGGCCAAAACCCTCGATGTGGCCTACGTGCTGCACGCCGACCACGGCATGAACGCCTCGACCTTCAGCGCCCGCGTGACCATTGCCACGCTGAGCGACATTTATTCGGCCGTCACCTCGGCCATCGGGACCCTGAAAGGACCGCTGCATGGCGGGGCCAACGAGGGAGTGATCCTTATGCTCCAGGAGATCGGCAGCGAGGAAAGAGTGGATGCCTGGGTCGAGGAGCAACTCGCGCAGAAGAAAAAAATCATGGGCATCGGCCACCGGGTTTACAAGGTGCTCGATCCCCGCGCGCCGCATCTGCGGGCCATGGGCATCAAGCTCAGCAACGAACTGGGCGAGCCCAAATGGATCCGCATGAGTGAACGCATTGCCTCGATCATGAAGGAGAAAAAAGGGCTGAATGCGAACGTGGATTTCTATTCCGCCACGGTTTACTACTCGCTGGGCATCCCGACGGACTTGTTCACGCCCATTTTCGCCATTGCCCGCACCAGTGGCTGGACCGGGCATGTGCTGGAGCAGCTCGCGGACAACCGCCTCTATCGCCCGCTGAGCGAATACGTCGGGCCGGCGGTCGGGAAGGTCTTCCAGCCCATCGACGAGCGCTGATGCATTGACTGCATGCATGGGGGGCCATACCTTTTTTGCATGAAGATCACCATGAACATCGACGATTCCCTGCTGACGCGGGTGATGAAGCTTTCCGGGTCGAGGACCAAGACGGCGGCGGTGGATTATGCGTTGAGGGAAGTCGAGCGCCGGGAAACCCGGCTGAAGCTTTTGCAGAAGGGTCTGGCCATCGAGAAGCGGCTTGAGGGATCGGTTTTCTTTCCCGGTTATGACGTGATGGCGGCGCGCATCGCCGAAAAGGAGGCCCGGTATGGCGGCGGTCCTGATTGACAGCACGATCTACATTGACTGGGAGCGCAGCCGTCAGGGACTCACAAGCAGTCTGCTCTTTTTCACCGAGAGTCATGAAGTGGTGGTGTGCGGTATGGTCTGTTGTGAGGTCGGCGGAGGCATTCGCTGCGCAGCCTTGAGGGGGTGCCTCAAGGCAATCTGGAATACGCTGGTTTATGTTCCGAGCGATCATCGGATCTGGGAGGCAAGCGAGGATTTGCTTTGGAATCTGGAACGGAAGGGGCGGCGGATTCCCTTGCCCGATGCGGTGATCGCCAGTTGCGCCTTGCGCGTTGGAGCCACGGTTTACACGAGGGATCAGCATTTCGACCTGATTCCCGGCCTGCGTGTGGCCCATCGACTCGAAGATTTATAGCGTCCGACCCGGCCAAATAAGCTGTCCATCCGATCTCTCCGGCCTTTGAGTTATTCCATGAATCCCTCCACGCTGCCAGACGATGACTTTTATCCGCTGATCGAGACGCGGCACGGCGATCCGTTCAAGGTTCTCGGCATCCGGGAATTCCAGCAGGGATATTTCGGGCGGGCCTGGCGGCCGGACGCGACCGAGGTCACCATCGTGGATACGGCGGATTTCACGCGGCGGTTTCCGCTGAAAAAAGTCCATCCGGACGGATTCTTCGAGGCGGTCCTGCGCGGGGTGGACCAGCCGTTCGACTACGTGCTGGAGATGAAAGACCACGCCGGGGAGACGTGGTGCGAGAAGGATGTCTATTCCTTCGGTCCGGTGCTGGGGGAGATGGACATCTATCTCTTCAACGAAGGCACTCATTACGAGATCTATAAAAAACTCGGCGCCCACATCCTCGAACTGGGCGGGGTGCGCGGCACGCATTTCGCGGTCTGGGCCCCCAATGCCCAGCGCGTCAGCGTGGTGGGGGATTTCAACCACTGGGATGGCCGCATTCACCTCATGAGGAAAATGGTTCCGGCCGGCATCTGGGAGATTTTCCTTCCCGACATTCCCGAGGGGAGCCATTACAAATTCGAGATCCGCGGTGCGCAAGGGGATGTCTTCTTGAAGACCGACCCGTTTGCCTTCTTCGCCCAGCACGGCAAGCAAACCGGCTGCATGGTTTACGATATCGATCGCTATAAATGGGACGATGCGGACTGGATGGCGAAACGCGCGAAACGCGATCCCTACAACTCGCCCATGAGCATCTACGAGGTGCATCTGGGCTCCTGGCAGCGGGTGGCGGAGGAGGGGAACCGTTTTTTGAGCTACATCGAATTCGGCGACCGGCTCATTCCCTATGTGAAGGAAATGGGCTTCACCCACATCGAGCTCATGCCGGTGATGGAACATCCCTTCGATGGCTCCTGGGGCTATCAAGTCGTCAACTACTACGCGCCCACCAGCCGCTTCGGCAATCCGGATGAGTTCCGCAATTTTGTGGACCGCTGTCATCAGGCCGGCATCGGAGTGATCCTCGACTGGGTGCCGGGGCATTTTCCCAAGGACGCCCACGGCCTCGCGCGCTTCGATGGCACGTGTTTGTACGAACATGAGGATCCGCGCCTCGGCGAACACAAGGAATGGGGCACCTTGATTTTCAACTACGGGCGCAACGAGGTGAAGAATTTCCTCATCGGCAACGCCCTCTTCTGGCTGGACGAGTACCACCTCGACGGCCTCCGGGTGGACGCGGTGGCCTCGATGCTCTACCTCGACTACTCCCGCAATCCCGGCGAATGGGTGCCGAACCGCTTCGGAGGACGGGAAAACCTCGACGCCATTGATTTTCTCAAACGCTGCAACGAGGTCTGCTACGAGCGCTTCCCCGGCGTGACCACCATCGCGGAGGAATCCACCTCGTGGCCCGGGGTTTCCCGTCCCACCTACACCGGCGGACTGGGCTTCGGCTTCAAATGGAACATGGGCTGGATGAACGACAGCCTGCGCTACATCAGCAAGGAACCCGTCCACCGGCGTTTTCATCAGGGCGAGATCACGTTCTCCATGCTCTATGCCTTTCACGAACACTTCATTCTCGTGCTCAGTCACGACGAGGTGGTTCATGGCAAAGGATCTTTGCTCAACAAAATGCCCGGGGACATGTGGCAGAAGTTTGCCAACGTGCGCATGTTCCTGGCCTGGATGTGGGCCCATCCGGGCAAGAAGCTGATTTTTCAAGGCATCGAGTTCGGGCAGTGGGCCGAATGGAATCACGACCAGAGCCTCGACTGGCATCTCAACCAGTCCGGCCTGCACGACGGCCTGCGGCGTCTTATCCAGCACCTCAACGCGCTCTACCTCAGCGAGCCGGCCCTCTCCGAACTGGATGACAGCTATGACGGCTTCGAGTGGATTGATTTCAACGACAGCGACAACAGCGTCTGGTCCTTCATGCGCAAAAGCCGCTCCGGGGAGACTTTGGTCTTCATTGTGAATGCGACCCCGGTCGTGCGCGGCGGATACCGCGTGGGGGTCAATGCCTCCGGCTGGTATCAGGAAGTGCTCAATACCGACGCACAGACTTACGGAGGGAGCAATGTGGGCAACTGGGGCGGGTGCCCGGCGGAACCCTCAACCTGGCAGGGAAAACCCTTTTCCATCCTGGTGGATCTTCCCCCGCTCTCGGTCAGCGCGTTCAAACACAGCAGGACGTAGCTTTTCCGGAATTTTTTCAACAAAACCGGTTGACATTTCCCGGGCAAATCGACAACGTTAACGCTGTTAATCATTTTATGAAAATCAAACGCCCCTCCGCCTTCACCCTCATCGAACTTCTGGTCGTTATCTCCATCATCGGAATTCTCGCCGCCCT
>CAMASH010000025.1 GCA_945860745.1 Chthoniobacter flavus | reverse complement strand
TTGAAACTTTCCGAGGTGAGAGCCGAAATCGCCCGCCGGGCCGCAGAAGTTCCCGCGGAAGACACACTCGCCGAGGTGATCGTGGAGCAAACAGCGGCCGCCGCCGCCTGACCCATCGGCGGATCAAGATCTGCCGACGGAAGCCTGTTCCTCACGAGCAACAGGCTTTTCGTTTCCCCCTCCCGATCACCTCCCCCGGGGCGCGCCAGATTTTCCCTTGGAACCTTGCCAGACCCTGCTAGATTTCCCTTCAGAATATGAGCAAACCCGAAATCACCGCCTACCTGAAAACCTCCTGCGGATGGAGCAAAGGCGTCCGCGCCGTCTTCGAGAAGTATGACCTTCCCTACACCGAGAAGGACATCATCCAGAATCCGGATTACCGCTTCGAAATGGAGCAGATCAGCGGTCAACCGCTCTCCCCTTGCGTCGTTGTCAACGGCACCATGCTGGCGGACATCAGCGGCGAGGAGGTCGAGGGCTACCTCCTCGACCAGGGCTTGGTCGGAACGACGGCAAAGGATACCGACGTTCCACTCAACGCCCCGTGCAGCGACGAACAGCACGCCGCCATGATCAAGATGAATTTGTAAACAGGGATTTCCTCCCCGCGTAAAGAGCCCCGGCGCCGCAAGGCCCGGGGCTTTTTCGTTTGGTAAATCAGGCGATGGGTGGGGAGGGAGAACCGAGCGTAGCGAGATAGCCTGCCAACAGGCAACCCGAAGGGCGAGGCTCAAGCGAGGCAATTGTCCCCAACCCTCCGTCGACAAGAACTCTCTTCGGATTGACGGCGATGGTCGGCGGAAACTCCGGGAAGTCATCATGGAAAGCTTTTAACTTTCTGTATGGCAGAGCCACACGTTTGTATGTTAAAAGCGGACGTTCTTCATGAGTGCGATTGACGTGATCTTCCCAAAAGTTCGTGCGGAATTGGTGCGCCTGCTCTTCGCCGATCCGGCGAAGGAGTTTCACCTGCGCGAGCTCTCCCGATTGAGCAGCCTTGCCATCGGAACCGTCCAACAAGAAGTGGTCAAACTCTCCTCCGCCGAGTTGCTCACCTCTCGCCGCGACGGAAACCGCCTCTATTATCGCGCCAATACCGGTCATCCGATTTTTCCCGACTTGCAGGGGATTGCCCTCAAAACCACGGGCCTGCGGGATCAATTGGCGTCGGCCCTGGCCGGACTGCCCGGCGTTGATCTCGCCTTCGTTTTCGGCTCGCAGGCCTCAGGCACGGCAGGAGCGGGCAGTGACGTGGATCTTCTCGTGATTGGAAAGGTTGGCCTGCGTGTCCTTGCCCCGCGCATCCGCCCGCTGACCTCGACGTTGGGACGCGAAATTAATCTCCATGTTCTCTCCCGAGAGACCCTTGCCAGCAAAACGGAGGCCGGAGATGCCTTCATCGCCAATGTGCTCGCTGCCCCGAAACTCTGGATCATAGGAGGAGCCGATGAGCTTGGAAAATTGGTCTAAGAACGGATGGCTACGCCCCTATCGAACCAGTCCGTCCCAAATCGCGGACCTGTTCGCCATCGCTGACCGGGACTTGGAGGATGCCCGTGCCGAGCGGCTCTCAACCGACTGGCAATTCGGCATCGCCTACAATGCCACCCTTAAACTTTGCACAATTCTCCTTTACGCTGAAGGATACCGCGCAGAAAAAACCTCGCCCATTACCGCACCTTGCAGGCCCTGCCCATGATCCTCGGAGTCGAGCGGCAGGGCGATGCTGACTATCTCGATTCCTGCCGGAACAAACGCAACACGGCCGAATACGATTCCGTCGGCCATGTTAGCCCGGAGGAGGCTCGGGAGCTCGTCGACTTCTCCATCGAACTCCGCACCACCGTTCGAAAATGGCTCAAAGCTAATCACCCGGGACTGATCCAGCCATGATCACTGGAACGCTTGGGTTCGCCCCGCACAGGGCAAACGGATAAGTAACGATCCTCTCTGTTGGAGGGACGCGGGCTCTCGCGTCCGTCGAAAAAAACGGACGACACGGCGGTCGTCGCTCCAGAGTAATACCATCTCTCTGATTTGTTTGGATCATTGGCTGGAAGCCAATGCCACGTGGCATCGGCATCCTGCCGATGTTCTGAGTCCATTTATTTGGCAGAGATGGTATAACATATCGCCCCTTCTAATTTTAGTGCGTCTGCCCTGTTGCCCCGCATGAGCTCAATGGCATCCAGACGGGTCGTGCGGGACGGGTCAGGTTACACCCATTGAATTTATTCGCCGTTCTCCCGCTTTTCTCCGTGACTCCGTGTCTCGGTGGTTAAAAATCTGTTTTCCGATGCCCGAACTGCTGCAAACGCTCAAAAAAACCTTCGGCTATTCCGAGTTCCGTCCGCTCCAGCGTGAGATCATCGAGGCCACACTCGCCAATCGCGACGTCTTTGCCCTGCTCCCCACCGGCGGCGGGAAATCACTTTGCTTCCAGCTCCCGGCCCTGCACCGCCCCGGTCTGACTCTGGTCGTTTCCCCACTGATCGCCCTGATGAAAGATCAGGTGGACCAGCTACAGGCCGCCGGCGTGGCCGCGACATTTATGAATTCCTCCCTCGGTGCCGCCGAGGCCAGGGCCCGCCTGCGCGGACTGCACCAAGGGGAATACCGCCTGCTCTACGCCGCGCCCGAGCGCCTGATGCTCGACAACTGGAAGGACAATCTCCGCGCCTGGAATGTCAACGCCATTGCCATCGACGAGGCGCATTGCATCTCCGAATGGGGTCACGATTTCCGCCCCGAATACCGCCAGATCGCCCAGTTGCGCGAACTCCTGCCCGACGTTCCGGCCATGGCCCTCACTGCCACCGCCACCGAACGGGTGCGGGAGGACATCGTCAAACATCTTCGCCTGCGCGATGCGGCCGTCTTTGTCGCGAGTTTCAACCGGCCCAATCTCTCCTATCGCGTCACGCCCAAGGATCAGCCGCTCAAACAGATTCTCGATTTTATCGACAAGCGGCGCGACGACAGCGGCATCGTTTACTGCGCCACCCGCGCCACGGTCGAGCGCGTGGCCGAATCGCTGGCCGCCCGCGGATATGCGGCCAAGCCCTACCATGCCGGACTGGACGCCGCCCTGCGTTCGGAAAACCAGGAGCTTTTTCTGCGCGACGAGGCCCGCATCATCTGCGCCACCATCGCCTTCGGCATGGGCATCAACAAACCCAACGTCCGTTGGGTCATTCATCACGATCTGCCGAAAAACATCGAAGGCTACTATCAGGAAACCGGCCGGGCCGGGCGCGACGGCCTGCCTTCCGACTGCCTGCTGCTCTTCAGCGCGGGCGACGCGGCCAAGCAGACCCATTTCATCGAGGAAATGTCCAGCGCGCAGGAACAACAGGCCGCGCGCAACCAACTTCGGCAGATGATGCACTACGCCGAGTGTTCCACCTGCCGCCGCAGCGAACTCCTCACCTATTTCGGCGAAGATTTTCCCGGCCAAAACTGCGCCACGTGCGACAACTGTCTGGAACCCCGCGCGACCTACGACGGAACGCTCAACGCGCAGAAATTTCTCTCCTGCGTTTATCGCATCCGCCAGGCCGGGCGCTTCGGCGTCGGCATGAATCATATCATCGAAGTCCTGACCGGCGCGGACACCGACAAGGTCCGCCGCTGGAACCATCACACCCTCACCACCTACGGCATCGGCCGGGATCTCTCGCGGCCGGAATGGTCCGCCATCGGACGCGAACTCCTCCGCCTCGGCCTGCTGGCCCAGGCCGCCGGCGAGTTTCCCACCCTGGAAATCACCGGGAACGGGGTCGAGGCCCTGCGTTCGCGCCGGGTCATCACCCTGACCAAACCGCTGACCCTGCCAAAGACAAAGCGTCCCGCCCATCGCGCCGGAGAAATCGAGTGCGATGAAGTGCTTTTCGGCCGACTGCGCGATCTGCGCAAACGCCTGGCCGACGAGCGCGGTGTGCCGGCTTATGTCATCTTCGGTGACGCCACCCTGCGCGACATGGCCCGGCAGTATCCGGCCAGCAAGGATGCCATGCGCGGCATTTTCGGCGTGGGCGAAAAAAAACTCGAGGAATTCGGCTCCGTCTTCGCCGCCGTCGTGGCCGGACACCTCGAAACCTATCCCCGCATCAGGTTTGAGTCGTAAGCGGAGAGGGAGCTATTTGACCACGGCAGTTCAATGTGACACATTGGACACATTGTGAAGACAATCTCCATTCGGGAACTGCATACCCACACCGGCCTCCATGTTCGGGCCGCTTCCCGGGAGCCCATCGTTGTCACTGATCGCGGGGAAACCGTGGCCGTTCTTCAGGCGCCAAAGATGGTGCACATGCCCGGACGTCCCTTCCCCAAACGGGACCGATCGGCCATGCCCGTCGTTCAGACTGACAGCGGCACCGTGATTTCTGAGGACCGGGATCGCTGATGCTCTATTTCGATAGCGCCTACATTGCCAAATGCTACGTGAGAGAACCCGGCAGCGACGAGGTTCTGGATCTGGCCGAGGGGTGCGCCGGACGAGCCTCGCTCGCGCTGGCCATCGTCGAAGTCCATGCGGTTTTTCATCGACACTTCAGGGAGGGAGAACTCACGCAGGAGCAACTCCTTGAGACCTGTCTCCGTTTTGACAGAGATCAGCGCAGCGGGGTCTGGGACTGGCTGCCGATGGATACTCCTTCCCTTCAGAAGGCGGGACGGAGATTTCGGCAGCTTTCCTCAAAAGTCTTTCTGCGCTCGGCCGATTGCCTTCACCTGACAGCCGCCAGCGAGGCGGATTTCACCGATATCTACTCCAACGACAAGCATCTCCTTTCGGCTGCGCCACACTTCGGTCTGCGCGGAATCAATGTCATCCCCAACGCGGGCTGAATCGAATCTTTCAGAGCCGGATGCCCAGCTTCGCGTAGGCTGCACGGATCTGCTTCGTCAATTCCGCTTCAGTGCGTCCGTTGAGCAGGATTTGCAGGGTCTTTCTTTGAAACTCATCCGGCGCGGTCTCCGATTTCAGAATGGCCGGCCGGTCGGGATGCTTCAAACCGCCCGGCCCGCGGTACCGTCCGTCGGGCAAAACCTCGACCCCTGGTTGCTTTTTGAACTCGTCCACCGCCTTGTCATACTCCTCAACCTCCTTTCGCACCGCGCCGACCGCGCGAAAATAGCGAACGAAAAGCTGCCCGTCTCCATCACCATCAAGATGCATGAAATAGTAAACGAGGAGATAGGAGGTGAAGTACAACCGATGGGACATGGTGCGATTGCTGGTGAGAATTTCATTCCATTTTTCGTTCGTCATCGGGAACAACTCTTCCAGCGGATAGGGCGCGGGCACTCCACCCGCCCTCTGCAAGTGCTCAAGATAATCCCTGAGTCCGGTCTTGGCGGCCGAGACACGAAAGCGCCCGGTTTTTAGTGGCAGTATGCCCGTGTATTCCGCCGTGCCTTCCACCACCCACTGCGGCAGATAGTTCAGCCAGAAGTGCATCATCTGATGCGTCAGTTCATGCACCAGCGTGCTCGTGTCAAAATCGTCGTCCTTGGCGTAGCTTTTGCCCACCGTCTTCAGGCCGATGCTCTCGAAAGGCACGAGAAAAACCTTCTCGCGGCCGAGATAAACACCGCCGCTGTTTTTCGGTCCACCCTCGGCCTCATAGACACTGCGGGTTCGCAGCAGGCGGGCGCGGAAGTATTCCCCGGAGGCCGGCGCCGGTTCGATGCCCCAGGGCAGGGCCTTGAGCAATTCATACGTCGCCTCGAAATTCCGCGCCACCTCACGCAGCAGGCTCTGGGTGAATTTGCCCTGCGACTCAAATTCGAAATGCCCGGTGCGATACACAAACTTCTCGTTGCGTTCATCCTCGCTCAGCACCTCGGGCTGGAGGCTGGCGGGATCCCCGCCGACCACATCGGGAAGCACGATTTTGAGAGGCTGCTTTTTCTGCCATTCGTCCAGATACATCTGGTCGTCCGGGCTGAGGCGGGCGAGCGGCAGCGGGGAACGCTGCCCGTTCCGCACCCGAAAGGTCACCGTGGTTCCATCAAAGCTCACGATGGCTGCCTCGAAAGCCTGACCCTCGACGGTTTTCCATCCCCTCAGGGGCTCATCGGCGGGAAGCTGAGCCTGAATGCAGGCGCACACCATTAGACCGCAAAACAGAAACGACAGTCGCCGCAGCATCTTATCCTCAAAGGGAAAACGGCCCCCCCCAGAGGACACCGAGAGCACCGAGGGAAGAAGACACCGGATTTTGATGGCGGGAAGCGCCCTCACCTTTCGGGTGGGACTTCCCCTGGCCTTGGGTGATTTCGCAAACCCGAGTCCCCCTTGTGTTTGCCCTCCGTGAACTCCGTGTTCTCCGTGGTTCATTGCGGTTTTTAGGGTTGCTCGTTAAGGGAAGGGAGAGACTCGCGCCGGGCCTTTTTCTCCATCACCCGGGCGATGAGGATGCAGCCCTCGTAGAGCAGGTACATCGGCCCCGCCATGAGCAGAAGCGTGAAGACGTCCGTCGTGGGCGTGATGATCGCGGCCAGAAAAAGAATGACGACCATGGCGAAAGCCCGCGTCCGCTGGAGAATTTCCAGATTTAAGATCCCAAGCTTCACCAACAGCAGCACCGCCAGCGGCAATTCAAAGGCCAGACCAAAGGAGATGACGAACTGCGTGGTGAAGGAAAAAAATTCCCGCACACTCCACTGCGGCCGCCAGTCGAGCGACTTGGAGTAATTGAAAAAATATCCCAGCGTCGGGGGAAGCACGACGAAGTAAGCAAAGAGCACGCCGCCCAGGAACAACCCGAGCGACACCCCCGCCGCCGGATAAAGCAGACGCCGTTCATTCGGTTTCAGGCCGGGCAGGATGAACTCCGCCAGAAAAAAAATCAGGAAAGGAAATGCCATCACCAACCCGGCATAAAACGAAAGCTCGATGGCGATGGCCAGGGGATCAGCCACGCCGAAATTGGTCAGGCTGGTCATGCCGGGATCGATGACCTGCAGAGGCCGTTGAATGATTTTGACGATGGTGCCCTGAAAGAAAAATGCCGCCCCCATCATGAGGGCCAGCACGGCCACCATCTTGATCAGCATGCTCCGCAGATCCTCGATGTGATCCAGGAACGGCTTGGGCTCGTCGCTCAATTCCCGGAAATCGAAAAAGCGCTTCCAGTTCATGAAAAGATCCCCCGCGCCTGCAGGCGGGCGAAGACCGCCAGCGTGTTGGCATCGACGATTTCGCCTTGGGCAATCAGATCACTCCATTGCCGTGGCGAAAACTTCCCCACTTCCAAAATCGATTCGTGCTCATCATGGGCGCACCCCTCCGCCCGCGGCACGACTTCCGTCGCGAGAAAAAGATGGGCGCATTCATCAGTGAAGCCCGGCGAGGAAAAGAAGTATCCGAGCGGGGTCAGTTCCCCGCGGCACTCCCTGCCCGTTTCCTCCCCCAGTTCGCGCAGGGCGGTTTCCCGGATGGTGCCCTCGTTGACTTCCCCGTCGATCTGTCCGGCGGGAAATTCCCACAACTCGCGGCGGACGGCCACGCGTTCCTGGCGGATGAGGAGATAGGCTCCATCCGGAGTGCGCGGGGCCACGACCACGGCGGCGCGGCGGTGGACCACCAGCCAGGAAATCCCGGCGGGCCGTGACGGCGTCGCCACGAACTCCCGATCCAAACGCAGATGCGGAGTGTCGCAAAGCGCCTCGCTTTGCCGAATCCCCCAGCCGGAGGCCGCTTCTCCATTTTTCACGGCAAACGTTTTTTCCAATGGGTCAGGCGCTTCGCGAGATTTTTCGGCGACGGAGCGCCGGTGGCTCCCCGGGCCGAAAGTCCGGTGGCCACATTGAATACCGCCTTGATGATTCCGGCCTGCAAAACCGGGGAGGCCGCCAGATAATCGGCCGGGTCGAGCTGGTCGAGGGGGACATCCTTCCGGGCGGACAGTGCCACCAGTTTTCCAACAATTTCGTGGGCCTGACGGAAGGGCACGCCGCCCAGCACCAGCCGGTCGGCCAGATCGGTGGCCAGAAGCGCGGGATCGCCCGCCGCCCGCGCCGCCGCCCCGGTTCGGAATCTGGCCCCGCGGATCATTTCGGCGAAAATCTCCAGCGCGGCCTTGGCCGTGTCCACCGAATCGAAGATGGCTTCCTTGTCCTCCTGCATGTCCCGGTTGTAGGTCAGCGGCAGCCCCTTCAATACGGTGAGAAGAGTGAACAGGTTTCCATACAGCCGTCCGGTCTTGCCGCGCGTCAGTTCGGCGATGTCGGGGTTTTTCTTTTGCGGCATCAAACTTGATCCCGTGGTGTGCCGGTCGCTCAGCTCGATGAAACCGAACTCCGCCGAGGCCCACAAAATGACATCTTCGCTCAAACGGGAAAGGTGCATCCCGATAATGGCGAGGGCGGCCAGGAGTTCGCAGGCGAAATCGCGGTCACCCACCGCGTCCATGCTGTTCTGCGTGACCCGCGAAAAACCGAGTTCCTTCGCCACCGCCTCCCGATCCAGCACGATGGTCGAACCGGCAAGCGCGCCGGAACCCAGCGGACATTCATCCGAACGCTTCAGTCCATCCCGCAACCGCCCGTGATCGCGCTCCAGCATTTCCACGTAAGCCAGCAAATGATGGGAAATGAAAACCGGCTGGGCCCGTTGCAGGTGGGTGTATCCGGGCATGACGTCCTTCTCATGCCGCGCGGCCAGTCCGGTCAGGGCTTTTTGCAGCCCGCGCACGAGACCGGAGAGCGCTTCGATTTCCTCGCGCAGGTACAACCGCAAATCCAGCGCAACCTGGTCATTGCGGCTGCGGGCCGTGTGCAACTTGGCCCCGGCCGCGCCGATCCGCTTCGTCAGCCCGGCCTCGATGTTCATGTGCACATCCTCCAGACCGGCATCGAAGGTGAAGCGGCCCGTGCGGATCTCCTTTTCAATACGCCGCAGGCCCGCTTCGATTTTCGAAAATTCCCCCGCGGTCAGGATGCCCGCTTTTTTCAGCGCCCGCGCATGGGCGATGCTGCCGCGGATGTCGTGACGGTAGAGCCGCCAATCGAACGAGACGGATTCGCTATACGTTTTAAGCCGGTCGGATGACGCCTGCTGGAATCGGCCTTTCCACATGGTTAGAAATGACGAATTCCGGATTGGGATTGACGACGGGAAAGCGGAAGGGGATTGAGAAATTCGGTCATGGCTTCGGCCTCCGTCATTCGTGCTTTGCCATTTTCTTCCGGTCACAGGAACCCTTGGCTTTCAACTCGTCGCAATGGCCCTCGATCTTGACCGCCTTGTTGGCGGGGGAAAAACCCAGCCGCCGGGTGATGCAGTTTTCCAGCAATTCCATGTTGGGGTCTTCAAACTCGATGATCTTGTTACAGTCCACGCAGATGAGATGATTGTGGGTGGGATGCTCGATGAAGTTGGGATCGTAAACCTTCGCGTCGGTCCCCAGATCCATCTCGCGCAGCAGCCCGCTTTCCACCAGGAGCGGCAGGGTGCGGTAAACCGTGGCGCGGGAGACGGACTTCTCGATGCGCTTGGCCATGACCAAAAGTTCCTCGGCGGAAAAATGCTCCTTCGTGCCGAAGGCGGCCTCGATGATGGCCTCCCGCTGCACCGTGCGCCGCAGGCCCTTGGCACCGAGAAAATCCTGCAGACTGCCGCGGACACGGTCGAGGATGTTGGTTTCCATCACAGGAAGAGAGTAGATTTCTGCGGAGCAGAGTCAAGAAAGCGCCAGAGAACTACGGCAAAGCAAAGCAAAGTACCGTTGCTGCATTCCTGCCCTGGCGGGGTTCCTCCATCTGCAGTCCATAGTCTCTGGCAACTCCCACTCTATCGCGTTGCGGCCGTCTGGCAAACCGAAAGATGATTTCTGAATTTTGTTGCTTGCGAATCATGGGACCATTGCTTATTCACAACACCTCTGTTTTAAACCACCTCCAGTTGTCCAATGGGAAAAATTCTTGTATTCGCTTCGATCGCCATCAGCCTCGCCACCGCCGGGCTCGGTTTTGTCAACAAAGGCAAACTCGACACCACCAAGAAGGATCTGGCTGACACCCAGGGAACCTTGAAAACCACCGAAGGAAGTCTGGCCAAGACCAAGGATGTCTTGAAGACAACCGCCGAAAGTCTGGCCACGACCACCTCGGAGAAAGCCGCCGCGGAAGCCCAGGTCTCCGGACTGCAAACTGCGGTGGAAACAGCCAAGAGCGAAGCCGCCAAGGTGACCGCTGAGAAAACCGCCCTGACCGATCAGGTCACCCAGATTACGACCGATCTGGAAAAGGCCAAAGCCGATCTCGCCGCCGCTCAAACAGCCGCGGGAGGACCGACCGCAGTGAATCCCGATGTGGACGGCGTTGCGAAAAGGCAAGAATTGGAAACGCTCGTCGCCAAGCTGCAATCCGATCTCGACTCCGCCCGCTCCCAAGTGGAAGTCTTTCAAAAGGACAGACAGGATCGCGCTCTCAAGGTCGTGAAGAAGGGCCTCGAAGGCCGTATTCTTGCCGTCAACCCGGCTTGGAACTTTGTGGTGCTGAACCTCGGTGACAAAAATGGCGTGGTGAACAACACCGAACTTCTGGTCAAGCGCGGCACCCAGCTTCTCGGCAAGGTTCGCATCACCTCGGTCGAACCCTCCACTTCCATCGCAGACATCGTGGCCAACAGCGTTCCCCAGGGCGCCACGATTTCGCCTGGCGACAACGTCATCTTCCAAACCGTCGAGGAATAACGTTGTCATGCGCCTGATCGCATCAGCGACCTTTTGTGCGCTGACCATCCTCCTCTCGTCCTGCGCTGCACAGGATGAAGAGTCCCGCAAGACAAGCGAGGCGGGCGGGACCATTCCTTGGAATAAACCTGCCGGCTGGGAAGGCCCCGGTGTCCTGGGCTCGCAATTGTCCCAGGCTCAAGGCGGCGGCAGCGGCGGATTCTGATATTTTCCATTCTCGATTTTCGATTGTCGAGTGAGGGAGATTTCCACGCCAATCGAAACTCGAAACTCCCAAATCGAAACTCCCAAGATCCTCGTCATCCGTGGCGGCGCGATCGGGGATTTTCTTCTTACTCTTCCGGCCATCGGACTGCTGAGGGAGAGTTTTCCCGACTGCCATCTGGAGATCCTGGGCTACCGCCACATTGCCTCGCTGGCCGACGGCCGATTTTACGCCAACGCGACCCGCTCGATCGAGTACGGCCCGCTGGCCGGTTTTTTTAATCCCAAGGCGGACCTCGATCCTGAACTCTGCGAATACTTTTCCGGATTTCAGCAAATCCTCAGTTACATCTACGACCCGGATGAGCTTTTCGGAAGATGCCTCCGCCGGGCCGGGGTAAAAAATCTCATCGCCGCCTCGCCCAAGATCGGCGACGGACTCCATGCGGCCCATCAACTGGCCCGTCCCCTCGAGCAGCTCGCCCTCTGGCTGGAGGATCCCGCGACAAAGTTTTTCCCCTCGCCGGAGGATCTGGCGGAATCAGAGCGGCTCCTTCCGACGCGGGATGGCCCCCTCCTCGCCCTGCATCCCGGCAGCGGGGGGGAACACAAAAAATGGCCGGCGGGGAATTGGCGGCAGTTCGTCGAAACCCTTCATCGCGAAATGCCATCAGCCCACCTGGTGGTCGTCGGCGGGGAAAGCGACGGAGATCGCCTTTCGCTTCTCCGGCCAATCCTCCCGCCGGACCGCGCCACGTTCCTGGAAAGTCTTCCGCTGCCGGTTTTGGGTGCCGTCCTTTCCCGCTGCACCCTTTTCGTCGGACACGACAGCGGCATCTCCCACCTCGCTGCCGCGGCGGGCGCACGCTGCCTGCTGCTTTTCGGACCGACCGATCCCGAGGTCTGGGCTCCGGCCAACGCCGGCGTCCGCGTGCTGCAAGCGCCAGACGGACGGCTTTCCGCGCTGGAAGTCCGCGCCGTTCTGGACAAAATGAAGGAAATGCTCGCCGATGCCGTCTGAAACCATTCTTGCGATTGATCCCGCGCTTCGTTCCACCGGCTACGCCATCCTCACCCGGGTGGGAAAAAAAATCACCACCCCGGCGTTTGGGGTCATCCGCAATCATCCCAAGCTCCCGCTCTCCGGCTGCCTGCTCGCCATCCGCGATCAAATCACCGCCATCATCCTCCGCCACCAACCCCAGGCCCTGGCGGTGGAGGCGGTCATCTACGTCCAGAGCTATCAGACCGCCATTACCTTGGGCGCGGCCCGCGGGGCTGCCATTCTGGCCGCGGCCGAGAACGGATTGCCCGCTTACGAATACGCCCCCCGCCGGGTCAAGCAAGCGGTGGTCGGTCGCGGCGCGGCCGACAAAACCCAGGTCGCCTTCATGGTGCGCGCCTTGCTTGGACTCACCCAGACCCCCCCGGCCGACGCGGCTGATGCCCTTGCCATTGGCCTCACCCATTTTCAAACTCTCGACGCCGCCCGGGCCCGCAAAACCCCGCTGACCGGCATCTGAAAATGGCGGCGCTGAATGTGCAATGGCTCGGACGCATCGATTATTCGGCCACGCTCGATCTGCAAAACCGTCTGCTGACCGCGTATCTGGAAGGCTCCGGCGCAGAGCAACTCCTCCTGCTCGAACACGAGCCGGTTTACACCATCGGCCGCACCCGCGACCAATCCAGCCTGCGCGAACCCGGCAATCTCCCCCACCCGGTGTTTGAAACCAACCGCGGCGGACAAGCCACCTGGCACGGACCCGGCCAACTCGTCGCCTACCCCATCCTGGATCTCCAGCATCGCGGCCGCGATCTCCATCGCTACATGCGTTTTCTGGAGGAGGTCGTGATTCTCACCTGCTCGACCTGCGCCGTGAACACCAATCGAAGGGAAGGCCTGACCGGCGTCTGGGCCGGAAATAGAAAAATCGCCTCCATCGGCGTGGGCGTGAAGCGCTGGGTGGCCATGCACGGACTGGCTCTCAATGTCGGCAACTCCTCCCTCGAGGCTTTTCAGCACATCACGCCCTGCGGGATCTCCGAGGTGGAGATGACCTCGCTGGAAAAGGAGTCCTCCCGTCCCCAATCCGTCGAGAAAACAGGAAGCGTCCTGGCGGAGATTTTTCTGCGCGAACTTCCCGGTCTGTCTTGAGGAACGGGGTGCGGACGTTAATCTCACCCCGCCCTGCACTTTCAATAAGCACGCGGCGGCGATAGACTGCAACCCCCACACCTCCATGCACGCCGTCACCAAAACTCTGAAACAGCGCCTTCTCTCCCTTGTTCCCTTCGGACTGGGGCGGACCAAGCCGTATCATTTTACCAACATGCTCCAGATCGTCTGGAAAAACCGCGACAACCTGCCGTATGCTTGGAAAATCCTCACCCGAGGGGTCTGCGATGGCTGCGCCCTCGGCGTCGCCGGCCTGCACGATTGGACCATCAAAGGCCCGCATTTGTGCATGACCCGGCTGAACCTCCTGCGCCTCAACACCGTCTCGGCCCTGGATCACGATCTTTTGAACAACGTGGCCGCCTTGGAAAAATACGACAACGCCCAACTCCGCGAGCTCGGTCGTCTCGCCCACCCCATGCTGCGGGAAAAAAACGCGCCCGGATTCCGCCGCATCACCTGGGATGAAGCCTACGCCCGCATCGCCCGCAAAATCCGTGCCACCCCTCCCCGGCGTTTCGCCTTCTTCGTCACCGCCCGCGGCGTGACCAACGAGATCTACTACATGGCGCAGAAGGTTGCCCGCTTCCTCGGCACAGGCAACATTGACAATGCCGCGCGCCTCTGCCATTCGCCGTCCACCGCCGCGATGAAGAGCACCCTCGGCGTCGCCGCTTCGACCTGCAGCTACAAGGACTGGTATGGGACCGACCTCGTCATCTTCTTCGGCTCAAATCCCGCCAACAACCAGCCGGTCGCCACCAAATATCTCCATGAGGCCAAGGCGCTCGGCACCAAAGTCGTGATGGTCAATCCCTACTGCGAACCCGGCATGAAGCGCTATTGGGTGCCTTCCACTACCAAAAGCGCCCTCTTCGGCACCCACATTATGGATTATTGGTTTCCCGTCACGCAGGGCGGCGACATTCCCTTTCTTTACGGGGTCATCAAAATTCTCTTCGAGGAAAACTGGATCAATCATGCGTTCATCGCCGCCCACACCCATGGCGTCGAGGACTTGCGTGCCGCCGCCGCCGCGCTCGATTGGGAAATCCTGGAACGCCAGGCCGGACTCCACCGCGCCTCCATGCGCAATTTTGCCGAACTCCTTCGCGACGCGAAAAATGCCGTCTTCGTCTGGAGCATGGGCATCACCCAGCACGCCTTCGGCGCCGACGCCGTGCAGATGATCCTGAATCTCGGACTGCTTCGCGGCTATGTCGGACGCGAAAAAAACGGCCTCATGCCCATCCGCGGCCACTCCTCGGTGCAGGGCGGCGGGGAAATGGGCGCCAGTTCCACCGCCTTCCCGGCCCTGAAATCCGTCACCCCGGAAAATGCCGCCTCTCTTTCCGCCCAATACGGATTCGCGGTGCCAGACTGGGCCGGTTACACCACCACCGAAATGATCGAGGCTTCCGCGCGCGGCGAACTGGATCTCCTCTATTGCCTCGGCGGAAATTTTCTCCGCAACCTGCCGGAACCCGACTATGTGCGCCGCGCCTTGGCGCGCGTGCCCATGCGGGTGCATCAGGACATCATCCTGACCGACCAAATGTTCGTCCCCGCGCAGGAGGAAGTCATCCTGCTCCCAGCCAAGACCCGCTACGAACAGGACGACGGCGGCACCGAGACCAGCACGGAACGCCGGGTGATGTTCTCGCCGGAAATCCCCCGCCAGATCGGCGAAGCCCGCGCCGAATGGAAAATCCTCCGCGAACTCGCCGCCGCCGCCAGCCCCGAACGCGCTCATCTCCTCGGCTGCGAGACCGGGCAAAAGATGCGCGAGGAGATTGCAAAAATCGTCCCCTTTTACGAAGGCGTCCAGCACCTGCACAAAACCGGCGACGCCTTCCAATACGGCGGCCCGCATCTTTGCCTCGACGGCCGGTTTGCCACCCCCGATGGCCGCGCCAATATCCAGACCGTTCCGCTGCCCGATCACGAACGACCCGCCGGGCACTTCAAAGTCAGCACCCGCCGCGGCAAGCAATTCAACAGCCTCATCTACGCCGAGATTGATCCGCTTAATGGCGCAAGCCGCGACGCCGTGCTCATGAACCCCGACGACGCCGCCGACCTCCACCTCGTCAAAGGCGACCGCGTAGTCCTGCGCAACGATCTCGGCATCCTCGAAGCCCGCGCCTTCCCCGCCCCCATGGCCCGCGGCAACCTGCAAGTCCATTGGCCCGAAGGCAACGTCATCATCCGCAAGGGTGTCGTGGATGCCGGCGGTGGCGTGCCGGACTACAACGCCTTCGTCACCGTGGAAAAACTGTAGCCGCCCCACGCTGCTGGGGCGTCCCTCCCCACGGCAACAATCGAAACGAAGTGGAGATAGCCTGTCCGCAGGACAGCCCGTAGGGTGGCGCAGCCAGCAGAGTGCCGTGACGACATTCCGAATCACTAAGATGAATCCCGAATCCACCAACACCGTCCCCCTCACGGCCTGGAAGGCCGGGGATCCCCCGCGGCAAAAAACCGACACCGTCGCCGTCGAGGAGCCACTGGAAATCCGCCTCGCCAGCGAGCCCATCGTCACCCTCATGCGAACCCCCGGCGACGACCGCGACCTCATCGCCGGCTTCCTCCTCACCGAGGGCATCATCCGCCGCCGCGAGGACATCGTGGAAATCGCCCCCTGCCCGCACCCGAATGCCGAACGCCCGGGCAACATCGTCAATGTGACCCTGGCGCCGGAAGTCGAAGTGGACTTCGCCCAGCTTCGCCGTCATTTGGTCGCCTCCTCGAGTTGCGGCGTGTGCAGCAAGGCCAGCATCGCCGCCGTCCGCCGCACTTTTCCCGCCATTTCTTCCGCGCTGCGCGTTCCCGCCAGCGTGCTCCACGCCCTCCCCGCCCGACTCCGCGCCGCGCAGGAAACCTTCGACCAAACCGGCGGACTGCACGCCAGCGCATGGTTTGACCCGTCAGGAAAACTCCTCGCCTTGCGCGAGGACGTCGGCCGCCACAACGCCCTGGACAAAGTCATCGGCCACCGCCTGCTGGAAAACACCGCCGACCCCGAAGGCATCCTGCTCGTCAGCGGACGCGTGGCTTTCGAGATCGTGCAAAAAGCCCTCGCCGCCCGTTTTCCCATCATCGCTGCCATCTCCGCTCCCACCAGCCTGGCCGTCGAGTTCGCCGAGGAGAACGGTCAGACCCTGATCGGCTTCCTGCGCGAAGGCCGCCTGAATATTTACACGCATCCCCAGCGGATCACCGCGGCCTGATCACGCGGAATTTTCCGCGCCGTAATACTTTTCCCCCAGCACAATCTTGGGCCGCCCGCTGGCCGTGAGATGCTTGTTGGTGTCGCGCAGCGAATAGATGCAACCGCAATATTCCTGCATGTAAAAGTGCTCCTGTTTGGAAATTTCGACCATGCGCCCGGCCCCGCCCTGCTTGCGCCAGTTGAAGGTCCAGTAGGACATGCCCGGATAGCGGGAGGCCGCGCGTTCGCCGGAGCCGTTGATTTGCTCCATATTTTTCCAGCGGGAGATACCGAGGCAACTCGTGATGACCGGAAAATCATGTTCATGGGCGTAGAGCGCCGTGCGCTCGAAGCGCATGTCGAAGCATTGGGTGCAGCGGACGCCGCGCTCCGGTTCATGTTCGAGTCCCTTGACCCGCGCAAACCAATTTTCCGTATCGTAGTCAGCGTCCACGAAGGGAATGCCATGCTTTTGCGCGAAGCGGATGTTCTCGGATTTGCGCAGTTCGTATTCGGCGCGGGGATGGATGTTCGGGTTATAAAAATAGATCGCCAGTTGCAAACCGGAGGCCCGCATGACCTCAATCACCTCGCCCGAACACGGCGCACAGCAGGAGTGCAGGAGCACCTTCTCCTGCCCGCCCGGAGGCTTGAGCACAGGACGTTCGTAGGCATCGAGGGAATAGGACGACATGAGGGTCAGTTTTTCCAAATGATCATCTCGGAGTCAATTGCCGTGATTTCCGCCACATCCTCCCGGACATAGCCGGGCCGGAAAAACGGCACCCAGTTGGTGTAACTGTAGGTTTCGCCGTCGCGGCATTTCTGGTAGTAATTCGTCACCGGCACCCAGTCCGTCTGCGGCGGAACCTCGGTGAGATAAAGCTGCTGGCGGCTGTTCACTTTTTTGAGCACCACGGCATCCGCCCCGTTCGCCTGCGCATTGTAGACCATGCTCTTGCGCAGAAAATTCCAACCCTGGTCGGTTTCAAAAGCCAGCCGTCCGATCGTGGTGTAACGCTCCGGCGGGGCCTTGCCCAAAATGGGAATGGGAGCCTCGGGAGGTTTGGGCGGATAAAGTTTTGCCGTGTACGGAGTGTAATACATCGCGGTGGATTTCACCGAGGCGCATCCCGCCAGCAGGCCCAGGACCAGAGCAGCCCGGCCGGCGGCGAAAATCGCGGTTGAAAAACGCAGAGACATCATGGTTATTATTATCACATAAACCGCCCCATGAAACTGAAACTCCTGGTTTTGGCCCTGATGGTGCTCGTGTCGGGCCATGCCGCCGCGCAGGTGGCTATCTCGATTGGCAATGGCGGATGGTGCCCGCCGGTGCGTCCCATCTGCCCGCCCGTTTCTTACTGTCCGCCGGTTGTTTATCGCCCGGCCTGGCAGACCTGGTCCTCCTGGGGACCCTCCGCGGGGGTGTCCTCCGTGAACCCCGCCTTCAGCAATGTGGCGCCCGTGATGAACTATCCGGCCGGGGTGCCGGTGACCCGGGTGCCCGCTCCCGTTCCCCTGCTTCCCGGCCAGCCCGTGACGGTTTACCCGGCCAGCACGTTCGGTTGGCGGCGTTGATTTCCCCCGCAGGAGCGCGGCTTTCCCAAGGCTTGAAAAATCCCGGAAACCCGCCTCTGTTTTGCTGGATTATTGGCCTCCACTTTGTATCCTCTCCGGCCCATGGCAAAAATTTCTGTCACCGTCTGGGGTGAAAACGTTCACGAACGCAAGGTCGAGTTCATCCGCAAAATCTATCCCTCCGGCATGCACGGCTGTATTGTCGAAGGTTTGCAGGAGTCCTCCGATTTTTCCGTGGGCACCGCCACGCTCGAACAACCGGAACACGGGCTGACCGAAAAAGTCCTTGCTGCGACCGACGTGCTGCTCTGGTGGGGACATTGCGCCCACGGCGACGTGCAGGACGCCATCGTGGAACGCGTGGTCAAACGCGTCAACGAGGGAATGGGACTCATCGTTTTGCACTCCGGCCATTATTCCAAAGTCTTCAAGCGCCTCTTGGGCACGACCTGTTCGCTCACCTGGCGCGAAGCCGGGGAAAAAGAGCGCCTGTGGGTCTGCAACCCCGCCCATCCCATCGCGGCCGGACTCGGACCCTACTTCGAGCTGGCCGAGGAGGAAATGTATGGCGAACCCTTCGGCATCCCCACGCCCGACGAGCAGATTTTCATCTCGTGGTTCGAAGGCGGAGAGGTCTTCCGTTCCGGCGCGACCTGGAAACGCGGGGCCGGGAAAATCTTCTACTTCCGTCCCGGACACGAATCCTACCCGACCTATCACGACTCCAATGTGAAGCTGGTCTTGAAGAATGCCGCCCGCTGGGCCGCGCCGGAAGGACCGCGCTGGATTGACGAAGCCCCCAACATCCCCGTTGACAAAGCGCCGGAGAGAATAGAATTAAAAGGGCAGACGCTGCACAAGGCGGGCGAAGCCGGTTTCAAATAACCGCAGCTTTCCGAGATGGTGGCCGTAGCTCAATGGTAGAGTCCCAGATTGTGATTCTGGTTGTTGCGGGTTCGAGTCCCGTCGGTCACCCCATCTCTTCCAGCAGCAAAAACCTGCCGCTCGAACGACTCAACCTGCGGTTTTAGCGAGACAGCAGACGGGATGAGAACGCAGTTCGACTGCCCGTCCCGCAGAGCGGGACCACGTCAACGGCGCAGCCATTTTCGCAGATCGCGGCCACGCCGCGATAATCCCGTCGGTCACCCCATCTCTTCCAGCAGCAAAAACCTGCCGCTCGAACGACTCAACCTGCGGTTTTAGCGAGACAGCAGACGGGATGAGAACGCCGTTCGACGGCCCGTCCCGCAGAGCGGGACCACGTCAACGGCGCAGCCATTTTCGCAGATCGCGGCCACGCCGCGATAATCCCGTCGGTCACCCCATCTCTTCCAGCAGCAAAAACCTGCCGCTCGAACGACTCAACCCGCGGTTTTAAGGAGACAGCAGACGGGACACGGCCCTGATTTGCAGCGCAAATTTCCCTTTGATACCGCAGGCCATAGGCAGGGCCTGTCCTTTGACAGGCAACACCGTAGTTCGACGGCCCGTCCCGCAGAGCGGGACCACATCAACGGCGCGGCCATTTTCGCAGATCGCGGCCACGCCGCGATAATCCCGTCGGTCACCCCATCTCGATTTTGGGAAGCGCAGGTTTCTCCTGCGCGATCAAGGGTGGTGGAAAACTTCCTCCATCTCGGCCCACCATTCGCCCCCGGCGCGGTCGGAAAGCGGTTGCTGACACGGCTTGCAAAGCGCCCACCATTCCTGGGTCTTGGGGTCGGCGGCCATGCGGGAGGAGTCGGCGGCGAGATCTGATCCGATGTATTCAAAGTAGCTGAAAAGGTAATGGTTTCCGTCCGGCAACTGACGGAGAAAAATGGAGTAGTTCCGGATGTTGCACTCCGTGATCTTGCCAAGGATCTCCGGCCAGACCGCCGCATGCAGCCGCTTGTAGTCTTCGAGTTTTTCCGGGCGCAGCCCGATGAGGGATCCGTGGCGTGTCATTGGATGTGGAATGAGTAATGATTTCTGGCGGCAATTCCCCTGTTTGGAAAGGGAGATTATTGCGGGACGTCCGCCTCTTGCCAGCCGCCGAGGGCGGCCCCGGATTGGCAACTCTCCAATGGGCGGGGCCTCATGAGCACGAGCGGGCCGCGAGTCCGTCTCCTCTCATCCGGCAGGCGGGGCCCCGGCTGCGGGTTGAAAAATTCCGGATTGTTCCCGGGGAGAATCTTCGTATAGACGAAGTGGTCATCCCTGGATGCTTTGAGCATTCCCTTTTTTCCCCGCCATTATGCAAATCAAACACTTTGGAAACCTTCCCTCCGGAGAAAGTGTCGAACTCTACACCCTGCAAGGTGGGGCCGGTGCGTCGCTCGACATCATCACTTACGGCGGTATCGTCTCCTCGCTGCGGGTTCCCGATCGGAAGGGCATTCCCGCCGATGTGGTGCTTGGTTTTGATGATCTGGCTTCCTATCTCGCCCCGCATCCCTTCTTCGGGGCAATCGCCGGACGCGTTGCCGGGCGAATCCCCGCTGCGCGCTTTACCGTAGAGGGGAAAACGTACGGTCTCGCGCAAAACGACGGACCGAATCACCTGCACGGCGGTCTCCGCGGTCTGGACAAGCGGATCTGGAAAGCCGAGCCGCTGGAGCGTTCGGACGGAGCCGACTCCCTGCGCCTGACTTATCTTAGTCCGGACGGCGAAGAGGGCTATCCCGGGACCGTTCGTTTTTCCATCGTTTACACCTTTCGGTCCGACAATGTTTTCGTCATTGAAAGCGAGGCGACCTCCGATCGCCTGACTCCCATCAGTCTCACCAACCATTCGTATTTCAACCTGGCGGGCGAAGGGAGCGGCGAGATCTTTGATCACGAACTGACCGTGCATGCCGACCGGGCCTTCCTGGTGGATGATCTCTTGACCCCGCTGGGCCGGACGGCGCCGGTTGCTGGCACTGCCGCCGATTTTTCCCGCCCCCGCCGTCTGGGAGACGCCATCCCGGATCTCTTTGCGCGTCATGGCGATTGTTATCCGCTGCCCGGGGGTGACACCCTGCATCGGGCCGCCCACCTGGCCGATCCGGGGAGCGGTCGCACGCTCACCGTTTCGACCAACGAATATTGTCTGCAAGTCTATACGGCCGCCTATCTCGATTTGAGGAATCCGGGAAAGAACGGCCACACGTATCCTCCCTACGCGGGGCTTTGCCTGGAATGCGAGGGCTATCCGGCGGGCGTGGACTTTCCGGAATTCGGGAGTATCCTCGTGAAGCCTGGAATTCCGCAACGCCGCGTCACCCAGTATGCTTTTTCCACCTCCCATCCTGACCTCAGACCATGAGTGAATCCACCGTCCTCCTGAAACCGCCCACCCATCTGGATTACAGCCTTACGGGCGAGAACGCCCACCTGGCCATCGAACGCGGCCTGGCCGAGGCCGATTGGTATCAATGCCCGGTGCCCCGCGCCACGATGCGCGGGTTGCTGGAACGTCGGGACGGCCCCGCCTTACGCGATACGATCCTGTGGTTTGCGCTGATTTTTGGAAGCGCGTGGGCGACATGGGCATTGTGGGGATCCTGGTGGGCGGCAATTCCGTATTTGGTCTATGCCGTGCTTTACGGTTCCACCTCGGATTCCCGCTGGCACGAAGCGGGGCACGGCACGGCCTTCAAGACGGATTGGATGAACAATGGGCTCTACGAAATCGCCTCGTTCATGGTCATGCGCGAGTCCACCATCTGGCGGTGGAGTCACACCCGGCACCACAGCGACACCATTATCGTGGGACGGGATCCGGAAATTGCCGTGCCGCGGCCTCCGGATATCAAGTCCCTTGTGATGGGGTTCTTTGCCCTCAAAGGCTATCCGACCTATTTCAAACTCCTCCTCACCCATGCTCTTGGCCGGATGACGGAGGCGGAGAAGACCTTTGTGCCCGAGAGCGAATTCCCCAAAGTGTTCTTCCGGGCGCGGCTCAGCCTGCTGATTTACGCCTTCGTCATTGCCCTCGCGATTTCGACCCGGAGCATTCTGCCGCTCCTTTTCATCGGGCTTCCCAACATTTTCGGTTCGTGGCTGATGTCGATTTACGGTCTGACCCAGCATGCCGGTCTGGCTGAGAATGTGCTCGACCACCGGTTGAATTGCCGGACGGTCTCCATGAACGTGGTGAACCGTTACCTGTACTGGAACATGAACTATCATGTGGAGCATCACATGTTCCCGCTGGTTCCCTACCATGCGCTGCCCAGACTGCACGAGGCAGTCAAAGCGGACTGCCCGGTGCCGTATACGAATCTGCTGGAGGCATGGAAGGAGATTATTCCCGCCACTTTCCGCCAGGTCAAAGATCCGGCGTGGCACGTGAAGCGCAAACTTCCGGATTCCAAGCCCGGTCACACCGATCCCTCGGGCTTCCACAAATCCCAGTCTTCTCCCGACGCCGGCGGCTGGATTGAAGTCTGCGATGCCCGGCATCTCGGCAAGGAGGATGTCATCCGGTTCGATCACGGCAAGAAAACCTACGCGGTGATCCGTGATGCCGAGGGCGTCCTCTATGCCACCGACGGGATCTGCACTCACGGGAACACCCACCTGGGCGACGGACTGGTAAAGGGGAAAATCATCGAGTGCCCGAAGCATAACGGGCGCTTCAATCTCTCGGACGGCTCCCCGGCCCGTTCGCCGGTGTGTCGCGGACTGGCCACCTATCCGGTGGAGACCCGCGGCGGAAAACTTTTTTTGAACATCCAGAAACCCGGCGGAGCCGGAAGTCGCTCCCAGCGGACGATTTCCCTCCGGGTTGTCAGCAATCAAAATGTCGCGACCTTCATCAAGGAACTCGTTCTTGAGCCTATTGATTCGAAGGAAAAAGTTGCCTTCACTCCAGGCGATTACCTGCAGCTGGATATCCCGGTTTACGAAAACATCCGCTTCCGCGAATTCGACATCCCGGAACCCTACGCCTCGGTCTGGAAGGTCCAGCACGTCTTTGATCTCAGCGTCAGCAATTCGGAACCCGGACGCCGGAACAACTACTCGCTGGCCAGCAACCAGGAAGTCGAGCGCACGCTACGGTTTAATGTGCGCATCGCCACGCCGCCTCCGGGGCAGGACTGCCCTCCCGGCGTCGGTTCAAGCTATGTCTTCAATCTCAAGGCCGGCGACACGGTCACGGCCATCGGGCCGTTTGGGGACTTCCACATCAAACCCACCCAGAAAGAAATGGTCTACATCGGCGGAGGGGCCGGCATGGCTCCGTTGCGATCGCATATCTCGCACCTCTTCGAGACCGAGAAAACCGCGCGGAAGGTGAGCTACTGGTATGGAGCCCGCTCGAAACAGGAACTCTTCTATCAGGACTACTTCGAAGGACTCGCCGGGGTCCACGGGAACTTTGCCTTCCACCTCGCGCTTTCCGCGCCGCTTCCCGAGGACAACTGGACGGGCCACACGGGATTCATCCACGATGTGGTTCTGGACAACTCCCTGAAATCCCATCCCCATCCGCAGGCAGTCGAATTTTATCTCTGCGGTCCTCCCATGATGATCAAGGCCTGCACAAAAATGCTGGCCGAACTCGGCGTGGCGTCCCATCAGATTGCTTATGACGAGTTCTAACAAGGGCGTTCGTGCCAAGGGGCCTGCGGGGAACGACGAACGCACTGAACTCCCGGAATGGAAAACCCCTAACGCCGCCCAATGGATTGCCGGCCCGCCCATGGGCGGGCCCCGCACCGTTCCACCCGCAGGATATTTCCGCCGCAGTTTTCAGATTCGCGGGACCGTTCCCGCCCGAACGGTTCTCCACATCACCGCACGGGGACTGTTCGAATGCGAAATCAACGGCCAACGCGTAGGCGACGATGTCTTTGCGCCCGGATGGACCGACTACCGTGTCCGCGTTCATTACCACAGCTATAATGTGACGGATCTTCTCCAGCCCGGGGAGAACGTGATCGGAGTGATTCTTGGCGACGGGTGGTATTCCGGTCATGTGGCGGAGAAAGACCGCCAGTTTTACGGCGATCAACCGTCGTTCCTTGCCGCTCTGGAGGAGAGCAGCGGTCCGACACCTGTCGCGATCGTGACAACCGATGCGGATTGGATGAGGTCGCAGGGGCCGATTCTCGAAAATGATCTGCTCATGGGCGAATCCTACGATGCCCGTCGCGAGTTCGGTGCATGGTCATCACCGGGTTTCGATGCCCGAGCCTGGATGCCGGTCCTCGCCGTGGAGGCTCCTCCGATCGCGATTGAGCGCTCGCCCGGACCTCCCGTTCGCCGGCACGAGATTCTGACCGGGGAATTGATGGGCCGTGATCCCGGGAGCGCTTCGGGACAAACTTTCCGCCGCTTTGACTTCGGACAAAACTTCACCGGCCGGGTCCGCATTCGCGTGAGCGGACCGCGCGGACTTCATCTGCGGATCCGTCATGCCGAGTTTCTCAAACCAGACGGTTCGCTTTACACAGAAAATCTCCGCACCGCCCGCGCCACCGACCATTACACCTTGAAGGGAGAAGGCCTCGAGGAATGGGAGCCCCGCTTCACCTTTCATGGTTTCCGCTATTGCGAACTTGCCTGGCAGGGGATCGGCCGCGACCCAGTGATCGAATCGGTTGAAGGAATAGTCCTCCACTCGGGCACGCCGCGAACGGGTCACTTCGCCTGTTCCCATCCGCTGCTCAACCAGCTTGCGAGCAATATCGTTTGGGGCCAGAAGAGCAACTTTCTGGAAGTACCCACCGATTGCCCACAGCGCGACGAGCGTCTCGGCTGGACCGGCGACGCCCAGGCCTTCATTCGCACTGCGGCGTTTTTCATGGATGTGCGGGGCTTCTTCCACAAGTGGCTGCAAGACCTGCGTGATGCCCAAAGCGCCGATGGTGCCGTGCCTCCGGTGATTCCCCAGACCCATTCCTTCGGCCTGCCCGGCGATGGAGGACCCGCGTGGGCTGACGCCACCTTCATCTGCCCGTGGACCATTTACCTCTGCTACGGCGACACCGGCATCCTGCGCGCACACTATCCCAGCATGGTGCGTTACCTCGATTACCTTGCCGAACACAAGGTGAGGGAACACATCCGGGGTCACCCCGACAAAGACGAATGGGGCGGATTCGGTGACTGGTTGGCGCTAGACGGCAGCGGACAGGCGGAAGGAGGCACGCCGAAGGATCTTATTGGCACGGCCTTTTACGCCCACGCGGCGGACATCACGGCGAAAACCGCGGCACTGCTTGGTCAGGAAGCCGATGCCGCCCGCTACCGTATGCTCCATGGAAAGATCGTTACCGCATTCGTCGCCCGATTCACCACTCCGGCAGGCCATGTGATCGGCGGCACGCAAACCGGCTACGTGCTGGCCCTTCATTTCAACCTCCTTCCCGAACCTCTGCGAGCCAATGCGGCCCGCGAACTCGTGCGTCTGATCGCCCGCAATGGCCACCACATTGGTACCGGCTTCGTCGGCACTCCCTACATCCTGCATGTGCTTGAGGCGACCGGGCATCTCGACACTGCCTACAAGCTGCTCGAACAGGAGACGTTTCCCTCCTGGCTTTTCCCGGTGAGAAACGGCGCCACCACGATTTGGGAACGCTGGGATGGCTGGACGCCGGAAAAAGGATTCCAAGACGTCGGCATGAATTCTTTCAACCACTACGCCTACGGTGCCGTCGGCGACTGGATGGTAGGCACCGCCGCCGGACTCCAATTCGATCCGGCGCAGCCCGGATACCGCCACATCATCTTTAAACCACGTCCGGGCGGCACGCTCACCTGGGCCGAGGCCCGACTTGAATCCCCCCACGGCGAAGCCTCGATCCGGTGGGAATTGAAGGATGGATCGCTTGCGCTTGAACTAGTCGTTCCGGAGGAAAGCACCGCGACCTTGGACCTGCCAAGGCCCTGGAATCCGCCCTGCACACCCCTTGGACCGGGGACGCGCCGCCTCACCGTCGCGGCAGAGTAATCCTACGATTCCTCTCCCCGGAGCGGGAACGATCCGACAGGCGGGCTGAGGGAGTGCTCTCCCACCCAACCGGGCGGGTTCTATCCCCACCGCCAGGCGATTTTCCATATTTCCGATGAATTTCCACCGGTTTTGCAGTATGGGTTCCGCCATGTCCGAAGCCTCATCCGAGTTTGCCCGAAGCGCCCTTGTCATCGTTGGTCACGGCTCGACGGTGAATCCGGATTCCAGCGCACCGACCCATGTTCATGCCCAAACCATCCGCGAACGCGGGATCTTTGCGGAGGTCCACTCGTGTTTCTGGAAAGAAGAGCCCTCGCTGCGGGAGGTCTACCGCATGATTGAGAGCAATCAGATCTACGTGGTGCCGAATTTCATCAGCGAAGGATATTTCACCCAGACCGTCATTCCCCGCGAACTCGAGTTGGATGGCGCGCTGACCGAGCGGGGAGGACGCCTCATCAAATATTGCGAACCAGTCGGCAGTCATCCGCACATGACCGAGGCCCTGCTGCGCCGCGCCCGGGAGACCGCACCCGGGGTGCCGCCCGCGCAAACGAGCTTGTTCATTGTCGGGCATGGCACCGATCTCAACGACAACTCCGCCCGTGCGGCCAAGGATCAGGTCGCCCGCATCGCGGCGCTGGGCGAATATGCCGAAGTGATCTCCTCCTACATGGAAGAGGCCCCGCTGATCGCCGATTGGGACAAGCTTTCCAGCCAGCCCAACGTGGTGGTGGTGCCGTTCTTTATCGCGGACGGTTTGCACAGCTATGAGGACATCCCGGTCCTGCTTGGCTTCGAAAAGGAACCCGGCATCGCGGCAAGCCAGGCGGAAGTTTTCCGCCGCAATCCCTACGACCTGCGCGGACGCCGCCTCTTCTACGCGAGTGCCGTCGGGACCGAACCGATGGTGGCCGATGTCATCGTGGACCAGGCGGAGGCATTTGATCGCAACCTCGCCAACGGCACCCTGCAAAGGGGTTGCCTGACCACGGCTTGACGTTTATTTTCTCTTTGTTTACCCGATGAAAACTTTAACCCGTCGGCGGTTCCTTCCGGTTGTTTTACTGGCCGCATGTTTGAGTCTGCATGCGGCCGAGACCCCGGACGCGGAGAAGACGCCGGTCACTAAAATCGACGGCAGCAAAGTCTTCGGCCTGGTCGAGATTACAGACGATTACACGATCAAAATCAGCAGCGATTCGGGCCTCCAGAAAATTCCGCTCGCTCTGCTGGGGGAGAAAGATTTTCGCAAGTATGGTTTCAGCAAGGATCGCTCGAAAGACGGCCGGTTCTGGTCCGAGCGGAAAGATGCCTTGGAAACGGCGAAACAAGACGAGGCCGGGAAAAAAGAAGACGGCGCGAAGAAGTCCGACTCCGCCGACATCGAGATCCGCCTGGCCGAACTGGCTCCCTTTCAGCCGCTGATCGCGGCTTATGAGAACATCAAACCACCCCAAGCCGCCTCTGCGGAAAAGGAAGAAACGAAGGAGGGTGATCCCGCGAAGCCTGCCGGGAAAAGCTCCACCCTGCACATGTTCTCCGGGCCCGGGTCGTTCAACATTCCCACCGTGCCTTTCGCTTCCAGCGCGGCAGGTGCAGTCATCCAGCCGGCGGCATCGGCCGCGTCATCGGCGGCCGGACTGGCTCCTGTCACAGGTCTGGTCACACCTCCCTGAGCGAACGTTCAATCGCCGAGACCAGGCCTTGCAAGGGTTCCCTCGTGTGTCCGGTGGTGACCGTGATGCGCAGGCGGGCCGCTCCTTTCGCCACGGTGGGATAACGAATGGCGGGAACAAAAAATCCCTCAGCCCAAAGCCGTTTGGAAACGTCCATGGCCCGGCCCTCGCTTCCGATTAAAACGGGAACGATGGCGCTGGCAGCCCGGCCTCTTCCCAGTAAATCACTCAGCTCCGTTCGCACCTTCGCCAACCGGCCGACCCGTTCTCCGCCCTCGTCCAGAGCCAGCAACGAAACCGCCGCACACGCCGCCGCGGCTACAACCGGAGGCGGAGCGGTGGAAAAGATAAAACTGCGCGCACTATTGATCAGAAAGTCCCGTAACGCGGCGCTCCCGCAAACATACGCGCCGCCCGCGCCCAGGGCTTTTCCCAACGTCCCCATCTGAATCTCGATGCGATCGGCCACGTTCTGTTCATCGGCCAGTCCGCGGCCGTGCTGACCGAGAACGCCCAGCGCGTGAGCTTCGTCCACGAAGAGCCAGGCTCCGAAGCGATCCTTGAGTTCCACAATTTCGCGCAGCGGCGCCAGATCCCCATCCATGCTGTAAACACTTTCGATGACGACAAGGAGACGGGCCTGTGGATGTTTTTCCCGCGCCCAGCGCAGATGGCTTTCCAGTTTTGCGAGATGATTGTGAGGAAAGACCCGCAGCACCGCGCCACTCAAGCGGGCCGCATCGATCAGGCAGGCATGGCAAAGCTTGTCCAGAATGACCACATCTTCTTTTCCGGCCAAGGCGGGGATCACCCCGAGGGCTGCCGCGTAACCGCTGGAAAACGTGAGTGCAGCCGCGGTGTTTTTAAACCGCGCCAGTTCCTCCTCAAGTCTCTCGTGGTAACGATGAGTGCCGGAAATCAACCGCGAGGCCCCCGCCCCCGCCCCGGCCTCGTCGAGAGCCTGGCGGGCCGCTTCGATGAGCCGCGGATGGGCCGCGAGTCCGAGATAATCGTTGGAGGAAAAATTCAGCAGACGCCGGCCTGCGCAAGCCACCTCCGCGCCCTGGGGCGAGTCGATCATCCGCAAGGAACGCCGGAGTCCGCCTGCTTCGATGCGGTCAAGCGCGCCGCGAAGAAATTGATCAAAGTCCATAAAGCCGTGGCCCGAACATCCTGCTCAGGCGCTACCCACGCACCGGCAGTCTGCCAAAACCATTAAGCGTCATTCATCAAATGCAGCATCTCCTTCACCGCGGAATCGAGGCCGCAAAAAACCGCCCGTGAAATGATGGAGTGTCCGATGTTGAGTTCGACCAGATGGGGAATGGGCAGGACGTCCCGGATATTTCCGGAGTTGAGGCCGTGGCCCGCATTCACTTGCAAACCGGCGGCATGGGCCAGTCCCGCGCTCTTGATCAGACGGGCGAGTTCGTCCTCACGCTTCCCGCCGGTGGAGTTGGCAAAGGCCCCGGTATGGAGTTCCACGAATTGCGCGCCCAACTCGGCAGCCGCGGCGATCTGCTCTTCCTCCGGGTCAATAAAGAGGCTCACCACAATGCCGCTCTCCTGCAAACGGTCGATGGTCGGCCGGAGCGAGGCCATCTGCCCGGCGCAGTCCAGGCCACCCTCGGTGGTCACCTCGCGGCGGTTTTCCGGCACAAGACAGACGTCGTCCGGCAGGACCTTCAAGGCGATTTCCAGAACTTCTCCGGAGTTGCCCATTTCCAAATTGAGTTTCGTGGTGACACTTTTCCGCAGGGCAAAAATGTCGCGATCCTGCATATGGCGGCGATCGAGGCGCAGGTGGGCGGTGATGCCGTGAGCGCCGGCCCGCTCCGCGACAAGGGCGGCCGCGACGGGATCCGGCTCGGCATTCGGGGAATCCGGTGTTTCCCGATAGCGGGCCTGCCGCAGCGTGGCGACGTGGTCGATATTGACTCCCAGTTTGATCATGATGGACGGCAAGTTTCCTTTTTCGCCCGCCAGGCGGCAAGAACGGCCTCAAAAAATGCCGCCGATCCATCCCGCAGGGCACTCACCTTCGAACCCGGGGCATCGCTCCACTCCACCGGGCGCTCCACGATTCGCAGCCGCAGCGCTTCGGCCAGGGCCAACGCTTCCACGTCGAAGCCAAACCCATCGAGGGTCAGCCGGGAAAAAATCGATCGCGCGGCCTCGCGGCGGAAGGCTTTGAACCCGCATTGCGTGTCCTTGAACGAAGTCGCCCCGAGAAGACGGAGACACAAATTGAAAAGCCGTCCGAACAAAACCCGCAGAAGAGGCTGGCTACGCGGGATGACGGTTTCCGGATGTTGCCGGCTCCCGAACACCACATCCGCATCCTCGCAATACGGCAAGAACGCATCCACAAAGCGCAACGGCACGCTCAAATCCGCATCCATGAAAAAAACGACATCGCCCTCCGCCGCCAGCATGCCGGTTTTCACCGCGTAGCCCTTGCCGCGGGCCACGGGATTGCACATGGCGCGAAATCGCGGATCGGCCTGCGCAAAATCTGTGGCGATTTTCGCGGTGTCATCCGTGCTGCTCTCCACCACAACCACCACCTCGGCGTCCGGATGGGAGGCATCCAAAAAACTCCGCACCGTCTGCAACGTCGCGGGTAAGCGCCCCGACTCATTGCGGCAAGGAATGACGAGGGAAAGGCGCGGCATGGGTCAGGGTTCGTAAGCCAGATACAAATCGGACGCCGCCTGGTGCAGACGTTTATCGGTGGACCAGAGCCGCGTCGAAGACAGCCGCGCGGAGGCAAGCAACTGGAGATCATTCCAACCCAGACCCTCGCCATGGAGAGCATGGGCCTCGATCAGATGGAGGCATTCGTCGAAGGTCGCTTCCTCCGCCCGCGGCAGGCTGCGAAGATCGGTCAGAGTGTGGGAACGCCGCGTGAGATTGCCGCTGGCGAGTTCCCCGATCACCAGCGAATGGGTGAGCACATCCTGTCGTTCCAGCGCAGCGGCCAAGGCCGGGAGCGCGAAACGGAAATGGTCAATCCAAACCGATGTATCCACCAGGACCATCAGGCGGATTTCCGGGTGCTTTTCTGGCGGGGGGCGACCTTCAGCCCGGGCATGGCCCCTCCCAGCGAGGCCAGACGACGGGACGCCTCCCGCTGGATCAAGGCTTCCAGCCCCAAGCGGACGACGGCGGTTTTCGCCGTCACCCCCGTCTGCCGCATGGCTTCGGCCATCAGACGGTCATCCAAAATGAGGGTCGTTTTCATCCATATTAAAGTGCCATATGGATATGGTCTGGTCAACGCTCAATCCGGCCTTGGGCAAGGGCTTCGCGGGAGTCCCGGAAAGCCTTCCCCAAGGCGGATGGCCGTTCTCCTTCCGGTGTTTCCGCGGCTTGCACTCGCCCCGCCGGCCCACTATTTCAATCGCGTGCGCGAGCGCCTTACAAAACTCCCCTGGGTGGAAATCGGTATTCTGTTGGCGGCCGCCGTTCTCCGCACGGTCCTGCTGGATATCAAGCCGCCGCATTTCGACGAGGGCATCAACGGGTGGTTCGCCGACCAGATGCGGGTCAACGGCTTTTACCATTACGATCCGACCAACTATCATGGACCGCTCCATTTCTACGCGGTTTTCCTCAGCCAAACCCTTTTCGGACGCAACCTCTGGGCCCTGCGGCTTCCCGCCATCATCCCGGCCCTTCTCGCGGTCTGGGCCCTGCTGAGGTATCGGGAATTTTTTGGCACCACGGCAGCGCGCTGGGCCGCGGCGGCGATGGCGGTTTCGCCCGCCTTTGTTTTCTATGGCCGTTACTCGATCCACGAGTCGTGGATGGTCCTTTTCTCCATTCTTCTTTTGTGGGCCGTGCTGGGCCTGTGGGAGAAAGGCGAACGCCGCTTTCTTTTCACCGGGATTCTTGCCCTGACGGGAATGATCCTGACCAAGGAAACCTATGTCGTGCACGCGGGCTGCCTGATCCTGGCCGGATTGGTTTTGTGGCTCTGGCAGAAAGTCCTGCCCTCGCGTCCGGCGTTTCCCATCGCGCGCCAGCTCTGGTCCGGGCGCGACCTGGGGAATGCGCTCGTGCTCGGACTCCTGGCCATCGTCTTTTTCTACTCGGGAAACTTTTTGGATTGGGCGGGATTGAAGGGGCTCTACGAGACATACGCTGCCTGGTTTCACACCGGCGTGCAGGCAGGCGGGCATGAAAAGAACACCTTCCGCATTTGGGAGAAGGATTGGTTGAATTACTACTGGGTGGCCTTGATGGCGCGGTATGAATGGCCCGCCTTGGCGGGACTGCTGGCTTGCGCGCGTTACATCGTTCCCTCGGATGCGCGGCTGCGCTACGTCGCCATTTCAGCCGGGGGAGTGCTCATGGCCTATTCGATCATTCCCTACAAGACCCCTTGGTGCATCATATCGATCCTCTGGCCGTTCTATTTGATTCTTGGGGCCATCGTTCAGGAAGTTGGAGGAACGCGGGTTGACTCGCCGGGGGCTCGGATCTCCGCTGACGCTCCGGTTCTCGCGTCCGTCGCATTCAAGAGGCAAAAGGTCCTCCGCCCCTCCACCCTGGTTGCTTTCCTTCTGCTCGCCGTCAGTCTGGGAATGTCCCTCCGCCTGAATTTTTTCCAGTTTACTAACGAGAAGGAACCTTACGTTTACGTGCAGACTTATCCCGAGATCGAAACGCTGACCAAGCCGTTGCTGGAGATGGCCGCGAAGGATCCGCGCGCCTACCACCTGCGCGGACAGAGTGTGCTGGAAAGCTATTATCCGCTGCCTTGGATCCTGGGGGATTTCACGGACATTGGATACTTCAACACGAAGGCACCGCCCGCCGTTTTTGATGGCGATTTCGTTCTGGCGGAGAAGGGCGAGGCCGCCGAGGTCGAACCAAAGCTGATCGGCCCGTATTACAAGCGGACATTCCGTCTGCGGGATGCCCAGGAGGAATGCGTGGTGTATTTCCGCGAGAAACCCTTCCGCGATTGGTTTCAGGGCGCCGCGCCGGAGATCACGAATCCGCCGCCGCCATGAAGTGGCTTGCCGCCGGCCTGGCCTTCGTCTTTGCGGAAATCTGCACGGCCATTTTGCTGGGTTTTGTCTTTTCCGGGTTGAGCCTGCCGCTGGTGGGGCCGGCCCTGGCCGCCGGAGCCATCGCCGGACTCGCCGCGTGGCGGTCCACCACGGATGTTGCGATGCCTCGTGCAGGCCGGTGGGATGGGATTGCCTTGACGGCCTTCGGCTTGGTTTCCCTGCGGGCGTTTCTCTGGCTGATTTACGGGCGCGGCAATGAAATCTGCGTGCTCTCGCCCAACAACCTGGGCGACATGTCCCTGCATCTGAATTTCATCCGCTATTTCGCCAACGGGGCACCGTTCTGGCCGGAGAGCCCGATTCTTTCCGGGGTGCCGCTCAGCTATCCGCTCGGCGCGGACTTGTTCAACAGCCTCATTGAAATCTGTGGGGGCGACACCATGCGCGGCTTGGTCTGGACCGGACTGGGTGGCGCGGCTCTCACGGGCTATGCTCTTTGGCGCTGGGGCGGAGCATTCGGCGTGGCCGCCTTTCTCTGCAATGGCGGTCTGTTGGGTTTTGTCGCCCTCCGCACCCTGCAAATTGAAGACTTCCAGCGCGATGTCACCTGGAAGAATTTCTTCCTCTCCATGTTTGTGACCCAGCGCGGTCTCTTGTTCGCGCTGCCGGCCGGATTGCTTCTGCTTTACGCGTGGCGGGAGGAATTTTTCCGCAGCGGGAAACGCATCCTGCCCGTCTGGCTGCAAATCCTGCTCTACGCTGGGCTGCCGCTTTTCAATTTCCACGCCTTTCTGTTTCTGAGCCTGATCCTGGCGGCGATTTTCGTCTCGCGCAAAGCCGCAAGGCGCGGATTACTCCGCCTGGTCGCATGGGCTTTTGTGCCGGCAACGGTCTGCGTTGTCCTGGTCACGGGATTCTTCTCCGCCTCGTCGGGCCTGCGGTGGATGCCGGGTTGGATCCTGGACGGAAAAGGATGGATGGCCTTGTTGTGGAATTTTGGCCTCACGCTGCCCGTTGTTCTGGCTTTGACGGTCGTCCTGGCGCGGAGCAAGGACGCCGAGGCGCGTTGTTTCGTCGGGAGTGCGCTGATCATCTTCCTCATGTGCTGCGCGGTCATCTTCACCCCCTGGGAATGGGACAACATGAAGCTGATGATGTGGAGCTGGCTCGTCATTGCCCCCTACCTTTGGACGAATCTCATCGCCGGGTTACAACTTCCGGCGCGGGCCGCACTTTGCTTTGTGCTGTTTTTTTCCGGCGCGGTCTCCTTGGCCGGAGGGCTCGACACCCGCCATGGCTACGGCATCGCGCGGCGCTCGGAATTGGATGCCTGGAGACATGCCGTTGCTGACATCCCTCCCGAAGGGCGTTTTGCCATTGTGCCCGATTACAATCATCCCCTCATTCTCCTCGGTCGGAAGGTCGTCTGTGGCTACGAGGGCCACCTCTGGAGCCACGGACTCAAATTCCAGGATCAGCTCGCGCTCTTGCAAAGCTCCCTCGATGGCACCGCCGACTGGCGGACCTCCGCGCCCGTCCTTGACGCCGATTGGCTGGCCCTGCGCCAGAGGGATTATTCGCCCGCGAAACCTCCGGGCGATCTGCCGCCGGCCGGACTCGGCGCACTCTACGATTTGCGCCAGCTCAAACCAGGTTCAGATAGCCAAGCACCCCTGCCAGTGCCACCACGACCAGTGGATTCGTCTTGGTGGTGACAAAGATGCCGGTGCAAACCGCCGTGAGCAAATAGGCCCGCCAGTCGTGATCCGCCGTCCGGCTCATCACGTAGCCGCTGGCCAGCACGAGCCCGACCGTCAGCGGGGCAAATCCTTTTTCGATGGCATGCCGGATGGCGGAATCCTTCGCGCTCTCCCAAACGCGGGCGACCAGAAACACCAGAATCCCGGCGGGAATCATCATGGCCGCGGTGGCCAGAAGGGCTCCGAGCAAGCCCAGGACTTGTGCCATCACGGGGCCAAACGGCGTACCGCAATCCAGCCCCGCCTTGTATCCCGCGAGCGTAACAATGAGAACGCTCGGTCCCGGTGCGGCCTGCGAGATCGCAAAAATGTCCGCAAACTGCTTGTCCGTCATCCAATCGAAGCTGTTAACCGCCTTCGTGTGCATCTCGGGAATCACCGTGTTGCCGCCGCCGATGGACATGAGCGACAGCGAAGCAAACAGCATCAGGATGTGGTAAAACGTAATTCCCGCGCCCGGTGAATCCGAAGTCATTCCGCCTCCTTTCCTTTCCTCGGCCAGCCCCAGAGAAGGCTCAACGGCGCCAGGAGGGCCAGACAGTGCAGCAACGAAGTGCGCAGGAGACCGTTGAGGACAAAGATCGCGAGGAAAAGCATGATGGCAACGGGGCTGCCGAGACATTTCTGGCCGGTTTTGATGGCCATCGATAATGTCAATGCGACCGCCGCCGCCGCCGCGCCCTTCAGGATGCTTCCCAGAGCGGGGACATCGTTATAGGCAAAATACCCGTATCCCATCGCCAGCACGATGAGCACCGGGACCAGGGTAAGCCCAAAGATTGCCGCGAACGCGCCGGGAACACCGCCCATCTTATTGCCGACAAAAACCGCCAGGTTCACCTGATTGGCTCCCGGCAGGATGCGGCACATGGTCAGCGCGCTGAGGAATTCCTCCTCCGTCATCCATTTTCTCTCCACCACCACCACTTCGCGCGACCAGGCGGAAAGTCCGCCGCCGAACGAAGCCAGGGCGATGTGGTTGAAGGTCAGCGCCAGTTCGAAAAGCGAGACCTGGGGACGGAAAGCTGAGACCTGAGACGGGGAAACTTCCTTCTCAGGTTTCCGGTTTCCCGTTTCAGGTTTCTGCCCCCCCTCCTCACTCATGCTGCAAATCCTTGTCGTGCGGGAAATCGGTTTCCTCCTTGTGCTGCGCGGGATCGAGC
Organism: Chthoniobacter flavus; assembly: GCA_945860745.1. GTDB lineage: Bacteria > Verrucomicrobiota > Verrucomicrobiia > Chthoniobacterales > Terrimicrobiaceae > CAMASH01. The sequence continues at coordinate 7,462 of CAMASH010000025.1, read as the reverse complement.
GGATCGGGCGGATCGTAGCTGTGGGACGAATCCCAATCGCTTTCAAAGGTCTGGATGAGCCGCCTGACCACGCCCTCGTCCTTGATTGTCGTGCCCAGTTCGCGCCGGAGATCAAAGGCGCTGCGGTCGATGTTCATCGAACCCACCAGCGCGTGCTCGTTGTCGGCGATAATCAACTTGGCATGGACGCGGAGATTTTTCTGTTTGTGCACTTTCACCCCGAACCGCTTGAGCACGCGCAGGGAGGCGAAGGTGTCCAGAATATCCCAGTCACTGATCCCATGCTTGCCGCCGCACAGCACGCGCACATGCACGCCCCGCTCTGCCGCGCCCATGAGCCGGTCGGTGATGACGGCATCGACAAACTTCGGATGCTGCACGTCGATGCGATTCTTGGCCGAATCAATAAACGCCGCCATATGGGCCCGTGAATTCGCATTACTCCAGAGCAGGCCCGAGCCTTCGCCCGGCAGCCAGTCGCGATGTTCCCAATCGGCGTTGAATCCCTCGACCACCTGTGCCACCCGCACCGGATCCTGCGTCACGATGCCGTAGTCGCGGGTCAGGGTGAAATACTTCGTGCAAAGATTAAACGTCGCAATCAAAGCGGCCTCGCCGTCCACCACGATGGATTTTTCGTGCGTGACATAAAACTTGGGGTTCGCCCACTGGATGTTGACCCCGTTTTTCTTGAAAAAATCGTAGGTGTCATCGTTGGCCCGATCCCCGCCCGAGCGTTTCGGATTGAGCATGATGCGGACATCCACCCCGGCATTTTTCCGATCCACCACCGCCTGGAGCAGGGTCTCCTCGGAAAAGGTGAATTGTTTGATCAGGAGGGATTTTTTGGCAGTGTTGATGAAATCACGCACCGGGGCGACACCATCGTCCGGCTGCACAATGAGATGAGGAACGGGGATAAACATGATCGGACATCGTACAGAGCTGCGCCAAAAAGGGAAGCGCGCATACAGGCCTCCCGGCAGAGAAAAACGCCCCGGATCTTGCCGGATCGAACAGAAGCAAGTTTACTCCCGCCCCTCATGGCAAAGACCGCACCGGCCCTGCCCCATCCGTTCCCCTTCGATCCCACCTACGGTTTCGACCTGCCAGGGTTACTTGAAGTTTCCGCCCCGCCCGGACCGCCCGATTTTGCGGGATTCTGGCGGGAGACCTACGCGGCGGTCCGGAGCGTTCCGCTGGAAATCGAGACTCGGAAAATCACCAGCCCCCATTCCGGCTATGACCTGCTGGAGGTCGAGTTCAATTCCCTCGACCGCGTGCGCATCGGCGGATGGATCACTGTTCCGCATCAATCCTCCGCCGGCGGCTGGGTGGTGGGCCATGGCTACGGCGGCCGGGAGGCGGCCGAGTTCAATCTCCCTTCACCGGCCGGACCCGCCATTTTTCCGTGCGCCCGGGGATTTCATCGCTCGGCCCATGCGGGGATTCCCGGCGAGGCCGCGCGTCATGTGGTTCATGGCATCGAAACGCGTGCGACCTATGTGCATCGCGGCTGCACCGCCGACATCTGGGCGGCAGCCTCGGTCTTGATCGAGCTGTTTCCCGCCGCGGCCGCGAATCTGAAATACTACGGCGCGAGTTTCGGCGGCGGAATCGGTGCGTTGGCGCTGCCGTGGGATCGTCGCTTTCACAAGGCGTTTCTCGACATTCCGAGTTTCGGGTCTCATCCGCTGCGGGTTCAGCTTCCCTGCGTCGGCAGCGGGGAATTTGTGCGCTTTCATCACCGCCATCACCCCGGGGTCTTAAACGTGCTGGCCTATTTCGATGCGGCCACCGCCGCCCGGCACATTGGGATTCCCGTTTTCGTCGCGGCGGCGCTGTTCGATCCGGCCGTGCCTCCGCCCGGACAGTTTGCCATCTATAATGCTTTGGCTGGTCCAACGGAGCTTTACGTCCGCTCGGCCGCGCATTTTGATTCGATCTACGCTGGGCCGGAAGACAGAGAAATCCACGCGCTGCTCAGCGAATGGTTTACCACATGAGAACAATCACCCCTCTCAACAAAGGCTGGACCTTCCACGCTCACGACGCCGACCGCTGGCTCACCGCCCGGGTTCCCGGCTGCATCCACACCGACCTGCTCCGCCACAAACTCATCCCCGACCCCTTTTGGGGCTCGAACGAAAAAGATCTGCAATGGATCGAGGAACGCGACTGGAAGTACCGCTGCGAATTCGATTTCGCTCCCGGCAACCAAGAACATCTCGACCTCGTGGCCGAAGGCCTCGACACCCTCGCCACCATCACGCTGAACGGTCATCGGATCGCCCGCACGGACAACATGTTCCTCGCCCACCGTTTCAATATCGCGAAGTCCGTGCGGCCGGGGAAAAACACTTTGGAGATTTCCTTCACCAGTCCGATGAAGCACATCCGGGCGCACAAAAAACCGACGGACTTCCCCGAGTGGAACGACCCGATCGGCGGCAGTTCCCTGCTGCGGAAAGAGCAGTGTTCCTTCGGCTGGGATTGGGGTCCCCGCTTTGCCACGTGCGGGATTTACAAACCCATCCGGCTGGAAGCGTGGTCCGCCAACCGCATCGAGTCCGTCCACATCACGCAGTCTCATGGCAAGGATGGCGTAGAACTCACCGTCACCCCGCGCCTTGCGAAAAAAGGTCCGGGGGAAATCCGCGGCACCGTTTCCCTCGACGGCAAGGTCGTGGCGCAAATCGCTGCAACGGATGCGATGCCACGGCCAGGCTTTCAAAATCGAAAATCCAAAATCCGAAATCCGAAATTGTGGTGGCCCCATGGCCACGGCGACCAGCCGCTCTACACCGTCGATCTTGAACTCATCCACGACGGCAAGGTGCTCGACACCTGGAGCGAACGCATCGGTTTGCGCACCATCGTCCTTGACCGCCATGCCGATAAATTCGGTGAGAGCTTCCAATTCGTCGTCAATGGACGCCCGGTTTTTGCCAAGGGCGCGAACTGGATTCCCGCCCACAGTTTCGTTAACGAAGCGGGCCGCGACTTCCTCGACAATCTTCTCACCAGCGCCACCGCCGCCCACATGAACATGATCCGCGTCTGGGGTGGCGGGGTTTATGAGAGCGCCGATTTTTATGACCTCTGCGACGAGAAAGGCCTGCTGGTCTGGCAGGACTTTATGTTCGCCTGCGCCCAATACCCCGGCGACAAATCCTATCTCGCCTCCGTGCAGTCCGAGGCCGAATACCAGGTGGCCCGCCTGGCGAACCGCGCCAGCCTCGCCCTCTGGTGCGGCAATAATGAGATCGAGCAGATGCCGCAGGAAATCCTCAAAACCCCCGCCCGCAAAAAGGCCTACGAGGACATCTTCTCCCGCATCCTCCCGGCCGCCGTGGCCAAATACGACGACGCAACCCCCTACTGGCCCAGCTCGCCCCACAATCCCGAGGGCTACGAGAAAGGCCACAACAACGAGTCCGCCGGCGACAGCCATTTCTGGGACGTCTGGCACGCGCGGCATCCGGTCAAACGCTACGAGGAAAAAAAGTTCCGCTTCTGCTCGGAATTCGGCATGCAGTCCTATAGCTCGCCCGAAGTGGCCGCCACATTCTGCGACCCGAAGGATTTCCACGTCTTCGGCCCCGCGATGGAGAACCATCAAAAGAATGCCGCCGGCAATCTCATCATCCTCGACTACGTCTCGCGTCTCTACCGCCTGCCGCGCGACTACGCCGGCCTCGCCTACCTCTCGCAACTCAACCAGGCCCATTGCATGAAGGTCGGCATCGAACATTTCCGCCGTTCCATGCCCTGCACCATGGGAGCGCTCTATTGGCAACTGAACGATTGCTGGCCGGTCTTTTCGTGGAGCAGCCTCGAGTTCGGTGGAAAATGGAAAGCCCTCCACTATGCAGCCAGGCGTTTCTTCGCCCCCGTCCTCGTCTCCGCCCACATCCCCGGCGACGAAGTAACCGGCATTGGCAATGCGGTGAAAAGCACGATTCGCCAGGTCCACCTCCACACCGTCAGCGATCTCCCCCACCCCGTCACCGGCCGCTTGAGCTGGACCCTTTTCCATCTCGATGGACGGATCCTGGAATCGGGAAAGAAAGACGTCACCCTGCGTTACGGTCAGGCCAAACGTCAGACGACTCTCGACTTTCAATCCGCCCTGCAAACCCATGGCGCCCGCAACATTTACCTGCGCATTCACCTCGTGACCAAAGACGGCCAGGTCTCCGGGGACACCGTGTTCCTCACCGCTCCGCGTTTCCTGGAACTGCCGCGAACGCGGATCACCACCGCCGTAAAACGCGTCACCAATCAGGATTTCGATTTGCGCTTCACCTCCCGCGGATTCCAGCACCGGGTCCAATTCGAAATTCCCGGCATTCCCCATCAGGCGGCCGACAACTACTTCGAACTCTATCCCGGCGAACCCCGCACCATCCGCGTCCGCACCCGGACCGAAACGGCAATCAAGAGAATCCGCCAGGCCCTCACCACCCTCTCTCTGGCCCAAACCTACTAAATCCCGTCGTTGATGAGAGTTCTGCCGAAAATTCTTCCCGGTCTTCTGCTCCTGGCCGCGCTCTATGGCGCGCTCCTGTTGGTTGAGCGTCTGACCAAGCAGGAACTCACCCGCAACTCCGATCCGGAAACGCAGCAAACGCTCTGTCTGATCTGGAAACCGCGACTCCTGCGCGGCGATGGCCTCTGCGTTCTGGAATTGGTGAACGCCCAATCTCAAGTCATCGATTCCGTCAAACTCGGAATCCTTGATACCGCCTTCAACGCCCTGCAGCAGTTCGGCGGGCTGGGGATTCATGGCCAGGATGTCACCGTGGCAAACCTCCGCACGGGCGATCTGGTCCAGCGGTTCATCGTCCGCGACGGCCACCTGCGCCCACCGGATTGATCGGCATTCTTCTCGTAGCCACGGAAGGAACACCCGGTGGGGCCCGACCTCCGGGCGGGCCGCGGTTCACCCTGAGGTCGAATCCTAACGGCGGCGGCGCGTCGCCAGGATGCCCGCGGCGGCGAGCAGAAGTAGGGCGGCGGAGCTTGGTTCGGGCACCGCCCCGACTGTGGCGAAGTCGCTGTTGTGGTTGAGCACCGCCCAGGCGGATGTCACGCCGCCGTTCCCATCAACTCCCCAGGCTCCGATATACGTGGCCAAGGTGAGACCCTGGAGGGCTTGGAACTCATCAAATGTGCCGTCGAATTGCGCGGCCTAAAGCGGGTTGTTGCCGGTGTTTCCGTTCCGCGCATTCACCCATTGGTTGCCGAACGCGGCGAACGAACGCGGCGAACGAACCGGCGAGGATCTGCGAGGTCGTGTCGGGGTTTTCTCCACGACTCACAAGTTCATCAAAGCCATCTACGAGAAATTCGGTGTCAACGGCCGGGCCGCTCTGATGGCCCTCTGGCTGGGGGCGTGAGCCATAAACTTCCACTTAAACCTGAACTTAAACCTAAACTCCTTCCGGCAGGGGAACCGAGTTGACGTTTAAGTTTAAGTTCATGTGTAATACCATCTCTGCCAAATAAATGGACTCAGAACATCGGCAGGATGCCGATGCCACGTGGCATTGGCTTCCAGCCAATGATCCAAACAAATCAAAGAGATGGTATAAGAAAAACAGTCCTGCTTCTGCCGGGGGCGGGGTGTAGGTTAAATTCTGCCCACTCCCCTCGCCCTCTTCGGAGCCATCGTCTTTGGTGCCATCGGAATGGCGGCCTTTGTTTACGGCCGCAAATCGAGCCTGGGAAAACCCGTGATCATCGGCATCGCCCTGATGGCGTTTCCCTATTTCGTTTCCGCGACATGGGTGCTGTTTGCCGTCGGTTGCGTTCTGCCGGGTGCCCTCTTCGTCTTGCGGGAGGAGACAGGACCGTCCGTAAAACACGGCAACAACACCGGCGCGTGGGAACGCGCGGGGAAGACTGCCGCAGGCAGCGCGCAGCGCGAGACGAGCGGGAGCGAGCGAGTCAACGTGCCGGGACGACGGCCCAAATCGTTCCGCAGCGCAGTTCATTGCTGTAAGCCGCCCCACTCCGTTGGTGCGTAATCGGGCAAGCGTCACTTTTTGATACGTTTGTCCTGAGCGAGGCCCTGCACCGCCTTGCATATGAGACGGCCGGAAGTATGCTTATTCCATGAACGCTACAGTGCCGCGGGTTGAAGATTGCGTGGAGGTCTTGGTCAAAGCCTTTCCCGTTGAGGACATCTGGCTCTTGGAACGCAATGCGGCCAACGCATGCGAACTGGATGCGGAGCATAACCTCATTGTTGTCGTGCCGGAATCCGAAGCAGCGCACAAGGTGGAAGCGGAGATGCAGAAACTTCTGGCTCAAGAATTCGCCGGATCCGGAATTGAGGCCTTTGTTTTCCCGCTTTCCGCAATTGACCGGATCCCCCGCCCCCTCATGGTGAAGATGGCGCTGACCAGCGGCGAGCGGATCTACTGCGGGTAAAGAATAGAGAGATAAGTTTTAGCCACAAAAAAACGCAAAAAACGCAGAAACCGACAACCGTCTTTCTTTCGTGCTCCTTGCGTTCTTTCGCGGCCAAGATCCTGATTCTCTGCTCTACGCTCCGAGATAGGCTTCCTGCACGCGGGGGTTTTGCAAGAGCTCGGCGCTGGCGCCGGCCAGGGTGATGGTGCCGGTTTCGAGCACGGCGGCACGGTGGGCGAGTTTGAGCGCGATGTTGGCATTTTGCTCGACCAGGAGAATGGTCACGCCGGCCTGGTTGATCTCGCGCACGACATTGTAAATTTCCCTCACCAGTTTGGGCGCGAGGCCCATGGAGGGTTCGTCGAGCAGCAGGGTACTGGCGCGGCTCATAAGGGCGCGGGCCACGGCGAGCATTTGCTGTTCCCCGCCGGAAAGCGTGCCCGCAGGCTGGGAGATGCGTTCGCGCAGTCGCGGCAGCGTGGTGAGGACACGGTCCATGTCCGCCGCCACGGCCTTGTGGTCCTGGCGAATCCAGGCGCCGAGCTGGAGGTTTTCCTTCACGGTAAGATTGCCGAAGATACCGCGTCCTTCCGGCACCTGGGCGAGGCCGAGGGCGACGATTTTTTCCGGCGCGATGCCGCGGAGTTCTTTTCCCTCCAGCCGGATACTGCCGCCGGATTTCAAGAGGCCGGAGATGGCCCGGAGGGTGGAGGTTTTGCCCGCGCCGTTCGCCCCGATAAGGGTGAAGATTTCGCCTTTGCGGACTTCAAAGGAAATGCCCTTTACGGCATGGATGTCGCCGTAAGAGACAGTCAGGTTTTCGACGGCAAGGGCGATGTCGCTCATGCGCATGTTCTCCGGTGAAAACACCTACACTTGAACATAAACCTAAACTTAAACTCCTCTTCCAGAGAGAGTTTAGGTTCACGTTTAAGTGTAGGTGTAAGAAGATTTTTCATTGTTCCTCCTCGGTGCCGCCGAGATACGCCTCGATCACGCGCGGATTGGCCCGGATCTCCTCCGGGGTTCCGTCGGCGATGGT
>CAMASH010000024.1 GCA_945860745.1 Chthoniobacter flavus | reverse complement strand
TTTGCGGGCATCAATGGGGTGGCCTTTTGGGGCACGATCATGGTCATTCTCTCCGTGATTCCCGGCATCGGAGCCGCGCTGATCTGGGTGCCGGCGGTGATCTACCTTTACCTGAGCGGACAACCCCTGGCGGCCACCTTACTCGGCATCTGGTGTGCCGCGGTCGTGGGGACGATTGACAATGTGTTACGTCCTGCGCTGGTCGGCAAAGACGCCGAAATGCCGGACTTGCTCATCCTTCTGGGCACGCTGGGAGGTTTGTTCTTCTTCGGCCCCATCGGCTTCATCATTGGCCCCATCGTCTGCGGACTCTTTCTCACCGTCTGGGACATCTACGGGGAAACCTTCAAACCTATCCTTCCGCCCTCAAAAAACATGATCGCCAGGGCGGCGTCCCGCAAGCACGACCCCGAAGAATCCCCACCACCGGAAAAAGAGACCGGCGCAAAGGCCTCCTGAGCCCCGGACTTTCTGTCTTTCCCATTCGGCATTCGGCATTATCCTGTCCTCATGTCCCAGCAAGTCACCCGCCTTTGGCTGATGTATCCGGCCCGCCTGATCACCCGGCCGGTCATTTACGAGCTGGCCAAGGATTTTGCCGTCGTCACGAATGTCCGCCAGGCCAGCGTGACCGAGGAGATCGGACTCGTTTCCCTCGAACTTGATGGCGAACGCAAGGAAATCCAGCGCGCCATCGCGTGGCTGGAGGAACTCGGCATCAAGGTCGAGCCGGTCGAGATGAACACCATCGAGGGTTAACCGTCCATGACCCGGACGCTCCTGGTGCTAACGATCGTCATCGACCTCGCGGTCATCGGGATCTGGTTGGCCCTCGGCGCCCATCTGGGCTGGTCCATGACCCAGGTGCCGGTGAAAAAAATCGACCCCGTGACCGAAATCGAATTCACGGAATATGACCACCGTTTCGTGCCGGGAGTGGATTTTCTGGCCGCGGGCCTCATCGGGTCCGGCACGCTATTTACCTTTGGACTCATCGTATCCAAATTCACCGCCAAACCCGAATCATGAAACTGACCCGCCTCATCGCCATCACCGCCATCGGCCTCACCGCCGTTCACGCCGAACCCCTCACCTTCGACTTCAAGGACCCCATGGGCGTCAACAATGTCGTTTTCAAACTCGACGCCCCGCTCGAATCCATCAACGGCACGGCCAGCGGAGTGAGCGGCACGGTCACGATTGATCCGGCCAACCCCGGTGAGGCCAAGGGCAAGATCGTCGTCGCCACCGACTCCCTCACCGTCCCGAATCCTTTGATGAAGGAGCACCTGGTGGGCGAAAAATGGCTCAACGCCAAGGCCCATCCCGAGATCACTTTCGAGATCAAATCCATCAGCAACATCGAGAAGAAGGACACCAAAGGCGAGGCCAAGGTGACCGGCACCTTCACCCTTAATGGCGTGTCCAAGGATATCACGGTGGACGCCAAGGTGACCTACCTGCCCGGCAAGCTGGGGGACCGCACCGGCGGAAAGCTCCAGGGCGACTTGCTGGTGATCCGCACGGAGTTCAAGATCAAGCGCAGCGACTACAACATCCAGCCCGGCCAGAGGCTCGAAAAGGTCTCGGACGAGATCGCCCTTTCGCTCAGCATCGCCGGGGCCGCTCCGAAGGGCTGAGGCATCGTGTCTGCTGGGAGGGACGCGAGTCCCTTCGCGTCCGACTTTTCTCCATCGACGGACGGCAAGGGACTGCCATCCCTACCAATTCCCTCCAACCTGCAGCGTCCGCTGAATTCCCCCTGGGGTTCCAGCCAGGCCGCGGTCTTGGGCAGATCCACGGAATTTCTCCCCGGTCCGAAACGCTGGACCCCGTAGTTCCAGCGGTCGCCGTTGAAATTGCCGTTGGGAGAATACCGGCCCGGTTCCTTGCCTCTGGCATCGTTAATGCGCCAGGCCCTGCGGGCGCTGCCGTTGTTCTGCTGAGACCGGAACCATCCGCCCGCGGGGTAATTCTTTTTGGGATCAATCGCGATCCGCTCGCCCGTCAGTTCCATCTGGTTGCCCTGATCACCATCCAGGCGCAAATATTTCCCCTCGCCGGCCGCCCCGCCGCAGATCCCAGAGGACGCGGCCTGCGCGGTTGACCATCGGCTACCACATCGACCCATTGCGGCAAAGCGGAATGCCGATTATTCCTTGCCCGACGGTGCCGGGGCCGCATTGAGAATCTTCTCGATGTCCGGATCCTTCTCCGCCCCGAGTTCCACCGCGCGATAGTAGTGCCGCCGGGCCAGTTCGATGGAAGGCGGCTTTTTTTCCAGATAAAACGCCGCCAGATTATAGTGAGCGTCGGTGTAGGACGGATCGAGTTCCACCGCCTTGGTCAGTTCGGCTTGCGCGCCGTCAATCCAGCCCTTGCGCCCAACCACCACGCCCAGATAATTCCGCGCCCGCGCGTTGCGCGGATCGTAGAGCGTGGCCTGGGCCAGCGCTGCCATGGCCTCGTCCAGCCGGTTCTGGTCCATAGACATCATGCCCAGGGTCAGCCAGGCGGGCGCGGCGTCGAGCTTGAGCTGGACCGCCCGCTTGAGCAGCGATTCGGACTCGGCAAAGTTGCCCTGCGAAAATTCCACCACTCCCAGATTGATCAGCGCGACCAGATTGTCCGGTGCCAGATCGAGGACTTTTTTGTAGGCCCGCGCCGCGCGCACAAGGTCCTTGTTTTTAAAGGCGGCATTGCCCTCCGCCGCGGCCTCCCGGGCGATGTCGGGCACGTATTTGCCATCGTTCGAGGGCGGAGCCGCCGGGGCGTTGGTCTGCGCCATTCCCAGAAATGGAAACAGTGCAAAAAAACAAAACAGAAGTTTCACTCCCCGGAAAGTTCCTTCGCGCGTTTCGCCGCCGCCTTGACCGCATCGATGAAGGCCGACCGCACGGCGGCTTTTTCCAACACGCCCAGTGCCGCGATCGTGGTGCCGCCCGGACTCGTCACCATCTCGCGGAGGACGGCGGGATGTTCCTTGGTGGACGACGCCATCCCGGCCGCGCCCAGCACGGTCTGGATGGCGAGATCGAGCGCCAGCTTGCGCGGCAGGCCAGCGGCCACGCCGCCATCCGAGAGAGCCTCCATCACCAGATAAATATAGGCCGGTCCGCTGCCGCTGAGTCCGGTGACGGCATCCAGCTGATTTTCATCCACCGGGAAAACCTCACCAACCGCCTGGAAAATCTGTTCCGCCGTCTTGAGGTCTGCGCGGGTGGCCTTTTCCCCGCTCGCAATGGCCGTCGCGCTCAGGCCGACCATCGCCGCGGTGTTCGGCATGGCGCGGATCACCCGGCTGCCCGGCGCCGCCTCGCGCAGTTTTACGATCTTCAATCCCGTCACCACCGAAACGAGCAACTTGCCCTTCCAAACATCGCCGGCCTCGTGCAATGCCGCCAAACCGTCGGCCGGCTTCACGCACAGCAGCACCACATCGGCCGCGCCCACCGCCTCGGCGTTGGACGCCGCCGTGCGGACCGACGTGGCCGCAGCGAAATTCTGCAGCCCGGACTTCGACCGGCTGGCCGCCGTGATATCCGCCGCTGCACAGAGCTTGGCCCGCAACATGCCGTGAGTGAGGGCGAGGGCCATTTTCCCCGCGCCGAGAATGGCGTATTTCATGCAGTCAAGGGTAAACCGCCCGGCGATCAGAGCAAGGCAAAGTCCCAATGACGGACAATCCCGATTGGGGCGCACTTCCGGTCGCCCATCGTGCAAAATCCCTCGCGCTGCGCGGTTGAGTTTCCGGTCGGCGACGGGAATCGAAGCGGAGCGAAGATAGCCTATGCGAAGCATAGCCCGCCAGGGTGGCCGCAGGCCAGCAACTCGCCGCTTCTTGAGAGACGCTCCTTGAAAGAGTTTGCCAGCATCGGCCCGCTTGATTAGGACTTCTCCATGATTGCCCGCCTCTTTCGTCTCTCCCTCCTCGCGGCCGCCGGGGTTTTCCTGGCAGCCTGCGCCTCCACGCCGCAGGTTGATCCCGCCATCGCCGCCGCGTTGTCCTCCCGCAATGTCAATCAGGCCACCTACACCAAGGTCGTGAATGGCCGGGTGCTGGACTACAATGACATTGACGAACTGGTGCAAAAGGGGGTTCCCTCGCAGATCGTGGTGAGCTATTTGCAGAGCACCCAGAAGGTTTACAATTTCACCTACGGACAGTTGCAAAGCCTCAAGGCCGCGGGCGCGACGCCGCAGTTGCTGAACTATCTTTCGGAAACCCAGGGGTTTTACGGAGTGAATACGCCCAAGCAAAAGGCGCGCCTCAGCGGCGAGCAGAAGCGGGCCTATTACAACACGCCGGGCTACCAGGACCAGCAGCCCTTCGCCTACAATCAGCCGGAAGTCGACGACTGGTATGACTCGGGCTACGAGGAGTCGCTCTACAGTCCGTTCTCGTTTAACTGATTTTTTGTTCGGGAAAGTGGCATCGGCATCCTGCCGATGCGTTCAAAAAGGATCATCGGCTGGAAGCCAATGCCACGACCTTTAACCGGGCGCCATTCCGGCCTTCCTATTTCTGTAACCTCACCAGCCGAGGAGGTAGGCAAAGATGAGCGGCGCGACGATGGTGGCGTCGCTCTCCACGATGAACTTCGGGGTTTCCGCCCCGAGTTTTCCCCAGGTGATTTTTTCGTTTGGCACGGCGCCGGAGTAGCTGCCGTAGCTGGTGGTGGAGTCGCTGATCTGGCAGAAGTACCCCCAGAGCGGAACTTCGTTGCGCTGGAGATCCTGGTGCAGCATCGGGACGACGCAGATGGGGAAGTCGCCGGCGATGCCGCCGCCGATTTGGAAGAAGCCGATGGAACCAAGGCCTCCGATCGGTTTGGCATTCTTCGTGTACCATTCGGCCAGTTCCATCATGTATTCGATGCCGGTGCGGACGGTGTGGACGTTTTTCACGTCGCCGGTGATGCAGTGTCCGGCGAACATGTTGCCGAGGGTGGCGTCCTCCCAGCCGGGGACGATCATGGGCAGGTTTTTCTCACAGGCGGCCACCATCCAGGAATTTTTCGGATCGATCTGATAGCTGTCCTTGAGCTTCCCGCTGCGGAGGATTTTGAACATGAACTCATGGGGAAAGAAACGTTCCCCGGCCTGGTCGGCGGCAACCCATTCCTCGAGCACAACCTTTTCAATGCGGCGCATGGCTTCCATCTCGGGAATGCAGGTGTCGGTCACGCGGTTCATGTGGCGGTCGAGCAGAGCCACTTCGTCGGCCGGGGTGAGGTCGCGGTAGTTCGGCACGCGCTCGTAGTAGTCGTGGGCCACGAGGTTGAAGATGTCCTCCTCGAGGTTCGCGCCGGTGCAGACAATGGCATGGACTTTGTCCTGCCGGATCATCTCGGCGAGGGAGAGGCCGAGTTCGGCGGTGGACATGGCGCCGGCGAGGGTGACGAGCATCTTGCCGCCGGAATCGAGGTGCGTCTCGTAGGCCTTGGCGGCGTCCACCAGGGCGGCGGCATTAAAGTGGCGGTAGTGGTGGAGCAGGAATTGGGAAACAGGGCCTTTGTTCATCGCGGCGGCAGCGTATCGCCCCGGCCACGGACTGCAACTTTCTTTGCGTGAACATTGCTTTCTGGTAATTCCGACGGATGCGGCGCAGAGAGGCAATCCCGGACCTGGTTCACGCCGTCGGCGGGGATTTACAAGCCCGGTTGGAGGAGCATCCGAATCCCGATTACATCGATCATGTGTGGATCACGATGGAGGCGGGCAGCCCCCAACGGGTGACGGTCGCGGTGAACACCCTCTCGCGGCGCAATCTCCTCGCGGGCTTCGATCCGCGGGTGCGGCTGGGCATCCGGCGAGGAACGTGGAGGCACCTTCCCGGTCGCGGTGTTTCCCCCTGCAGGGGATTTGACTATGGGGACATCGAAACGCAGGGGAACGTCTTCTTCGAGCATTACGAACGCGTCGCCTTGGAGGAGTTGTTGCTGGAAACCACTTCGCGGGCCATCCTGCTCGAAGTCTGGGGCGCGCCTTATCACCACAGGGTGGATCCCGGCATTCATCAGGTCCATTCCCGGCGGGCCAGTTGCGCGGTCAGCGAGGACCTGCGGAATCTCGATGGGGCCCTGCAGTTTTTCTTTTTCGCGGAACAAACCACCGAATTGTTTCTTTTCAAGTTTTGCGGACAGCCGTGAAGGCAAGGGAATCCATGGCTGCGTTGTTCCGTCAGAGGTTTCCCTTTCTTCCGCTGCTGGCCTGCGCGGTGGCCGGCATTCTCGCGGCGGAATTGGCCAAGGGGCCTTCCTCCTTCTGGTTGATTGCCGCGTTCGCAAGCACCGGCGCATTTTTCCTCACCCGGAAGCAGACGACGTTCGCCGCCTTGTGCTTTTGCCTCTTCGCGCTCATGCATCTCTGGCAAAGCCGGGAGTCCGCCGCGGCGCAATTCGCCGGCTGGCTGGGTCCGCGCAGTCTCCTGACCGAGGCGCATGGAATCGTCGTGAGCGAGCCGCGCAGTTTTTCCGATAAAACCAGTTTCGAACTGCGCCTCAGCCGGATGCGGGTGGAGGGCCGGGAGTTGAGCGCTCCCCTCACCCTGCAAGTCGAATGGACCGGTCCGCCACCGGTCTATGGCGACGAGGTGCGGGTGGTCGGTTCACTGGAAAATCCCGGGCCTCCCCGCAATCCCGGACAATTCGACTTCGCCGCCTGGTCGGCCCGACGCTCGATCTACACCCGGCTGCGGGTCGGCCATGCGAACGACGCCGCCATTCTGGCCTCCCACCGGGGCAATCCCCTGGTGACCACGGCGCTGCGGGCGCGGAATTGGATGCGGGAAACGCTGACGCGAGGGCTGGATGACCCCATCGCGTCCGACCTCATCATTGGCATGGTGCTGGGCGAAACCACCACCATGCCGGAACGCATCCAGGAGCAGTTCCGCGGCACGGGAACATTTCATTTATTCTCCGTCAGCGGACTGCATGTCGGCATCCTGGCGGCGCTGCTTTGGTTCGCCTTTAAACTGCTGCGCATTCCCCGGCGCCAGGCCGCGATGCTCATCATCGGCATCCTGTTTTTTTATGCCCTGATGACCGGCCTCAAACCGGCCAGCCTCCGCGCCACCATCATGGCCGCCATCGTCCTGCTGGGTCTGATCACTAGCCGACGGCCCGTTCTGCTCAACAATTTGCTGGCGGCGGCGTTTCTCATTCTGCTGGCGGATACCAACCAACTTTTCAACGCCGGCTTCCAACTCTCCTTCTGCGTCGTCGCCGCCATACTCGTCATGGAGCGACCCATTCGCGATGCGTTGGCGAAGCCGTTTCACCCTGACCCGTTTTTCCCGGAGAAACTTCTCACGGCCGGGCAGCGCCTGGGTTTTCACAGCGGACAAAAACTGGCCGCCCTGGCCGCCGTTTCCCTTGCCGCCTGGATCGGTTCGCTGCCGCTGACACTGGGATACTTTCATCTCGTCTCCTTCACCGCCCTGCCCGCCAACCTCCTGGCCGTGCCGATCTCGTTCGGCATCATGGCCGTGGCCATGCTTTCCCTTCTCAGCGGAGTGGCCAGCCTCTGGGTGGCGGCGATCTACAACCAAACCAACTGGCTGCTGGCCCACCTTCTCCTCGGAACGATTTCTTTTTTCGCCTCCCTGCCCGGTTCATTTTTTTATGTCCGCGCCCCGCAGGTTCGCGCGCCGCTGGCGGAGATCGTGGTGTTTGATTTCGGCGCGGGTGGTGCGGCCTGGGTTTCCGCCGGAGGACGTTCGTGGCTCATCGATAGCGGGCCGGCCTACCAATTCGATTCCGTGCTGCTGCCGTTCCTGCGTTCCCGCGGACTGCGCAGCCTCGACGGGCTGCTCATCACCCACGGCGATGCCGGACACATGGGATCGGCGGAGGAACTTTTTGCCTCGTGCCCGCCCCGCCAACTGATCGACTCGACCCTCGACGACCGTTCCAAACTCCGCCACCGCCTGCACACCGAACTGGCCCGGCAAGGCATTCCCAAGTCCCTCCACCGTTCCGATGACCTGGTTGTTCTCTCTCCTGCGGCCCGCCTGCACGTGCTCTATCCACCGCGCGACATCTCCCGCACCCTGGCCGACGACAAAACCCTCATCGTCCGCCTTGAAGTGGAAAATCTGCGCCTCCTTTTCATGTCCGACGCCGGACTGTCCACCGAGCAATGGTTGCTCGCGCATAGCGCGGAAAAACTCCCCTGCGATATTCTGATCAAGGGTTCGTCACGCCGCGGACCTTCCGCCGATCTGTCCTTCCTCAAAGCCGCGAATCCGTCCGTCGTCGTGGCCAGCGCGGCGGATTTTCCCGCCAGCGAAAGAATTCCCGATGCCCTGGTTGAAAACCTCGCCTCCCTCGGCATCCGGCTTTTCCGGCAGGACGAAAACGGCGCGGTCCGCATCAGGATTTACTCCACTCATTGGGAGGTTTCCGCTTGGGTGGACCAGCGGCACTACAGCCGCATGCGATGAACCCGAATATTCTCTTCCAAGTCCGCCAGCTTTCCATCCGACGGGGTGACACCCACATCCTGCGCGACGTCCACTGGACCGTCCGTCCGGGTGAGCACTGGATCATCCTTGGAGCCAACGGCTCCGGCAAAACCTCCCTGCTCAAGGCCATCACCGGCTACATGACGCCGACCGAAGGCGAGATCACGCTGCTGGGGGAGGAATTCGGCGACAGCGACTGGCGCGAACTGCGCCACCACATCGGCATCGTCAGTGCCAGTATTTCCCTCCTCGTGCATGAGGAAGACACCGCACTGGAAATCGTGGCCGGGGGCAAGCGGGCCATGATCGGCTGCTGGGGCCGGGTGACCCGCGCGGAGAAAGATCGCGCCCGCCAACTGCTGAAATCCCTCCGCATCCCCTACGCCGCCGAACGCACCTGGGAAGTACTCTCGCAGGGCGAACGCCAGCGCGTTCTGATCGCCCGCGCGCTCATGGCCGATCCGTTGCTGCTCATTCTCGACGAACCCTGCGCCGGACTGGACCCCGTGGCGCGGGAAAACTTTTTGTCGGACATCCGCCGACTGACTGCGAAAAAAAGCGCGCCCGCGCTGGTTTTGGTCACCCATCACGTCGAGGAAATCCTGCCGGAATTCACCCATCTCCTCGCTTTACGAAACGGCCGTGTGGTCAGTTCCGGCCCGATCGCGCAGGGCCTGACGACGAAGAATCTCAGCGCGATTTTCGGTTCTCCCCTGACCCTGCAACGCCGCAGCGGTCGCTACCGCTTGAAAACCAACGTCCCTACTGCTGATACAGCCGGGAAGGCGCCGGCTCCTCCGGGGTGAATCCCGCCCGGCGATCAACCCAGTCATTAAGGCTTTTGTCCGTCCGCATGAGTGCACCAAAGGGATCGAATTTGGTGCCCCCGTCCGGCTTGCTCGCGCATCCGGTCAGGAGAAGGGACGACAGAAAAAGAGCCACCGGGATTTTCATCGCTCGCATTTGGTCATGCGGAACTTGTAGCGTCCCGGAAAAATTCTGCACGAAACTTAAGCCTTCGCCTGCAACAATTCCACCTGCCTCAGAATTTCTGCGGGGAGCGGCCGAGCCTCCGCGGCGGCTTTCAGATAGTCTTCCAGATGAGCGAGTGAAGAAGTCCCGCCGATGGTGGTGCAGATGGCGGGTTCGCTGGCGGCCAGGCGGAGGTTGAATTCTGTGGCGTCCCGACACCCGGCGCCTTCGATCAATTCGGCTAGCGCAGCGGATTTTGCGCTGCTCGCTTTGTCGGAAGGGCCCCCGCCGAGAGTGCGCAGCGCGAGAGCGGGGATTTTGTTTTTCTGAATCGCCTGCCAGGCCCGGTCCGAGCAATCGCGCTGGCAGGCGTTCCAGTACAGGATCACGCCTTCGATCAGGCCGCTGTTCGTCGCCTCCACGGCCGCAACGGAATTTTGTGGAGTCAGAAAAAGCACGGCCTCGCGGATCAACCCGCGGGCGCGCAGGGAAGCCAGTTCCTCGACCAAAGGACCGTCTCCGCCACGCAATTGGTCCACCAGATTTCCGGGCCGGGGATCCATCGAGACAAGCTGCGCCACGTCGATGGCATCAAGGCCGAGGCGGCGGCAACTGTCTTCCACCTCAAAGCGCATGAGCGACGCCGTGGCATCCCGCACTTTGATCACCATGCGCGGCACGCGCGAGCGGTCTTCGTCGAAGGCCAGGCGGAGCACCATGAAGGTGAAACCCTGATTGTACGTCGGGCTGGAATGAAACCAGACCCCCGACTCGATGGCCCGGCGCGCCACGGCCAGATCCGCAGTGATATCCGCCGGATTCCGACCCAGCGACATGCTGCCAAACGTGAACGGGCTCAAGGAGGTCATTCGGCTAAAGCAGCCCGGCCGCCTCCTGCGGGGAAGGCAGGCCCCACTCCTGCCAGCGTTTCAGGTATTCGTCGCGGGGGAGCAAAACATAGTGCGGGTTTTTCTCCGCCCGCAGCCATTGCAGGATGAGCGTGATCGATGCCTGGGGCATGACCGTGCAGCCGGCCGAGGGAACCGATGGACCGCGCTGTATGTGGAAAAAAATCGCACTCCCCGCGGCCGCCACCGGCGGATCGGCATTGTGGCGGATTTCGATCAGCCAGCGGTGCGGCGGGTCGTTGAGCCGCATCTTTTGCCTGGCAAACCACGGCGGCGGATTGGCGGGATCGACGACCACGTGTTGGTTGTAGTGCGGCAGCGCGGGATCATCGATCCATGCATCCGCCTCGCTCAGGGTGTGAAAAGGATAGTCCGCCCCGGCGGGCAGACTCTTGTCGTAAGTGTAGATGGTCCCGATCTTGAAGACCCCGGCCGGGGCGCGCTTGTCGCGTTCGATTTTTTGCGGTCCCGCCCCGCCGCCGCCGAGCACGCCGCGCCCCCGGGCCAGACCGTTCTTTCCATAGAGCACGCGCAGGGCCGGGGAAACGGCCCGCCAGCCTTTGCCTTCGCGCTCGAAAAGCTGGAGCCTTCCCGTGGGGGAGTTCCACCCGGGAGAAATCGAAACGACCAATTGCGTGATGGAACGGTCCAGCGCGGAAACCGGCTGCGCGGTCAGAACCAGCAGCACGGCCAACCCGCGAAAATCAAACCCAAACGCCATCGGCCACGGCATCGGCAAGGGTCGGGTAGGTGTTGAAAACTTTGAGCAAACCGGAGATCTCAAAAAGCCGCCGCAGGTCCGGACTCAGTCCCGTGATCCCGAACCGTCCGCCGGCCCGCATCATTTCCTGCGCGGGACCGATGATGGCGCGGATGCCCATGCTGGCGACAAAAACCGTTCCGGTGAAATCAACCACCATCGAACGCACGCCGTCTTTGATATGCTTCACCGTGTGATCCTGAAACGTTCCGGCCCCGGCATGGTCCAGCCGCCCTGCCACGGCAATGACCACAATCGGGCCTGCGCGCTGTTCGGTGATTTGCATGGCAGTCAAATAATCAGGGGTTGCGCGGGGCGGCAAGCATACGGTCAGAGCTTCTTGGTGATCGTCACAATATTGCGGCCGTCCTGCCGGACATAGGCACAGGAGTCGAGCATATTGCGGACAAAATGAATACCCAGCCCGCCAATGTCGCGCTCCTCAGCCGGCAGGGTGGTGTCGGGTTCGGGCTGATCGAAGGGGTTGAATTCGTGGCCGTCATCGCAGATGCGGATTTGCAAAAGTTCTGCGTCCTTGACCAGATGGACCGTGATCTCATGCGAGGCTTCATCGTCGTAGCCGTATTTGATAACGTTTGTCACCAACTCCTCGATGGCAAGATTGGCCGCGAAGACGACTTCCGGCCCGGCGGCGTTTTCCTCCAGGAAATTCGTGGTGGCCTCGGCGACGGCAGAGAGGTCCCCAAAGTCGTTGCGCAAGCGGAGGGTTGTTTCAACCGGCATCACAGGTAAATTGCCGCTCCCTCCGCCACAGTTCAATCTGTTTGTCGCTGCCGGCCATCACTCCCGCGCCCGGGTCGGAAAGAACATCGGACGGTGCCACGCGCGGGGAAAAGCCTAGCGCCCCGGATTCATCAGCCGCTGCATCGCCCGGAATTTTCCGGCTGCGGTCTGCACAAAACGCCCCACGTCATCCCGGAAAATTGTCACAACCGGCCGTGTGCCAACCACACGGCCGCGCCGACCACGCCGTAAAACATCATCTCTCCGGCAAACAACACCGCCCGCGGCCAGCAGGGCAGGAGCCGCCGCGTGAAAGCCCGGGGTTCGCACTGAAATTGAATATGCCGCACCTCGTCGCGCAGGATGCGCTCGCACCTGGCTTACAGGCGCGGACACGGGGTCATCTGTTTTACCGCCGCGTAGTAGATCCCGGCCATGGCCTCGACCATCACCACGACGGCGGCCCACACGGCATAGTTGGGAATGGCGGAGCGGCAGCAGCGGAAAAGGCTGTCGCCGAGGTCGCGATTTTTGCGGGGAATGCCGACCAGATCGAGCCACTCCCCCAGCGCCGCGCCGTGGCGCTGCTCTTCGCGGATAAAGAGTTCCCCCGCGCTGAGAAAAGCCGGATCCCCGTGCGCTTCGGCGTATTGTTTGGCCGCGGCGCGGAGAGGTCGGACGTCGCACGATGAGCGGTTGGTTTTGTGTTTCATGGCCGGGAATCCTGCCCCGGCTGTGTGAAGCCCGCCCGAAGCCCCGGTGAAACTTCCGTGAATCCGCGGTCGTTTCAGAATCCGAAAACCAATGCCACGGCCAGAGTGAGGCCGATCACGCCCAGCAAAATGCCCCAGCCCGCCAGTTCGGTGCGCCAGGTGTGACCGGGCGCGGGACGCAGCCAGAAATTCATCAGGCGCGAGTACCGCGGCATGATGAAAAACGTCAGCAGGGAAATATCGACGGCGAGCAGAATGAGGTAGGCCAGCGGCAGCGGCACGGCATTGAAGAGCGGGGCGAGAAGATGCCGGAGAAATGTGATCACGGGAAAGAGCGCCGAGAGAATCACCAACCCCTGCCGCCACGGCGCGGGCGGCGCGGAGTCGTCCCCATATTCGAACCATCCCTCAAACCCGCTCCCGATCCGCCGCACGCGGTAATCTTCCACATACTGATGCACCTCCGCGATGAGCAGCGCGCGCTCCGGACATTGCAGCCAGGCCTCGAGATGAGGCCGCGAGTCGAAACGCAGCACCACGACAAACTCCGGGTTGGCGCTGTCCAGTGTGTCGAAGGATTCCGTGCCGAGGAATCCCTCCCACTTCCGCGAGGCCTCGACAATGCGGCGGCGCCAGTCGTGAAATTCCGCCTCATGGCCGGGCCGGACCCGGTAGGAAAAAACGGTCGAGACCGTGCCAGGAACACGACGACGGTGCGCGAAAAAAAACTCGTGCGAAGGTTGCCGCAGGAGACGTTCGATTTGCTGGAAAATCCCATGACGCTCCGGCGAGCCGAGCCAGCGTCGCAGGTTTTCTCCGCTGTTGAACCGGTAAAGCACGACATAGGCATCCTGCACGCCCGCAATCGGGGGGAAAATCTCCGACCCTTGAAACCCCACCGAGCGGCGCGAGAGCATCATGAGTTGGCGCATCAAGGCTTCCGCCTCCGCCTCCCGCGCGGGATCAACCCGCCGCCAGACAAGGCCGGTCACACCGGCGGCATCAAAGGCGTCCATCGTTCCCCCTCAGGCCGTTCGGATCAATTCCCCCGCCAGCCGGATGGCGGCAATCATGCTCCCCGGTCGCGCCAGGCCCCGCCCGGCGATGTCAAAAGCGGTGCCATGGTCCGGGCTTGTGCGGGGAAACGGCAAGCCCAGGGTGACATTCACCCCCTCGTCGAAGGCATGCAGCTTGAGCGGGATGAGACCCTGATCGTGATAGAGACACAGCACCCCGTCAAATTCACCCGCCACCGCGCGATGAAAAACGGTGTCCGGCGGCAGGGGCTCGCTGAAGCCGGCCGACCGACCCCATTTTTCCCGCAGCAGGCCAACGGCGGGCGCGATGAGGGTGATTTCCTCGCGTCCAAGATCGCCGTTTTCCCCGGCATGGGGATTCAAACCCGCCACGGCCACGCGCGGAACGGCGAAGCCGCGGCGTTGCAGAAAAGCGGCCAGCAAATTTCCCACCCGCACGATTTCGTCCGTCCGCAGCAGGCCGGCCACATCCCGCAGCGGCACATGCGCGGTCACAAGGGCAACGGTGAGGCCCCCGCCGGTCAGGCACATGGCAAAGTCGTTCACCGCCGCGCGGGCCGCAAAAAATTCCGTCTGACCCGGAAAGGAAAACCCCACCTCATGCAATCGCTTTTTGCTGACTGGTCCGGTCACGACCGCGCGGACCTCGCCGCGAAGCGCAAGGTCCGCCGCTTCCTCCAAGGCGCGGAGGGCATGCGCGGCCGACTCCCGTGACGGCTGGCCGGGCACAAAGGAATCCGTCGGGCCGATCACGCGATAAGTGAAGTCCTCCGGCAAAGGCCCGCCCGCCAGCGCGGCGCGGACGATCTCCGGCCCGACGCCCGCCGGATCTCCCTGGGTGATGGCGATGATGGGTTTCATCATTCGGGATTCTGAGCCGCAAACCGGTTGGAAAAAAGCTTCTTTCTCCAACCGCCGGGAAAGCCGGAAGCCCCGTGCCCGGCGGGATGCGGTGATCGCGCATTTGCGATTTGCATTTGCGGCAGGGGACAGGGGAGTGTAGATGCTGGCAGATGGCCCGACGTGGAAAAAACTCCATCAAACCCCTTTGGATAATCATCGCCGTGCTTTTGCTCGGGGTCGCTTTCATCGGATCCCGTCTCTTTATCACCACCACGTCGGAACCTTTCCGCACCGTGGCCGCCCTCGACGTCAAAGCCTACCTCGACAACGCCAACAGCCTCCGCAGCAATGTCTATAAAATCGAGGGCGAAGTCAGCGATTCGCTGGCCTGGTCATCGACCAATGGCCGCCTGATCTCCGTCAGCGTCAACAAAGGCGAGGATGTGATCCCGATTCTCGTTACGACGAACTTCAACCACATCAATATTCAGAAGGGGCAGAAATTTATTTTTCTGCTCGAAGTCGACAATAATGGTATCTTGCGCACGAAAGATCTGACCAAAGCATGAAGTCTTCCCTGCTGATTTGTCTGGCCTCGTCCACCCTGGCGCTGGCCCAGGTTCCCGACCCGCCCTCCAACGCCGCCCCCCAACCCGCCGCACCTCCGGCCTCCCAACCGGCGAACTCCAATGGCGGCTCCAGTTTTCTGGGCAAGGATGTGCCGTTTTTCAATCCCGGCAGCGAAATTGTCAGCTGGGATGGCAAGAACTGGAACATCAATAACAACCGGGTCTTCGAGGCCCGCTTTGAGAAGTATCTCAACGCGCCGCCCTCCACCACCGAGGCGGATCGGGAATACGAGGCCATTTTGGAGCAAATCATGGACAAGCTCTCGCCGAGCCGGATCACCCCGAAATCGACGGACGAGGCTTTCCAGCTCCTGGCCAAGGCATCCCAGTTTCAGGAAGACGCAAACCTTTGCGACAGCATCGCCTATCAGGTCTATTCCGCCTGGCTGGCCAAGAACAACAACGAACGCGTCAGCGCGGCCAATAAAGGTCTCGAAGACGAGCGGAAACGGCTGGAGTGGAATGCCAAGATAACCGCCGCGGGCAACCGCCTCGATGGTCCGACGTCGAAGGGCGAGGGGGTGGCGGCGGAATGGGCCAAACAGGAGCAGCTCAAACGCGACATGGAAATGCAGCCGCTCATCACCCGCATCGCGGAAATTCAGGCCCTCATCAAAACGAACCAGCTCAAACGCGAGGTGGCGGAACTCCAGATCAAGATCGAATTTCAGGCCCTCATCGTGCAGCACTTTCTCCAGCGGCGCTTCCAACATGCCGTGATCGGAACACGGTTTTACCGCAACGTTTTTGCCGATGGAGACAGCCAGCTCCGCGTGGGCGAGGACGCCAAAAGCCTCTTTGCCAAGACGACCGGACTCCCTCCGACCATGGGAACAATCGATTCACTGGCCAACGAGATCATGCGCGATGTCCGCGAAGGCGCGCAGGCCTTCAAGTTCCTGCTCGAGAAAAACGAACTGCAAAGCGCCTCCAAGCGCCTGGCCGAGACCTTCATCATCGGCGAATACCTCCCCGACATCCGCACCCTCAGCCGGGACGACAAACGCAAGGCCCTCGCCTTCGTGCAGAAATCCAACCAGCTCATCAGCGCCCTCGAGGTCAAGGACTACACCCTGGCTGAAACCCTGGTCAAAGAGCTGAATCAAACCGCGCAGGACGCCGACACCTCCAAACCCACCGCCGCCATCGAAACCGCCCGGCAGGTTTCGGCCATGCACATCGCCAAGGCCCGCAATGCCGCGGTAGGCGGCGACAAGGAGGCGCTCGAAACCGAACTCAAAGCCGCCATGGAAATCTGGCCGCGCAATCCGGCCCTGACCGAGGTGTCGAAAATGATCTTCTCGCAGGCCGATGTCCAATCCCGCGCCCTGGTGGACTTCGATCAGTTGCTCAGCCAGAAAAATTACCGGCAGATTTTTGACGACAAGATGCGTTTCATCGCCGCCACCTCGATGTATCCGGAAAAGCAGGAGGAACTCCGCAAGGTCCTTGACGACATGCAGGTCATCGAAACCGCCATCATCCAGGCGCAGGAAATCGAGAAGCGGAGCAACTATGCGGGGGCATGGGAAAGCGCTGAGAAAGCCTTCCTCAAATATCCGAATGACAACAAACTCAACCAGCTTCGCGCCAACCTGACCATTGAAGCCTCGGACTTTGTCCAAGCCATCCGCAAGGCCCAGGACCTTGAGGGCCGGAAGCAACCCGGATCGAGCCTGGCCTGGTATCTCAAAGCCTGGAATAAATACCCCCAAAGTGAGTTCGCCAAGGAGGGCGTCGAGCGCCTGAAGAAGGAAGTGCTGCCGGACGCCACGTAATATTTTTGTGACTGTCGCGGCGCGATCAAACCTGGACAGTGCGCGATCAAACCTGGACAAGCACAAAGCACCCCCATTCGCCCGCCGGAGCGTAGCGTAGGCGGGCGAATGGGGGCGACGCCGCAGGGCGGGGGTGATTTGATCTCCCGTGTGAAAAACCCTACCGCCAGCTCCTGACCCGTCTTCCAGCACCGCTGGTGCGCCACATCCTCGCCTCCTCCCGATCCGGCGACATGCCCGCTTCGCAGGCCGCCTCCGAACTGGGCGTAAGCCGTTCGCGGCTCTACCAGATCTATGCCGACTATTTGCGGGCGGTCCCCGGCGGCCTTCTTGACCAATGGCAACCGGGCGTATCCGGCGGATCCCGCCGCAATGTGATCAGCAAAAAAGCCGAGGCATTGCTGCGCAAACTCCTTTCCGCCGACCCGCCCTGTTCTTACCGTTTTGCCACCAGTGAACTCCTGCGCCGTCTCGCTCTGCGGATTGATTCCGCCACGGTCCGGCGCTTCGCCATTGCCAATTCCCTGTGCCCCTCCAAGCCGCTACACCGGCCATCCCACGCCGCCGTTCGTCGCTGGCAATGCCAGGATACCGGTGCTCTCTGGCAACTCGATGCATCCCCTCACAAGTGGCTGCCTCCCTTCGACCAAAACCTCCCCTTGCTCGACATCCTCGACGATTGCTCCCGACTCATTACCGGTGCCCGCATTTATGCCAGGGAGACCCTCTTGGCCTATCTGGACTTCCTGCCGCGCGCTTTCCTGCAGCACGGCCTGCCTCTGGCCCTCTACGTCGATTATCATAGCTTCTTCTTCTCCTCTGTGCCGGAGGCCCTTACCCAACTCGGGACCGCCCTCCGCTTTTATGGCGTGGCCCTGCGTTATGCTCCGACCCCTCAGGCCAAAGGCAAGATCGAGCGTCTCCATCTCTTCTGGCAAAAACGTCTCCCGGCCCTTTTCGCCGCAGAAAATATCTCGCGCATCTCCCGTGCCAATCCCCTCATCGACCTTCTTCGAATCCACCACAACTCTAAGGAAATCCACCGCGAACTGCGCATGACCCCGCTCCTCGCCCATGAGCTGGCCATCGCCCAAGGTCGCTCTGTGGTGCGCTCCTCGCCGGCCTGCCCTTGGTGGCCCTATGTCTGGAGCATTCGATCCCAGGTCTCCGTCGCTTCAGACGGTTGCGTTCCCATCGGCTCCTTGCGTCTCCCCGTCCAGTCTCCCCACGGCTCAAAACTCACTCGCTGCCAACACTCAAACGGCGACTTCTCCCTCCTCCATCGCCCTCCCGAACATGGTTCGCTCCCTCTCGTAATCCTCCATTTCCCAACTTCCAGACCTGTCCAGCTTTGATCGCGCACTTTTGTCCAGGTTTGATTGCAGCGCCACAGTAATATTTTTGTGACTGGACAAATCGCAGCATGTTCGCTAACTTTTAGGAAATGAAAAATTCCGGCAAATTTTTGGCGATCGTGGCGGCTCTGGCTCTGGGAGCGCCTCTGGCACATGCGGTTGTTCTCATCGGGTCGGACTTCCCCACCGCACCCAGCAATGGGGCAACCGCCACGGGAAAAGCCCAGCTTTCGCAACTGGTGGCACTTTATCAAAATGACGTCGCCCTCTTGGCCAACTCCGACAAGAGTTACTCGGAAATCATCAAGGAAACCAAACCCGACGATGCCGTTCAGGAAAAACTGAAAGAGGAAGCCGCCAAGAATGGTCAATCACTCAGCGTGGAGACCTTGAGCGAAGCGGTTACGGCCATGGTCAAGGCCAACCCGGAGAATGCCAATGTCATTGTCGCCTCTGCCGTCGCCTTGTTGGTCAATCTCACCGGCGGGCCATCGCAGGAAAACCGGGTTGTCATCGGCAAGGCCGCTCTCGCGGGCGTTCCCCCGGAAGCTCAAAAGAGCTCGTACTTTGCCGCCTTGATCGTCGGTGTTGCCGCCTCGGGTCAGGAACAAGCGGACATTACGAAGACCGTTATCGCTCTCCGTAGCTTCGCCCTTGGCGATTTGCCCGGCAGCCGGAAAATTGACGGTGCAGTGGCTCTCGATGGGGCCTTGGTTACCCAGGGAATTCTCAGTCCCACCACGACAACCCCGGAATTCGTGGAGTTGGCCAGAGCGTTTTCCCCTCTCGGCAGTGAGGTCGCAGATGCGGACAGCACCGGGAGTCAGGGAGCGATCAATGCCGGTGCCGCCCCGACGGGATCCACGGGCGCGGGTGGTGGATCCGGCAGCAATGGCGGGGGTTCCACTCCGACACCAACTCCGACGCCTACGCCGACCCCCACGCCGACTCCTTCTCCCACTCCGGTTTCCTAAACCGGCTTGCCCGGGGGGAAGGGCGTTAGGCGGTCTTGGAAAGACCGGCAATTTTTTCCCAGAGCTCCATCTCCTGGCTGGAAGGGCTGACAGGCAGAAAAGCCTGCACGACCGCATAAAAGTCCCCGCGCGTGCCGCCTTTGCGTGGCAGCCCGCGACCAGAAATTCGGAACTTGCGGCCGTTTTGCGTGCCGGCCGGAATATGAAGCTTCGCTCTCCCGTCCAAGGTGGGGATTTCGACATCGCTGCCAAGGACGGCCTGATACGCGGGAATTTCCAGATCGTAGTAGAGGTCCTCGCCCTCGACCTCGAGGTCCGGGTGTTTCTCAAACTTCATGCGGAGATAGAGATCACCGGCCTGGGCTCCCCCGCCACCTGATCCCCCTTGTCCAGCCAGACGAATGCGCTGCCCCTCGTGCACGCCTTTGGGAATCTTGACCGTATAGGTCTGAATCTTGCCCGAATCCCCCCGCCGGAAAGAAATCTGCCGGGACGAACCCCGCAAGGCATCCTCCAGGCTGACCAGAATATCGGCTTCAACGTCCTGGCCACGCATCGGCGCTTCTTCAAAGCCTGCCCCGCTGCGGCCTCCGCCCCTGCGGGAGCCAAACATCTGCTCGAAGAAATCACTGAATCCGGTGCCGCCGAAATGAAACTCGGTTTCCCCGTCGGCGCCCCCCCCCGGATATCCCTGTGGTCTCCTCCCGCCAGAAGGCGGAGGGGGAAATCCGCCCTGCTGCCAGTTCGCGCCGTAGTCGTCGTATTTCTTGCGTTTCTCCGGGTCACTCAGCACCTCGTAGGCTTCGTTAATCTCCTTGAATTTTTCCTCTGCGGATTTTTTATCTTCCGCCGTGTCGGGGTGAAACTTGCGGGCCAGCTTGCGGAAGGCGCTCTTGATCTCATCGTGAGGCGCGGTCTTGGACACGCCAAGGGTTTCATAGTAATCGCGGAATTGAACGGGCATGAGGCTGTCACGCAACTCTCGACGCTTAATGTCGAACGTTCAATATTCAAGTTGAACGCCCCTGGGAATTGAGAGTTGGGCGTTGAAAGTTCCGCGGTGAAAGTTAAAACTCCCCGTTTCCATGCTTGATATCCGCCTTCTCCGCGAACAACCCGATCTCGTGAAAACCCGCCTGACCCTGAGAGGGTCCGGATGGGCCGAAATCGTGGACGCCGCCCTCGCCCTCGACGGGGAACGCCGTTCCGTCGAAACCCGTCTCCAGAATTTGCAGGCCGAACGCAACCGTCTCAGCAAAGAAATCGGAAACTTGCGGGCCCGGAAAAATGACACCACCGAGCTGGAGGCGCAGTCCAGGTCACACGCCGCCGAAATGCAGGACCTCGCCGCCCAAAGCGCCGACCTGGAAGAAAAGCAGCGCACCGTTCTTCTTACGCTGCCCAATCTTCCCCAGTCCTCCGTGCCGGCGGGAGCGAACGCCGAGGACAATCCCGTGGTGCGGGAATGGGGCACCAAGCCGGGCTTGGAAAATCCCCAGGACCACCTTGCCATTGCCAACCGCCTGAAGCTTCTCGATTTCGACCGCGCCGCCAAAATCAGCGGGAGCGGATTTGTTTGTTACACCGGACCGGGAGCGCGGCTGGAACGGGCCCTCATCAATTTTCTGCTTGATCTCCACACCCGCGAACACGGCTACCTCGAAATCAATCCGCCCCATCTCGTCCGCACCGAAGCCCTCGTCGGAACGTCCCAGCTTCCCAAGTTCGAAGACCAGCAATACCGCGTGGCCAATGAGGATCTCTATCTCGTTCCCACCGCCGAGGTGCCCGTGACGAACCTTCATCGCGAGGAAATTCTTTCCCTCGACACCCTGCCGGTCAAATATGCCGCCTACACACCCTGCTTCCGCCGCGAGGCCGGTTCCGCCGGACTCGGCACGCGGGGATTGATCCGCATGCACCAATTCGACAAGGTCGAACTGGTCAAAATCTGCCGGCCGGAAGATTCCGATGCCGAACTGGAATCGCTGACCCACGATGCCGAACGCGTCCTGCAGATACTCGGCCTCCCCTATCGCACCGTGGCACTCTGCACCGGCGACCTCGGTTTCGGCTCGGCCAAAACCTATGACATCGAAGTTTGGTCCCCGGGACAAAATGCCTACCTCGAAGTCTCCAGCTGTTCGAACTTTGAAGACTTCCAGACCCGGCGCATGAACCTTCGGTTCAAGGCAGAGGATGGGAAAAACCGTTTTTGCCACACCCTCAATGGTTCCGGCACGGCTCTGGCGCGGCTCTATGTCGCCCTACTGGAAAACGGACTGCAACCTGATGGCTCCGTGAAACTTCCCGAGCCGCTGCACAGCTATTTTGGAGCCGCTGCGATTGAATGATCTCCCGGCCAGGCTCCTTCCTGCCTTGGCCGCATGCGGGCCCCGGAAAAGGTATCTGATCGGAGTTTCCGGCGGCCGCGACTCCATGGTGCTGTTGCACGCGCTTCACCATCTGGGTTTTCACAAATTGATCGTCTGCCATCTCAACCACGGCCTGCGCGGCAGGGCCGCCCGCGCGGACGGCAACCTCGTTCGCCAAGCCGCAACGCGGATGAGGGCCGGATGGGAAACCGCCAAGGCCGATGTCAAAGCCTACGCCGCGCAAAACAAATGCTCCGTAGAGTTGGCCGCGCGCGAGCTGCGCTTCGCCTTTTTTTCCCGCTGCGCGCGCCAGCACCGCTGTCCCCGCCTGTTTCTGGCCCACCACGCCGACGACCAGATCGAGACCAGCCTGTTCAATTTCCTGCGCGGCAGCGGGGCGGCCGGGATTGCCGGAATGAAACCCGTTTCCAACCGAGCAGGCCTGGAAATCATCCGTCCGTTGCTTGGCCTTTCGCGCGACGAGATCAGCGCCTACGCCCGCGAAAAAAATATCCCGTGGCGTGAGGACGCCAGCAATCAAGACCGCACGTACACGCGCAATCGCCTGCGCCGGGAAGTTCTTCCCGCCATCAGCACAGCCCTCGGGCCATCGCATCGCGCCGCCATTTTGCGGGCGGCGGAAATCCTGCGCGAGGAAGACGCCTGGATGGAATCCCTGGTTCCTCCCGTGACGAAGCAGCTCGCCTGTGAAACCCTGCGCGCCATGCCGGAGGCCTTGCGACGGCGCTTCGTCCTTCGCTGGCTGAAGGAACAGGGTGTGCCGGAGGCAGGATTCCAGGAAACGATGCGCACCCTGGCTCTGCTGAATGACGGCCGCGGCCCGGCGAAAGTCAGCCTGCCGGGGGATTTTCACGCGCGCCGGCGGACGGGGAAGATCTTTCTCGAGCCGTCCAATCCATGACGCCGCGCGCGGCTCTCATCATCGCGCGACGGGCCATCCGGGCCAATCTGCTGCCCGGTTTGCTGCTCCAGGCTGTCATGGGGGGTTTTCTGTCCCTGTACCTACTGCACGATGGCACCCGTCAGTTTCTTGTCAGAGTCGCTGAGGTGAAATACGAGACAGGATACTGGTTCGCCTTCGTTTCCTATCTGATCTCCGCAGCGCTGCTCCCGGAGATTCTGCGGGTGGTTTTTTTTCAAGGCGGAAAAGCGACACGGAGCAACCTTTGGAACTTCCTCACCGCTGCCCCGTTCTGGGGTTTGATGGGCATGCTGGTTGACCTGTTTTATCGCGGTCAGGCGCTCTGGTTTGGAGTCGGCCACGATGGGCTGACGATTCTCATCAAGGTGCTGGTGGACCAGTTTCTTTTCAGCCCCTTCCTCTCCAGTCCGCTCGCCGTGGGCTATTTCTCGTGGCGTGATCTCCACTTCAGCGTCCCGGCCGCGAGGTCCATTTTTCGTCCGGGATTTTACTTCGACCGTATTTTTCCCGTTCAGGTGGCAGGGTGGTGCATCTGGATTCCCGGGGTCTGCCTGGTGTATTTCATGCCCTCCGAACTCCAGATCCCGGTGGCCACGCTGCTCCAGTCGTTCTGGGTTCTGGTGTTTCTTCTGGTCAACCGCCCGCGGCTGACCCGATAGGGCTAGAGCGGGCACTGAAAAACTGTAGCCGCGCCCGTGAGGGCGTGGGGGGAGACTCCTCCAAATTACGGAGGCCACCGTCTCACGACGGCGGCTACGATATTTTTCAAATTGCTCTAACCGCACTCAGTTTGTGGAGTGCCCCGGCTTCGCCATGAACAGTGGCGCGACGTGATCGCGGATGAACTTCATTTTGATATTGTCGAAATGACGGCCAAAGTTGCCGTCGGACTCCAGGGTCTTGCTCCAGGGGATGGCGACCAATTTTTCCGCGTAGAGCTTGCGGGTGCGAGCGCTGGCGTGCGCGGGCAGAACGAACCCGCGGATGCCCGCGCCGGGATCGTTGAATTTCCGGTCGGCCGTGCCCGAGAAGGGCATGAGAATACCAAGCACCGGATCCCGGGTGGAGGTGTAGAGGTAAACCCGGCCACGAACTCTTTGCAGGGCTTTGGTCAGATCATAGTTTTCGCTGAGGGACGCGCCGAGCAGGACGACATTTTGCACCTTCACGCCGGGAGGCAGGGCCTCGAGGGCGAAGACCGCCACGGCGGTTCCCGCGGAGAAGCCCAGAACATCGATGGGAGCGGCGGGATAACCGGCCGCCTGCCGTTGGATCTCCCGGGCCAGTTTCCTGGCCTTGGTCCGCTTGTACCTCACGCTCGCATCCTGATCGGCAATCAATCCCAGACCTGTTTCCCATGAGAACATTTCCCCGGCGCCGGGATATCCGGCCTCGAGCAATCCCTGCCGGACACCCGCCGACCAGTTTTTCTTCACGGTGCCCCCGCCGGCACCATCCAAGTAGTAAAGATAGCCCTGTTTCATTCTCCCCTCCCGGTCGGGCAGTATTTGGGGCAGTCCCCTCGGTGGGGTGGCGCATCCTCCCGCCAGGAGAACCGCAAGAAGGGCAAAAACCGTCTCTCTCAAAAATCGTGGAGTCATGCCGGCAGTCTGACGAACCCTGCCAGGATACCAAGTCCGCAAAATCAAAAACGCCGCCGCGGGAGATGTCGGACTATCGCGCCGTGATTTCCTTCTGCCGCGCGAACATCTCCAGAGTTTTCTCCCTGGCCTCGGAGTGATCGACCATGGGCAGAGGATAGCCGGGCGTCAACCGGTCGCCGGGCGCAGGGGGGGCGGACAAGCGCTCCGCCGGCACATCGCGCAATTCCGGCAGCCAGGCTTTGATGTATCGGCCTTCCGGGTCATAGCGCAGGGTCTGCGTCCAGGGATTCTGGATGCGAAAATAGGGCGCGGCGTCCGCGCCCGTTCCCGCACTCCACTGCCAGCCGCCATTGTTACTGGCGATTTCTCCATCGGTCAGCTTCTGCATGAAATACCGTTCGCCCAGCCGCCAGTCCAGGTGCAGATCCTTGGTGAGAAACATCGCCGTGATCATACGGGCCCGGTTGTGCATGAATCCCGTGAGGTTGAGTTGCCGCATGGCCGCATCGACGATGGGAAATCCGGTGGCCCCTTCGCCCCAGCGCGAAAAATCCTTCACGGTTCCCGGCCACGCCATGCCGCGGAATTTCGGATTGAACTCCTGGTCGAGCACGGCGGGAAAATGCCAGAGGATGTTGATGTAAAATTCCCGCCAGATGAGTTCGCCGGTGAATTTCTGCGCCTGGCCCCGCTCTCCGGCGGAAAGTTCCGCCATGCGGGCCTCGCCCTTGGCGAAGAGTTCGCGGATGGAGAGCAACCCGAAGCGCAGATCCTGAGACAAACGGGATGTGGTCTGCCCGGCCGGAATGTCGCGCTGCGCCCCATAAGCGGCCAAGGGGCTCTCAAGAAATTTTTTCATTCGCCCGCGGGCGGCTTTCTCACCGGGCTCGGGAATTTCCCCGGAACGGGTCAGTCCCCATCTCTCCAGCGCCGGTGGGGGCAGGGAATGAACCTGGTCCGGAACCCGCAAGGCGCGCAGGCTTCCGCTCACCGGCGGGCGGGCCTGTTTTGCCCAGGCTCGGGCGTAGGGCGTGTAAACCCGGAAAGGATCTCCGGTGGCGGTCAGAACGTCCTCGCGTTCGTGAACGCAGACATCCTTGCAGCCGATGACTTCAAATCCCGATTCCGTGCCGAGTCGGGAGAGTTCCTCTTCGGTCTTGCGGCCGAAAGGATCCGGATCGCGGTTGAAAAAGACGGCTCCGGCTTGGGTTTCCAAAACCAGCTTGCGCAATTCCTCCACAGCATTTCCCTCCCGGAAAATCAGCCGCCCGCCGAGGGCCCGGAGGTTGTGCGCAAGGGAATCGAGACAGCCGCAAAGGAATTGCTGACGATGGGGTCCGGTCCAGCGGTGGGAATCGCTCCATTCGCTCAGAATGTAGACCGGCACCACCATGTCCGCACTGGCTGAGGCCGCGGCGAGGGCCGTGTTATCCGTGATGCGGAGATCGCGCCGGAACCAGTGAATCGCTGTTTTCAACTGTTGAGAGAGGCCGGAGAGAAAAGAGAAGGGACCGCTTGCGCGGCCCCTTTACCCCTATTCAACACCACCAGATTAAACGAATGCCTCCATCTGCGGGCGCTCTTTCTTGCCCAGGGCCTTGCGGAGTTTGTGGAGGGCGATGTTTTGCAACTGGCGGATACGCTCGCGCGTCACGCCGAATTTTTCGCCCACTTCCTCCAGCGTCTTGGGTTTCTGTCCATCAAGGCCGAAGCGGGAATTGATAATCCGACGCTCCCGGTCATCGAGCACATCCATGAGATCACCGACCTCCTCGCGAAGGTCCTTGTCCCGCAAAGTTTCAAAAGGATCATCCGCCTCCGCGTCGCCCACGATGTCGCCGAACTGGGTCGATTCGTCATCGCCGATGGGCTGGTCGAGCGAGGCCGGCCGGACGGCCGCCGCTTTGAGCTGGGTGATCTTGGAGGCCGAGAGGCCGATCTCCTCGGCCAGTTCGTCGTCCGAGGGTTCGCGTCCGAGTTCCTCGGTCATCTGCGCGGACACCCGGCGCACCTTGGCAATCTTGTCCACCAAGTGAACGGGCAGACGGATGGTTTTGCTCTGGTTGGCCAGGGCACGTTTGATGGACTGTTTGATCCACCACGCCGCGTAGGTGCTGAGCTTTCCACCCTTCTTGGGATCGAAACGCTCCACCGCTTTCATCAGACCGATGTTGCCCTCGGAAATCAGGTCCAACAGGGGCAGGCCCAGGTTCCCGTAGTCCCGCGCAATTTTCACCACCAGGCGGAGGTTGGCACTGACCATTTCGGTGCGGGCTTTCTGATCGCCGCGCTTGATCCGCCGCGCCAGCTTGACTTCCTCCTGCGGGGTCAAAAGCGGAAACTTTGCAATTTCCCTCAGGTAGAGTTGAAATCCTGTCTCGTTGTCTTCCAGTGCCATAATTTTATTCCTCTAATTAGTAAACGTTTGAAGTGGGGTCTTGGTTTCTAAAAATCTTTCCGTTATTTAATGGAGTTAACCAATTAGACAGTCTATTTCCCCGGCTGTTCAAAAAAATTTCCAGAACCGCTGGCCACGCAATTTTGTGGCAGGCCGTTCATCATCTGAGAGTTACAGAGCAACGCTTTCCGGCGCTTTCCGAAAACGATTCAACGGGTCACGCTTGAAAAGCGAAGATCAACCCTCCACGCTGTGAGGAAAATCATGCGCATCCTCGTCACCGGCCTCATCGGCCAATATGCCTTCGGCGGCGTCACCTGGGATTACATCCAGTATGTTCTCGGCTTTCGCGCCCTGGGACACGATGTCTGGTATCTGGAGGACTCCGCCAACTGGGCTTACGACCCCGTCAAACAGGAACCCAGCGCCGACTGTTCCCACAACGTCAGCTACCTCGAACGCATCATGCACGAGTTCGATCTGGGTGACCGCTGGATCTATCGCAACGAACCGGACGGAAAATATCACGGGGTGACCGACGAACGTCAGGCCGAGCAAATCATCGCCAGCGCCGACGTCCTGGTCAACGTTTCCGGCGCGTGCTGGCTGCGGCCCATCACGGCGGGAGTGAAAACCAAACTCTTCCTCGACGGTGATCCCATGTTCACCCACACGAAGCTCGACGAAACCAAGCCCGAGTATCTGGAGCGCGTCCTGGCCCACGAGAAGCACTTCAGCTTCGGCCTCAATATCGGCCAGCCCGGCTGCAAGGTCCCCACCGCCGGTTTGAAATGGCACCCCACCGTTCAGCCCATCGCCCTGGATTGGTGGGAGAAAACCCTCATGCCCCCCACCGCCCGGCACACCGCCGACGGGGCCTGGACCACCGTCATGAACTGGGCCAGTTACAAGCCCGAGGAATTCGCAGGCGAAACCTATGGGCAGAAGGACATCGAGTTTCTCCGCTTCTCCGAATTACCACAAAAAACCTCCGAAAAATTCGTCCTCGCCATGGGCCAGGGCCCCGGCAAAAACCGCCCGACCGAATATTTGGAATCCCTCGGGTGGAAGATCATCGAACCCGACCTCCATCTGCCCGACTACGCCAGTTATCATGATTTCCTCTCCCACAGCAAAGCCGAGTGGAGCATTGCCAAGAACGGCTATGTGAAGTCAAACAGCGGGTGGTTCAGTTGCCGCAGCGCCTGCTATCTGGCCGCGGGAAAACCCGTCGTCGTGCAGGACACCGGCTGGAGCGACCACCTGCCCACCGGCGACGGCGTGTTGTCCTTTCGCACGATGGAGGAAGCGGTGGACGGCATCGAAGCCGTGGCCAGAAATTATCAACACCACTGCGAAGCCGCCCGGGTGTACGCCCGCACCTACTTCGAAGCGGCCAAGGTCTGCGCCGAACTGCTGGAGTAGCCGACCTATCGCCCGATCTTTTTGAGCGGCAGGCCGGACATGAGATTGCGTTCGATTTTCTCCAGCGAGACGCCCTTGGTTTCCGGGACAAAGAGGAGGAAGAAGATGATGAACAGGACATTCAATGCGCCGTAGAGCAGGAAGGTGTTGCCCGGACCGACACCGTTGATGAGCGAGAGGAAGGTCATGCCCACGATGGCGTTGGCGATCCAGTTCGTTCCCGTGCTGAAGGTCACGCCCAGGTCGCGTCCGGCCAATGGGTAAATCTCCGAACAAATCACCCAGATGATGGGTCCGGCGCTCATGGCAAAGCCCACGATGAAAACCAGCAGGGAGAAAATAGCGGGATAGGCGAAATCCAGGCTCTTCAGAACAATGGACGCTTCCGCAACGCCCTTGGCATTCGGAATCATGCGGGTTTCCCCTCCGATGAGAAAGAGCGTGCCCACGGCTATAAGGGCCACGCCCATGGTGACGAAACCGGCATACATGATGGGCTTGCGCCCGATTTTATCCACAAAGGCGATGGCGATGAAGGTCGCCAGCACATTGGTGATCCCGACGATCACGGTGCCCCACATTTGCTCATTGGTATCCTCAAAGCCGGCCATGCCGAAAATGCGCGGGGCATAATACATGATGACGTTGATGCCGGTGAGCTGTTGGATGATTTGCAGTCCGATGCCGAGGCCGATGGCCCGGCGGAAATTCGGGTTGTTTTTGAGAAGGGAGAATCCGTTCTGTTTGACCTTGATGCTGTCCTCAATCTCCCGGACCTCGGCGGCAATCTCGGCGTCGTCGAGTTTCATTTGTTTGAAAACCCCGATGGCTTTTTCCTGAAAGCCCTTGAGGAAAAGCCAGCGCGGGCTTTCCGGCAGAAAATACACGCCGATGAACATGATCGCGGCAGGGATGGATATGATGCCCAGCATGATGCGCCAGTGGCCGCCGGTGACCCCATCGAACGTGGCATAGGTGGCCAGCCAGGTGTTGCTGAGAAAAGCAATGACGATGCCGATGGTGATCATCAATTGATACATCGAGATCATGGAACCACGCACGGACCCCGGGGAGACCTCGGAGAGATAAAGCGGCGCAGTGAAGGAGGCCACGCCCACCGCGATACCGAGGATGAACCGGGCGACAAGCAACATGTGCTCATTGCTGGCAAAAGCACAAAGAATCGCGCCAATGATGAAATTCACCGCGCTGATGAGAATCGTTTTGCGCCGACCGAGATGACTGGAGAGCACGCCGCTGAACAAAGCTCCGAAGGCCGCACCCCAGAGCAGGGCGCTCACGATCAACTGGATCGTGTCATCGGAAATCTTGAAATCCTTCTGAATAAATCCCTCGGCTCCGGAAATCACCCCGACATCCAGCCCGAAGAGCAGGCCCGCGAGGGCGGCGGTCAGGCCGATGAAATAGACAATGGGTTGAACGCGTTTGGGAGGAGTGGGAGAGGCCATAAGATTCGGAGGATTCCCTTTATGATGACAAGATTTTCTCACCATAACAAGGTGGAAGAGATGCGCTGCGTGGCATCCGGTTGATTCGCCTGCGGCTCAGATCTTCGCTGCGCTTCGGAACCAGCCGATGCGATTCCAGTTCATCGGCAAGATGCCGATGCCACGATTTTTGCGAACGCCGGACTATTCGACGACCGCGGTGATTTTTCCGTTCACGTCCTTCAACGTGATCGTCTCGACGTTGGTCAGGTCCACGCCGTCGAATTTCACGGTGAGCCCCTCATCATCCACAATGTTAATGTCCCATCTCGCCGCATCGGATTTTTTGTCGAACTGCACCTTGAGCTTGCCGCCGGCGGCCAGCGCCCCGCCCCTGGTCAAAAGATTGCCATCCCAATCCTTGTCGTCCGAAGCGCTGATATAGACGGCCTCAAAGCTGCGCCCCGTTTGGTTGGAGAGAACAAAATCCCGATCGGCGCCCAGGAGAGGACCGAAGCCGAGAAGAGTGAAAAGAACGAGCAGGGTTTTCATTGCGGGCGGCTATTTCTTTTTCTTCTTTTGGGACGTCGTGGTGTTTTTGTAAACCGTCTGCCCGTATTGATTCTTCACCGTGGTGGTCTTGAAAACCTCGGTGCCCTTGGTTTTTTTGCTGGTCGATTCGTGGTACGACATCGGTTGCTGGAAGTATTTCGGCTGGTTGTAATACGGATCGAAATACACCGGTCGGGACGGCTCGCGCACATAAACGACACCGGGTTCGGGAGAGAACAAGATGTCCTCAAGGGTTGTTTCGCATCCGGTGAAGGATGCCGCGACCACGATCAGAAGGAGGATACGAAGGATCACGCGGCCTTTCTATTTCCCGCGCGCTGATTCGTCAAAGCGAATCTCGGAAATCCTGGGGAAGCCTATTCCCTCAAGATCGAAACTGAAACAGTCTGGCCGATGCGCAGAGGCATCGACGGCTGGCCGGTGATTTGCACGCGCACGGGAAACCGGTTGGGCAGCCGCACCCAGTCAATGGTCTGGCTGACATCCGGGAGCAGATCCACCGTGGCACCATCCTGCAAAAATATGCCCCAGGCCACGCTGTCCACCGCTCCTTCAAAAGATTGGGATTCATGACCCATGAGGGTGATCATCGCCTTGTCGCCAGGCTGGATGTGTTTGAGCTGGGTTTCCTTGAAATAGGAGGCGATCCAAAACGAACTCGCGTCCACCAGGGCGAGCAATTGCTGGCCGACATTCACGTACTGGCCGACGCTGGTATTCATGTTCGTCATGTATCCGTCCACGGTGGCGAACACCTTGGTATAGGAGAGATTCAGTTTGGCATTTTCCAGTGTGGCGGTAGCCGCAGCCGTATCGGCCACGGCGGAAGCGTATTCATCCTGGGCGTTTTGATAGTCTTGCAGATCGGTGACCTTGGTTTCGTAGAGCTTCGTTTGCCGGGCGAATTCCTGCTGAGCCTGGACCTGGGCGGCCTGGGCCTGCTGAAGCTTGGCCGCGGCGTTG
Source organism: Chthoniobacter flavus (assembly GCA_945860745.1). GTDB lineage: Bacteria > Verrucomicrobiota > Verrucomicrobiia > Chthoniobacterales > Terrimicrobiaceae > CAMASH01. The sequence goes on along the minus strand of CAMASH010000024.1, from coordinate 12,343 downwards.
TCCACCGCAGATTGAAAAGTGGCGGGATCGATCTCGAAAAGCAGGTCCCCCTTTTTCACCGGCTGGTTATCCTGAATGGGAATGTGCACGATGGGGCCGGCCACGCGCGGGGCAATGCCAATGACGTTGGCCCGCACCTGGGCGTCACGCGTCCAAGGCCGCGTAATGTACCGGAAATACATGGCCAGCGCGGCAACCATGGCCAGCACGACGACCACGAGGGTGACGAGATATCTGGGATTCTTCATGGGGCGAAAATCAATCCCAAGACACAGCCGAAAAATACCGCCAGGGCCACAAAAAACAGGGGGAGATGCCAGACCATCCGCGTCCACCCCAGCCGCTCCATCACGACGACGAACCCCCAGGCCGTCAGAAAGCCCAGTGAGCCGATGACCATTCCCCAAGGAAGCAGAAAGCCCCCCAGGAGGATTTCCGCATGTCGGAAATCATTAAAAAATCCCATGGCTGCTTGTTCTTGCAGGTCCGCCGCCCGGAGGCAAGCCAGTCATGGCACAAACTCCCGCGGCCCCGATTCGATCAAGCCCGGATACGGGATACCCCACAAGACCGGCCGGGGCTGCGAAGCGGAGTCGGCCCCGGGTGCCAGAGAATTGAACACATCCTCAAACCGCAGACTGCACTGAAGCCGCCGCTGGGTTTCGGAATCAATTTTGGGATTAAAGACAATGACCGACTCACTGAAAGGCGGCCGGCTTTTCATCTCCTGCGCCAGGCGGCGCGCCTCCTCGTGGTCGAGCGAGCGATCCTTGATCAAGGCATCGAGTCGTTCGATGTCGGCGCGCGTCACCGGCCCCCACAACTTGCGCCAGGTCGCGGGTTCGACCAGCGCGGGCAGGATGTTGACCATGCGTTTCCCCTGCTCCTCCTGCACCCAGTAGCCGATGATAAAGAGGAACGCTTCGTGGATGTCAAACTGCCTCAGAGCGTCGCCCAGATCCACCGGCGTGCGGTATTTTGCGGCCTTGGGATTGACCGGCACTCCCCCATACTTTGTGTTCGCCTCGGCCGGGACATCCCATTTCTGGGTGTAGCTCGATGGTTGATAGGCGTCGAAAAAGGTGTCGCGCACCCATTGTTCAAAGACAACCCCATGATGCTGCACCTCGCCCGCCGTGAGCGATTGAAAGGCCAGTACCCAGGCCAGCAACCGGGCGAATGACTGGGTTGACACGGTCATGGATGCACAGCTTAGAGTGAAAGGATGAGAGCGGCAATACGCGCGGTATTTCTGGATCCGGCTTTCCGCTACGGCATAAAATTCGGCGTGGCTGGTGTGCTGGCTGTGTTCATCGCCCTGTTTCTTCGTTTGCAGGAACCGACCTGGGCCCTCTTCACGATCTTCGTGCTCATGATCGCCCAATACGTCGGCGCGATTGCGGAGAAATCCATCTTCCGCATCATTGGCACCGTGATCGGAGCCTTTCTCGGATACCTCATCACCGCGAGTTTCGAACAGCAGCCGGTTCTTTTCCTCGTCCTGGTGGGAATCATTGTCGGGTTTTGCACCGCCATGTTCGGACAAAGCCGCTACCCTTATGCGTTTTTGCTTTGCGGCATGACGACGGTGGTGGTGACGAGCAATGGCCTGGGAAATCCCGATCAATCCTGGCAATATGCCTGCTGGCGGATCGAAGAAGTGACCCTCGGCATTCTGGTGGCGATTCTGGTGCAGAGTGTGCTCTGGCCCCGCTATGCCCGCGTGGAGTTTCTCAAAAACGTACGTTTGGCTTTCGCCGATTTGCAGAAGTGTTTTCACGCCAGTTCGCAGGCCGTCTTCACTGGCGGCAGTCTGGAGGCCTCGCGCCGGGCGGAGGATTTTCCCGCCCGCATCTCGGCCTTGCGCGGGCTGCTCGATTTCGGTGCGCGGGAGAGCCAGTATTTTCGCGACCGGCTGAAGACGTATTTTGGAATCACCAGCAGCCTCGCCAGCATGGCCTCGGCCATCGCAACGCTCTCGAAATTCCTGCCGGACGGCTCGTTTTATCACCTCCATCTCCGCCCGGAGTGCGAAGCGCTTCACCGCAGCCTGGAGGAAGCCATCGGCGACCTGGCGGTGGAGGAATCGAGCGCGGCATCGCGAGCCAAACATCGCGACGCGATCAAGGAAGGATTTCGCGTTCTGGAGGAAAAGCTGGTCGCTTTGCGCGGCGACCCCGCGCTTTTCACCGTGCCCACCGATGCGATCATCGCGTTCGGATTGCATTTGCTGGCCCTGGACGAAATCCGCCAGCAGATCGAGTCCTCGCATGAGTTATTGGATTCCCTGCCCGAGATGGGCGATTTTTCCCGGCGCGAACCCCAGCCGTTTGTGTCGCCCTTTCCCCCGCCTTTTTGGATTCGAAGCGGCATCAAATCCGCCATTGCCGTAGTGGCCGCCCTCGTCCTCGACAACTGGCTCCAGCCACCAGGTGCGGCGATGTTCGTGCTCGGAGCCTGGGTCTTTACTTCTTTGAATGCCACCAGTCCCGGCGGGCGCGGAGATTGGCGGGCGTTCCATTACGTGGTCTTCAGTACCGCCCTGCTCATCGTCGTGAGCCTGATTTTGCTGGCGATACGCCCCTTGCTTTCGAGCTACGCGGTGATGAACACCTTGATTTTCACCTGGCTGTTTGCCTGGGGGTACCTGTCCTTCAGCATCCGCGGAGTCACGATTCCCATGCAGCTTGCCATGCTCATGATCGTGGGCATTCTCGGCCTGAATGGCCAGGAGCCGATTTCCTTTCAGGCCATCGTGGAATTTTTCTTTGGTCTCGCTTTCGCCTTGTTGGTGGCGGCCCTGGTTCAGCGATTGATCTGGCCCTCGCTGCCCCAGTGGGAATTGCGCGACCGCTTCGTGGAGTTCCTGCGCCTGTGCCGGTGCGTTCTTGCCGAAGGACCGCAATCGCTCCCCCTCTGGCAGAAAACCCGCATCGCTTTGATCCCCGGCGAGGCCGCTGTGCGCATTGGCCTCCTGACTCCACCCCTGTGTCCGCCCGGCGAGCCGGACCGGCTGCGGGAGTACCTGACCATCCTGCGCCGCGTGGGTGCGCAGCTGGTGGTCGCGGTCGGGCGCCTGGAACCTCTTTTGCCCAAAGAGCATGCTCAGAACGGACACCAGCGCATCGTGCAGTTCGAATCCGAAATCGCAAAGCATCTCGCCGCCCACGAGACGGGAATGACTGAAGCTGAACCCCCGGTGCTCGACCCTGCGGAACTGACCCGCATCCTGGCCACCTGGAAGGAATGGATGACAGAAATGCGCGTCTGGATGTTGCACCATCAATATGCCGGACTCGATGTCGTGCGCGTGGTGGGATTATCCGGACGCTATGAAGAGGCCGGACGCGATCTTCTTCTGGCCAACGACCAAGCCCGCTCGCTGCGGCTGCGTGATTACATGGGGGACTACGTTTTGTAGCCCTTCGCCGCTTCAGCCCATCCTTTGTCCCTGCACCATCATCCATTCCACCGCAGTGGCGTTCTCAACTACCGCCTCCAAAACATTGGCCGAATTTCCCTCGTAGGGTAGCGCGATCAGGTCGGCCAGCGCACCCGGAACAAGCTCGCCGAGGTTCCCAGGCATCCCGATCGCCCGGGCCGGATTTCGCGTCACCATATCGAGAATTTCTGCGGGAGAGAGGAACGGATGACCGTCCCGCAGCTCGCGCATTTCCGAGAAAAGATTGAGCGAGGTGTTGCTCGCGAGGCTGTCCGTGCCCAGGCAGACGGAAAGGCCGGCTTGGCGCAGGCGTTCGAGTTGAAAAGGCGGACGTCCGAAATACGCGTGGCATTTCGGGCAATGCACCACGGACAAATCCTCCTGGCGGGCCGCCAGCAACTCGTAATCCGATTCTGCCAGCCAGTTCATGTGCGCCAGCAGGCCGCCGCGCGGCACATTGCCATCCCGCAGAAGCCGGGCCACCGGCGTGATGCCACCGGTGTCGTCCATGGCCCGCCCCAGCGACTGGAGAAATTCATGCAAGGGTCCAGTTCCCGCCACAAACATCAAAAACTCTTCCTCGGTTTCCGCCAGATGAGTCGTCCAAGGCATGGCATATTTCTCGCAGCAAAATTTCGCGAGTTCATAGAGTCCGGCCGAGGCCGTGTAGGGAGCGTGGGGCGAAAGGCCAAAGCCTCCCAGCCAGTCCGGGCGTTCCTCAAAAAACGTCAGCGCCCCGGCCACCACATCCCCGGTGTGAAGGCGGTTGCGAATATCCATCAGTTCGTAAAACCACCAGGTGCGAATGGGGGGCGGAGGCAGGCGCACCATCAACTCGGGAAACGACTCGATATTGAAGACACTCGTCGTGCCCCACCGGCGCAATTCGGCGAAGCCATCGCCGATGGACTTGAGATAGTCGTCATCCGTCAGCGTGCGCTTGAGTTCATTGATCCGGCGCACCCATCGGGGAAAATTCTTTTGCTGAAGAATCGCCCCGCGCATCACCGTGTAATCCAAATGACAATGCGCATTGATCAGCCCCGGCATGAGGATCACGTCGCCCAGATCCTCGACCTCCCCGGCCGGAAAATCCTCCGCCCGCCCCACCTTCACGATGCGGCCCGCCTCAAGGCCGACGACGCCGTTTTCAATGGGCGGCGAGCTGACCGGAAGAACGATGCGGGCTTTGAGCGTTTTCAAAGAACGGCCAAGCAAAGCAGGAATCCTACCATGTTCAAGTGGCATGGGCATCCTGCCCATGGGTCGGGCGCATCTCCGGAAGTTGCAACAACCGACAGCGAGCGCGCTTCGCGCGGATCGGGACGAACACAGCGGCACAGCGCCGTGGCTACAAAATCAATGCCCCTTCCTCGCTTTGGGCCCGCTATAGCCGCCCCACTATAGCCGCCCCGCTGTGTCGGGGCGCGGTCGCGGCTTCGCCGCCACTTCTTTTGCTTTTGCAACTTTCGGAGATGCGCCCCCATGCGTCTCAACCCCGGCAAGACATGAGCAGGATGCTCATGCCACGGATCATTTCGACGGCGGAGTCCCCCAATCTTTCGGGCTCCCAGGAAGGACCACGTTGCGCACTTGCAAAAACCGGCGGCGCGGGGAATTGTAGCCGTCATGTCTGTGCTCCTTGTTCCCGGGGATAAAGCTCCCGATTTTTCCGCCACGGCCGTGGGCGGTGCCTTCCAGCAAGGCACCCCCGTCAGACTCTCCGAGTTCAAAGGGAAAACGGTTGTGCTGTATTTTTATCCCAAGGACGACACGCCGGGCTGCACCGTGCAGGCCTGTGCTCTGCGCGATCGATATGCGCATTTGATCGCGACCGGAGCCGCGGTTTTCGGCGTGAGCATCGATCCGCCTGCCAGCCATGCGGCCTTCATCGCCAAACACGCCCTGCCCTTTCCCTTGATCAGCGATGAGAAGCACGAAATCGTCAATGCCTACGGCGTCTGGATCGAAAAAAATCTCTACGGGAAAAAATCCATGGGCACCGAACGCAGCACGTTCGTCATTGGTCCCGATGGCACGATCAAGTCCATCTTCCGCAAGGTGAAACCCGAGGAGCATGCCGACACGGTCCTCGCAGATCTCCGTCATTTTGAACCGTGATTCGCTGCTGACGTTTTACGACCGCTTTGCGCGGCTCGTGGAGAAATTGCCCGGCGGATTGCAGAAGCCAATCCTGCGCGAAATGCTCCCCATCCGGCAGGTGTTCCTCGAACAACGCCCGGCCCGCGTAATTCTGCTGGGCGATCCGGGAAAAAGCGTCCCCGAGTTTCTCCACCTCCTTTCCGGTTCCAATGTGGAAACGGGCAGCAGTGAACAGGGCTGGCGCAGCTACCGCGTGGCGGATCGCGGTGAGATTTTCATTTTGGATGCCCGCGCCGAGACTCCCCAGTCCGTGATGGATGCCGCCCTCGCTCATTCCCGCCCGGATATCGCGGTCTTGCTCAAGGAATCCCATGATGACGAGAGCGGGTTTGCCACCGCCGTGACCCGCGCCGCGGCCTGCGGACCGGAAACCCCCTTGATCGGCGTGGCACTGGGCGGGGGCTCCCGCCTCACCGCCCTGTTGAACGCCAACCGCGAATTCTCCATCCGCAAGGTCTCCGTCTCTACGCCCGAGGCAGGGAATTCCCTGCCGGAAGCCATCTGCGCCCTCCTGCCCAATCCAGCCAAACTGGAATTCGCCCGCCTCACCGGGGCGAAAGAGGCCCAGGCCCAGATCGCCGGATCGCTCCTGAAATCCTTCACCGCCGTGTGTGGCGTCATCGGTCTCCAACCCATTCCGCTGGCCGATCTCCCGGTGCTGACATCGCTGCAAACCCTCATGGTGAGCCTGGTGATCCATACCTCGGGAAAATCGGTCAGCCCGCGGCTGGTGGGGGAGTTTCTGGGCGCCCTGGGACTGAACATCGGGGCCGGCATTCTTTTTCGCGAAAGCGCCCGCGCCATTATCAAAATCGTGCCGCTCTGGGGAAACGCCGTGTCCGGCTTCGTCGCGGGAGCCGGCACCTATGCCATCGGACGCGCCGCCATTGCGTATTTCATCGAGGAAACGCCCATCCAGGAAACCAAGAAACTTTTTCAACGTCTCTTGCCGGGCTGGGACGCTTTCAGAAAGCGGCGTCTGCCTATGCTGCCGGGCAGCAAAGAAGCGCGGAAAAACAATTCCCGGGATGGCGGGAGTTGAGGAACACCGAGTGTCCCGCTTGTTTCCAAGGACCCAAAACAAGCGGGACGCTTGTGGTATTTTTTTCCCAAGTCAGTGGCCGCAGCCCTTCAATTGATTCTCTCCCTCCACGCCCTCACGGGCGCGGCTCCAGTTTTTCTTGAACCACTCTGATGCGATTGCCCGGCCCACCCGGCTGAGAGGTTGGACAAAAAACGTAAGAAGACCGATTATTCCAGAATGAAGTTGACCGCAGCGTCTAAGCAGGTTGACGGATCGCGGGCCGCCTCGATTGAAGAAATACCCGGGCGTTCACACTCAGGGCGAGACATTGGAAGAGGCTCGAGAAAACCTGAGAGACGCCTTGGAAAGGATTCTGGAAGCCAATCGCGAATTGGCCGAGCAGGAAAACGAGGCCACCACACGGGAAGAAATGCTTCTGGTGTGAAGCGGGTCGACCTCGAAAGACATCTGCGTTCCCACGGTTGCCAACTTTACCGAGAGGGCGGAAGGCCTTCGGCAGGGTGGAATCCCGCCAATCGGAAAACATCAGCCGTTCCGAGACATCGGGAGGTTGAAGATCCTACACCGAACCTTCAAATTTTTCAGAAAAGTGGCATCGGCTTCCAGCCGATGTTTTCAGGAGGATCATCGGCAGGATGCCGATGCCACGGCCCGATCTCAGCGCTATTCCTCCCTTCCCCTGGGAACATCAAAACGCCCCTTTGTTCAGAAGCTCCATCGTCTCATCTCCGAACGCCACCGCATAAACCCGGCATCGGTTCAGATGTTTTACCATGGATTCGTCAATGTGCACACTGGCCAAAGCGGGCAAAATCTTCAGCTCCGCAAACTCCGGAAAAAACTCCGGAATCCGGGCCACGCGCTCCAGATAATCCGCGACTTTTTCCGGGGTCACCTTGGACTTCGCTTCACACACGAAAAGATGGCGGGACCCCGCCACAAAGAGGTCAATCTCCATCATTTGCCCCGCATCCGCAGGATGCTTGCGCTTCACCCGAATGGCCGAGGTGACGATCACATCGCCTTCGAATAATTCCGTGGCAATGCGAGACCCGTTGGGCCACACCATGTCTTCAATCAAGCGGCCATGCGCATCGGCGATTTCCGCCAGCCGTTTGTTGAAATCTTTGCGGTCTTTCTCGGTCTGCTCGCGGTCTTGTTGGCGGCTTTTCTCCGCCTGCTGGCGGTCTTTCTCCGCCTGTTGCTGCATTTCGAGCAATTTCCGGTCGGTCCGCGCGTTGCTGGCCCGAATTTCCGCGACATCCTCATGGATGGCCGCGACCATCCGCTCGGTATGCTCCACAAAGCTGGCAAGCGCCAGTTCCAACCTGTCCACTCTTTCGGTCAAGGCCGCCATGCTGGAAGGCTACGAGACGGCCAGCTTGAACGCAAGCCAGGCGTGGCAGCGCGCGGGTGTGATTAACCCGCGCAAGGGGGTAGGTCGGCACTACAAGCCCTTTTGGAGACTCCCCCCCTGTATTTATGCGGGTCCGCAGGCCTCGAAGGGCCAAAAATAGCCGTTTTTCACCTCCAGTCCGCGAAGTGGGGATAACCTCCCACCTGGAAACCTTTCAACCGCCTGAGTGTGCTACAAAAGCCAAACGGCCTAAAACGCGCGTTCCCTTATTGATCTTGAAGGATTTGTCCGAGACCTTTCACCGAACCATCGGGAAAGAGGATCAGAGAGCCTCCTCCGTGGGCATCACCTCTTTCGATCAGCCACGGTTGCCTTGGCCACCGGGTGGGGGAAATGCGGTTCATATCGAATTGGGTCGGGATATAATGCATCAAAATAAGATCTCCCGATGCGTCTTTTATGCGGGCTTTTTCCATGACCGGACAGAGCCACAGATTGGGAGGAGCACCATACGGCTCCATGGTTCCTATCCACCATTTCTGGTAATCCGACTCGCTCTCAGTTAATTTCACGGGAATCTGAGGCCAATGGTCAACGTCCTGCAAATAATTTGAAAACACCAAGTGCAGCTGTCTCAAATTATTGGTGCATTTAACTCTGCCGGCTTTACGAAGCAGGCCTTGAAAGGATGGAATCAGGATTGCTGCAAGAATTCCAATGATAGCAATAGCTACCAAAACTTGCAGCAACGATATACCGGCTCGCTTTCCTACGGGCAGAAAAACAGTCCGAAAGCTAAATATTTCCACAGAAATTCTTATTCCTGTGTAAAATCCGCAGTGAGCCGCTTCCTGAAAAAACGGGAACCTTGCTCGGGATCCTATTGAACAGCAGCATTCCGCAACTGTTCTGCTAATTTGTGCCAGAAACGGCAATAGAGCTAATAGAAAGGCGCGTCCCACGGAATGTAAAATCTGTTTTATCAAAGTCGCTACCAGGAATTGTGATTTCCGTTACGTTGACGTCTCCACCAAACGATCCCGTGCTAACGGTCACAATTTGATCTGTTCTTTCAGGAGTTCCCTGCAATGAGCCCGTGCCGCTAAATGATGCTATCGGCGAGTTCAAGTTAATCGTTCCATTATAAAACCCGGCAGCCGCATTGCCTGGAATCACAAATATTTCTGCCCCTGTGCTCGTTCCTGTGTTGCCGAGCGAGCTTCCAAGTCCAGAATCCAACACACCCACAACCTTGTCATTAGAAACATTGGCCGCAACCGACCCACTTATAATATCTCCGTCAACAAAAAAAATCCAGCTATTATTAGCTGAGGCCTGTGTCTGCACACCATTCTGAATCCTAAAGCCGAATATACCGGTCAAATTTGTGGCAGAGGCCACCGCTTGGTAGGTTCCGTCGATACCACTGACAAGCGGAGACCCTCCGGTGAATGGAGGCGGCCCACCGAAGCCACCCGCATGGGCGAAGCCGATCGTCACGATTAAAACAAGGAGGGAGCGGACAATTTTCATACTTTTTTAAGGAAGTAGGTTATTCACAACCCCTCTGGCAAGAAGAAAAATCCATCAGCATCCCGCTTTTCTTCCAGTCAGGCCAAAGCCTTGCGGCGGCTCTGACGTTCCAGACAGGCGCAACAGGGGATCACTATCCAGCGGAAGGCCGGGCCGCAACCAGCTTTTCCATCCTCAACAGGAACCGCCGTGATCGGATAATAGTGACGAATCGTAAGATGTGAAGACTGGCCGGAGGAGTGGCAGCCTAAAGAACCCGCGGGGCGGGGAAGCGATGCCCAGGGAACACACCGCCACCTTCGTTTCCTTTCCTCTCTCCGCGAGAAGCGAATTAGAGAATAGGTCTTTTCAAAAGACCGCTTTTTTGTATAATTGGTCTTTATGGAAGACCAAACGAAGGCGGCCATCCAGGAGAAGCTGGCCGATGCCTTGGAAAGGGATTTCCCGGCATCAACCCGGCGCGAGGCCAGGTTACCCTCCCTGCCCGGCAAGGCCCATGCGATCATCGGGATGCGACGAGCGGGGAAGACCTTCTTCCTTTTCCAGTGTCTGCAGGACGAGCTGACCAGGGGAGTGGCCCGGGAGCGCCTGGTTTATTTCAATCTGGAAGATGAACGATTGGGTTCGATGGGGGCGGAGGATCTTTCCCTCATTATGGAAACGTATTACCGGCGGTTTCCGACCTTTCGTCGGCGGGAGGAGGTTGTTTTTTGTTTCGACGGGATTCAGTTGGTTCCTGGTTGGGAGCGTTTTGTGCGGCGGATCATGGACTCGGAAAAGACCAGGGTTTTTCTCAGCGGATCGTCCGCCGGGATGTTGAGCCGGGAAGTGGCCACGAGCATGCGCGGGCGGGCCATGGAAACGGTGATCACGCCTTTTAGCTTCCGCGAGTTTTTATCGTATCGCAACCTGAAGCCGCCCGCCGGAGGGGAAACTCCCAGCGCGCGCCATCGCTCAGTCTTGCAGGCGGCTTTCGACGATTATGTGCGCAGGGGCGGCTTTCCGGAGGCCCAGGCGGCGGAACGCGAGGAGGATCGGACGCGACTGTTGCAAGGGTATGTGGACGCCGTGCTCTTTCGCGATGTGGCCGAGAGGCACTCGGTGCAGAATCTCTCGGCCTTGAGATTGATGGTGCGTCAACTGCTTAGGAATCCGGCGACCCCGTTGAGCGTCAGCAAGATCAGCAGGGATTTTCATTCCCAGGGAATCGCCGCCTCCAAGGAAACACTCCTGTCCTTCATGACTTATCTGGAGGACGCTTTTCTCGTCTTCGCCCTGCCGGTCTTTGCCCGCTCGGAACGCCGCCGCCAGGTCAATCCCCGCAAGTTGTATCTGGCGGATCACGGGCTGGCCGCCGCCTTCAGTCCGACCGCCACACTGGATCGCGGACATTTGCTGGAGAATATCGTGGCGTGTGAGTTGGCCCGTTGTTCCCGCGACCTGGCCTATTACAAAACCCCCGGTGGCCTGGAGGTGGATTTTATCAGCAGGGGATTCGACGGACGGGAACGCCTGATCCAAGTGGCGGCGGATGTCTCGGATCCCCGGACGTGGCAACGCGAAGTCGCGGCTCTGCAGGAGGCGAAAGCCGCACGTCCGCAAGCGGAACTCCTGCTCCTTTGCGAAGAAGTTCCCGATCGGGGTATGGAAATTCCCGAGGGGATTCACGTCGAACCCGTTTGGCGCTGGCTGCTCGGGGGCAGGTAAAAGCTGCGGGAAAAAGAAGACGAACTCGTTGTGCGTGAGACGTCGTTGACAGGGTGCAGGAGAAATTTCGTCGGGGAATTCCCCGAAGGGGATGAAATCTCGCAGCCCAGGGTTGCGAATGGAGCGTAGCGACATGGCCTGCCGCAGGCAGCCCGTAGGGCAGCGCCAGAGGACGCTGGCAACCTACCCTGGGTATCGTATCAACCGATAGCAACCCCGGTCGGGGTTGTATCCCGTTTCCATGGCCCAATCGTTGTCCAGCGTCTTATTGCACATCATCTTTTCCACCAAAGAGAGATTTCCGTTTTTGTCCGACGAGGATGTCCGCCGGGAAGTTCACGCTTTTCTCGGAGGCATCGCCAGAAAACTCCATTGCCCGCCCATCTTGATCGGTGGAGTTTCCGATCATGTCCACCTTTTGATCCAGTTGGGTCGCAGCGTTTCTCAAGCCGATCTGGTGAAGGAGCTCAAGCGAGGTTCTAACCTTTGGATCCAAGAGCGTTTCCCGCATATTGGAAAATTTGCCTGGCAGGCGGGATACGGGGCATTTTCCGTGAGCGCATCGAATGCGGAGGCCGTGCGCACCTACATCGCAAACCAGGCGGAACACCATGCCATGGTTTCTTTTCAGGATGAGTTTCGTGCTTTTCTGGAAAAGCATGGAATTGCCTTTGACCAGCGATACCTGTGGGACTGAGGCAACCCCTTCAGGGTTGATACATAAACTGCCATATACCCAGGGTAGTCCCGCAGCCGCGGGACAACCCTGGGCTACAAGATTCAGCCACGTTGTGGCTCAATTCCTTGCGTTCTCCCAAATCATTTTCCGAGCAATCATGTCTCCTAAGTCATCAGAGAATTGTCCCGCACCCTCTTCGACCGGGTGCATGACGGCAGAATTATAAAGAACGGATGCGAGGGAGATTTTCCTTGAAAGTGTCTAGCTACTAGACATATATGACCTGTGAACGAGAAAATCGCACAACAGCGCCGGGATCTCCTGCGGGAGATGTCACTGATCGAACGCATGGAATTTGGCTCTCTGGCCGAAGAATACCGGGAGGCCGCTGGAGCCGGCGGGGAGACAGAGCGCAAC
>CAMASH010000023.1 GCA_945860745.1 Chthoniobacter flavus | reverse complement strand
TGGCTACGGCGGCGGCGGCGGCGGAAACCGCGGCGGCGGCGGTGGCGGCGGCAATCGCCGGTACTAATCTGTCCCGTCAGATTTAACAAAGAACGCCCCGGTGAAAGCCGGGGCGTTTTTTTTTGCTAACTGCGGTCCACGCTGTATTTGCCGGCCCCGATGAAGATGAGGCTGAAAAAGAGGATGAGCATTTCCGCAGGACGCGACCAATCGAGGAAGACGCCGCTGGTTTTGTAGAGCAACACGGTGGCGACGATGAAGTTGAGCGTGAGCAGAATGGTGACGGGCCGGAAGCAGAAGCCGATGATGAGCAGGACGCCGCCAATCGTCTCGACCATGGCGCAGGAGAATCCCCAGAAGCCCGGAAAAAAATTGATACCGACATGGCTCATGGCCTGGCCGAGTTTCTCCCAGGCGGGCAGGCCGCCGGCGAGTTTGGGCCAACCGTGCAGGGTCATCATGATGCCGATGCCGGCGCGGAGGACAAGGAGACCGAGGTCGCGGTAGTTGGAAAGCCAGGTGAGGATCATGCCGGCATCTTGAGCGGCGGGCGAAGAAAGTGCAATTTTTCCCGCACCATTCTCAGTGCCTTGCGGGCGGCTTCTTTTGGATCTTCGGCTTTTTCAGTTTTTCCGTGGTCTTTTGAAATTGCTGGACCGCGAAGGAGTGGGCTCTGCCGTTGCTTTCGGTCAGATGCATTTCGGCGAGTTGATAGTCCTTGTTCAGAACAAACGTGATGTCCTTGACGGGCAGGGGCATCAACCTCTTGCGGAAAACGATTCTGATGGTGTCGCCGCTTTCATCGAGGGTCATTTTCATGAGGCCCGAGAAGACCAGGGTCTTGAGTCCGGCCCCCTCCTCCGCCTCTTTCAGGATATCCCAGACGAAATTGAAGACGGTGCGCAGGGGCGCGCCCTGCATCTCGGATTTCAAGATGTCTTTGCGTTCACGATTATAGACGAAGAGAGCCAGGGTGCGGTTCCAAAAATAAAAGTCGTAGGGCTCCAATTCCTCGCCGGTGGTGTTGTAGGAGAAGACGGCCCCGACGTCCTTGTCGAAGTGGATCCTGGCGCCGCAGGTGACTGGTGGTTTGCCCGGGACTTTTGAGGTGAAAATTCCCGCGGCCCGGAAGCGGGGCTGTTCCTGGAGAAAGGCTTTGATGATGGTTTCCCTGTCGCGGGGCGCGGGCGCGGTTTCGCCGCCCAGGCTGACTCCAACGGCGAGATACACGAGGAGCAGAAAAAGGATGGCCCGGCGCAAGCCAGGGGAGGTTTTTTTCATGGAGAAAGTGAGGCTGAATCGGGTGATGAATTTAGAGGGGATCTCTCCAGGCAAAGTTTATGCCGTCACGGCACTCTGTGGCCGTGGGGGTGAAGATTCCGCGTGCCGCCTGGACCAGCGCCCCAGGGGCCTGGGGCGACTCCAGGAAAAAAGTCCATGGTTCGTTCTAACCCCCCGCGGCCACGTGCAGCAACTCCACGCGGTCGCCATCGCCTAGAGCGGTCTGCGGCCATTCGGAGCGGTGGAGGGCGATGCCGTTGTGTTCGATGAGGAGGGTTTGCGGGGCGAGGGCCAGTTCGTGGACGAAATCCGTAATGGTTTCGGACGAAGTCTCCCGGGTGGCCCCATTGAGGGAAACGGTTTTCACGCCGCGTTGAGGATGGCGGCGTCCCAATCCTTCCACACGGGCTCCAGGCCGAGGTCGCGGAGACGGGCCGCCACGGCTTCCGGGGATCGGTCGTCGGAAATAGCGAACTGGCCCTCGGCGCCCTCGCCCTGGGCGGCGATCTGGCGTCCGCGAATGGTTCGGTGCAGGTGATCCTTTCCCTGGCCGGTATACCCGCCGGGTTCGGTGTGGCTGCCGGCGCTCATCATGGTCACGCCGAGCGGGGCCACGGTGTCGCGCAGATTGGAGGGTTCGCGGGTGCTCATCACGATGCCGATTTGCGGAAAACAGATGCGCAGCGCGCAGAGAAGCTGGATGAATTCGCGGTCGGGCAAGGGATGGGTCGGCTGGAATTCTCCGGCCGCGGGACGCAACCGCGGCAGGCTGACGGTGAGCTGCGCTTTCCAGCAGGAACGCAGCAGGTGTTCCACCTGAGCGGCCAGCGCCAGGGCCTCATCCCGCCAGTGCCAGAGGCCGAAGAGCGCGCCGATGCCGATGCGGCGGAAACCTGCCTCATAAGCGCGTTCGGGACAATCGAGCCGCCAGGCGTAGTCTTTCTTGGGACCGGAGAGATGCATCCCGGCATACGTTTCGGGGTGGTAGGTTTCCTGATAGACGACGAGCCCCTCCGCCCCGGCTCGCACCAACGGAATGTAGTCGGCGGTTTCCATCGGCGCGACCTCCAGGCTCACACTGGGAATAAGTGGCGTCAGTCGGCGCAGGCAGGCTTCCATGTAGCCGCCGGAGACAAACTTGGGATGTTCGCCGGCCACGAGCAGGATGTTGCGGAATCCTTGCGCGGCGAGGTGTTCGGCTTCTTTTGCCACCTCGTCAAGTTCCAGCGTCACGCGCAGGATGGCGTTTTCCTTGGAGAATCCGCAGTAGGAGCAGGAGTTGATGCACTCGTTGGAGAGGTAGAGCGGCGCAAAAAGCCGCATGGTGCGGCCGAAGTAGCGGCGGGTGAGGGTGGTGGATTCACGGGCCATCCGGGAGAGACCGGCATCGTCCACCGGCGCGATCAGGCGTTCCAGCCGGCGCAAAAGCGGGGACTGGTCGCTTAAGGCGCGGGAGAGTTCCGAAGAGAAAGGCATCGGAAGCAATTAACCACAAAGAGCCCCAAGAACACCAAGAAAAGGAGAATGCCTTTGTGCTCTCGGCGTCCTTCGTGGTTAATCTTCCCCGGTGTTTGAAAAATCCCTCTTTGGCGAAAGACTGGCCTCCGGCAGCGGGATCGAGGAGTTGATGGACGATCTGGGCCGGGCCATGGCCGGGGCTCATGATCCCGTCCGCATGCTCGGCGGCGGCAATCCCGCCCATATCCCGGAGATGCAGGCCATCTGGCGCAACCGCATGGCGGAGATCCTGGCCGACGCGCCGGCCTTTGACCGGATGATGACAAACTATGATCCACCCGTGGGGAACGGGCGCTTTCTCACCGCCCTGGCCGGGTTGTTGCGGCGCGAGTTCGGCTGGGAAGTCGGGCCGGAAAATCTGGCCATCACGGCGGGCGGCCAGACCGCGTTTTTCCTGCTCTTCAATCTGCTGGCGGGGGAATTTTCCGACGGACGCCGCAAGACCATTCTTTTTCCGCTCGTGCCGGAATACATCGGATACGCGAATCAGGGCCTGGCCTCCGGGATGATGCGCGCGGTGGAACCGAGGATCGAATTTCTGCCCGGCCACCGTTTTAAGTATCACGTGGATTTCGACCGGCTGGCCGTCACGGGCGACGTGGCCGCGTTGTGCGTGTCGCGTCCGACCAACCCGTCCGGAAATGTGCTGACCAATGAGGAGATTCATCGTCTTGATGCCATCGCGCAGGCCGCGGGAGTTCCCCTCATCATCGACAACGCCTACGGCACGCCCTTTCCCGGCATCGTTTTTCGTGAGATCGATCCGATCTGGAATGACAACATCATCCTCACGCTGAGCCTCTCGAAATTCGGCCTGCCCAACACGCGCACGGGCATCGTGGTGGCGCGGCCGGAAATCATCCGGGCCGTGGCATCCATGACAGCCATTGTCGGTCTGGCCAATTGTCCCATCGGCCAGACCATGGTGCTGCCGATGGTGGAGTCCGGTGAGATCCTGCGGCTGGCCCGTGAAGTGGTGCGTCCGTTTTATGAACGCAAATCGCAGCTCGCGCAGAAATGGATCGCGGAGTTTTTCGATGACGCGCTCGACTATCACGTGCATGTGAGCGAGGGGGCGCTGTTCCTCTGGCTGTGGTTTCGCGGCATGAAGATCACGGCGGAAACCCTTTACAACCGCCTGAAGGCGCGCGGGGTGCTTATCATTCCCGGACACTATTTCGGAGTGGGCGCGCCGCAGGATTGGGGTCACGGACACGAATGCATCCGGCTGAGTTTTGCCATGGATGAAACCGTCGTGCGCGAAGGCATTGCCATCCTCGCGGAGGAAGTGACGGAGGGATACGCGGGAAAAGCTGAACGCTAAAATCTAAAGGCTAAAGGTTGTCCTTCGAGCGCTTGTTGATCGTGGTGAAAATAGCGATGAGCTGGCGTGTTTCGTCGAGGAGTTCCGTCATCTGAGGCGCGCTGAGGCACCCGCTCTCCAGAAGTCACTCAAGCCAGTATTCGGTTTCCTCGATTTCTTTGAGGCAGTCGCCGGTCTTGGAAATGAATTCGGCTTTCGAGCGACTGCGCGAGGCTTCCCGGTAGTTTGCTCCTACCGATGTGCCCGAGCGAAGAACCTGCCTGCCGAGGACCTGCGCCACAGAATCGGACTTCGGCAGCTTGGAATACAAGCGGATCACCCGCAAAGCGAACGCTTTGGTTCGCGGTTTCAGGTCCTGTGGAGCATTCATGCTGATTTCAGCATTTAGCTTTCTGCCTTTAGCCTTTCCCTCAGGCCGCCTTCTTGAACTCGAACACGTTGATCGGCGGGAGATTCAGCCGACAATATTCGCGTCCGGCCAGTTCGAAGAGATGCTTGTGTCCGCAGAGTTGGTCGGAAACCTGATAGGTGATGAAGCGGCTGTCCTCGCGCATGGCCCCGGCAATATTTTGCAGGATCTTGTTGCGGACCGGTTCGTCAATAACCAGAAACGGCAGGCCGGAAACGATGTAATCGCAGTGGGTGTGGCCCAGATTCTGCAAGGTCTCCGGCAGATGCAGCGCGTCGCTGTGAAGCACGGTCACACGCGGATCATGGGCGAAGGATTTTTTCAGATGCCTGGCGAATTCCTCGTCCAATTCCAAAAGAATGAGCTGGGAACCGGCCGTCATGCGTTTGACGATCTGGCGGGTGTGGCAGCCTTCGCCGGGGCCGAGTTCCACCACCACGCGCGGCTTGGAGAAATCGATCCGTTTGGCGGTCTGGCGGGTCAGAAAAGGCGAACTCGGCACGACGTATCCCACCCGCAGCGGATTGGCCAGGACGCGTTTGAAAAAGAGAAGGCTCATGTGGGTGGCGAGGGTGAAGGCAGATTGGGCTGTCGTCAACCGTTCAAGCAGGAAAGAGCCTCAAGCCGCATGCAACGGCGGCGGGGTTGCGGGATTCTTCGCATTCCTCCGGAAGCATCCGCCGGTGCTGAATTGCTCCCAGGCCCAACGCAGCCAGCGGATAAGCGAGGCGGCCAGCCAGAGGGCCCAGGCCAGCATGAGAATGCGGAACCACCAGATCGAAACCGTCCAGCATCCCGGCTGGGGCAGGGCGTTTTCGCAGCGCGGCTGATACCAGCGCAGCATGGTTCGGGAGGAGCCGTTGCCTTGAATGAACATCTCCGGGTTGCCCAGCAAGCCCTCCGCCACTACCGCGACAAAGATGCCGAGCGACAGCGCGGTGAGGCCGATGAGCAGCACTTGCAGCAGATTGAAACCCAGCACCGGCAGGCGCAGGAAGGATTCGCGTCCGCGCCAGGCCAGGAAAAACAGCCACGCGACCACCCCCAGCGCGATGGGCAATGGCACTTGAGTCAGGCCAAGCGAGAGGAGCATCCATTCCAGAGGTCGCAACGGGGAAAGTTTCACCCGGCCCAACACCAAGGCTGCGATCAGACAGCAAACCAATACGGTCCAGAAACGCACGGCGGGTCCACGCAGGGGACCGTCCGCCCACAACACCCAGCGATTGTCCGGGACTGTGAGCACGGTGTGGAGGTTCGCGCTTTCCCCCGGCAGGCGGACTTCCTCGACCCGGGCACGAAAGCCCAGCGGGGTGTTCGTTTTCCATTCGAGCGAGAGGGACTGGTCGCCGGGTCGCAGGGGAATGATGACCGTGTCGCCCTCCTTGCGCACCGGGATGGTCGAGCCGTTGAAAGTCAACGCGGTCACATCCGCACCGGCGGGCAGACCGATGAGGAAATCCTCGCCCAGGCTGCAGCGCAGCGAGAGATCGAGCCGGGCGGTGCGCTGGCGTTTGCCGAGAGTGACGGCGTGGGTGCCGTTGTGGACTGTGACCGTCGCGCCCGCGATGGCCTCGGGACGGCTGATGGCCAGGTCCACGCTTTCGCCCGGCCAGGGATGCCAGACCGGCACGAGTTCCGGGTTGCCCGGTTCGAAAATCGGGGCGAGGCCGGCCCTGGTGACATTCCAGACCGGCGAGGCCACGAGGCTCCAGCGTTCCACCCAGGAATCATCGGGCTTGCTGGCGAGCTTGAGGTCGTGGGCGATGGAGATTTCGCTCTCCCAGGTAAAGGCCGGTTCCTGCGCGCCCAGCCGCACCTCGATGAAACCATCCTTCGCCACGGCGTTGGACGAGAGAATGTTTTCGCCCGCGAGCAGTGGCACGCGCAGGGCGACAGCCTTGCCTCCGGGCGAGAGGCGCGAAACGGTCGTCCGCACCTGCCAGACCAGGCCCAGTTCCAGGCGCCGCTCGACCACGATGAGGGATTGGTAATCCTGCCGGTCGTAACTCGCCTGTCCCGCGGTGGATTTTTGTTTGAGCGCGAAAAAAACCTGCTGTTCCGGAGTGCCATCCGGCCGCACGCCGCTCACATTCCAGCCGGGCGCGTCAATGGTCACGCGGTGCGGCTTGAGTGGAAATGTCCATTCCCACTCCGTCACGTCGGGCAGCAATCCTTCCACTTGCACGCGATGAACGCCCTCGCCCAGCACCACCCAGAGGCAGCCATCATCCCGGCGCAGGGCGGCCCCGGGTTTTCCATCGACCGTCACCGAAACCGGCAACCACGCGGGCAGCCGTCCCGGCAGCGGAACGGCCGTGCGGATAGCGGCGTGAATCTCCGCCTCCATGCTGATGCGGCGGTCTGCTTTGATGGTGAGGGTGACGGACGGAATACTGGCGGCGTTCGGATAAGCGTCGGACGTTTCGAGCAGCCGTTCGCGCAGCGTCGCGAGGGTTTCCTTGTCGGGGATTTGCTGCGCTTGCGTCGCCGTCAGGCTGGCGGCAAAAAAGGTCACCCGGATTGCGGTCTTGCCGGCGGCTTGAAAAAGCGGACCGGTCAGTCGTCGCGCGTTGAGCAAAATGGCCGCGAGTGCCAGCAAGAGAGCAATCCGCAGCCCGGTGAGAATGCGTTCCAGCGTGAGCGAGATCAAAATCGGCTGGACTTGCTGTGAAGCCTGCACCGGTCCGTTCCAACCGAAGGTCACCGTGCGCCAGTTCCAGTCCGGCACGCCCGGGCCGGTCTGGATGCGGGCTCTGGTGTCGTACATGAGGTTGCTGTTCGCCGGGACGTTCGCCTTACGCTTTGCGGAAATGCCCCAGGAGCCGCGATTGGACTGGGTCTCGCCCATTTCCTGTTCCTGAGGCATTGCTCCTTCTCCCGCAGCTCGCGGAGCGGGGGTGCTCTCGTCGTCGGCTTGAAATGTTGTTTGTTGATCGGCTCTGGCCGCGAGCAGCGTTTGATGGCCGAATCCCGTTTTCTCCAACTGGGGAAACAACGCCTGCTGCACTTGGGCGGAGAGGAAGGGCGCCACGACGAGGACAAAGACGACAATCATAATCCACTTCCAAATCTGCAGCAGGCGGCGGCCCCATCCGGCGGGCACGACGCGGAGCAGAGCCAGCGGGATGATCAGAATGAGCCAGACATAACGCGGCGCACCGGGTTCGTGATAGGAAATCCCGAAAGCCAGAAACGCCAGCACCGCCGGTCCGAAGCCCCAGAGGCGGAACACCGCCAGGGTGAAAATCAGGAGCAGGAAAAGGTCGAGCAGAGTCCAGGCCGTGAGCCAGTCGCCCTTGACCCAATCCGCGCCGAAGAGCGCGAAGAGCCGCCAGCCGGGCGGGAGGTTCAGGGCGACATTGAGCGCGTCGGCATCGGAACGCCAGCCCGTGGCGGAGAGTCCGCCGGAACGCTCGGTCCGCCCGGTGGCTTCGAGATTGAGATCGCGGGTGCGGATCTCGACGCCGGGGGCGTTGTTCTGCGGGTTACGGGTGATGAGTTGGCCCTCGCCGTTGCTGCGCACGGAGCCGAGATCCTGTCCTTCGGCCGCGTCGAGCCGCCAGATTTGCTGCATTTTCCCCGCGATCCGGTCGCGGAAGGTCAGGCCTTTGCCGTTCTCGTCGAGCCAGAGTGTGCGGGTGATTTTCAGTCCCTGCGGGGTTTGCAGACCCATGCCGCGCATGCGCTCCTCGATGGTAAACGGCGTGGCCGTGTCCCAGCGATAAACGGGAAATTGCCGCCATTGATCGGGAAAGGTCGTTTGCGACACATCGATCGAGGGCGAGCCGGTGATGTCCACCATGCGAAAGTCCGGCTTCGCCTGGAACGCGACCAATTGCTCCTCCGCCGCCGGCTTGGCGTCCGCCGCGTAGCGAAACTCCGCGGGATGATCGAGCCGGAATGCGTCCACGGCGACGGTCCATTTACCAGCCCGCACCTGCGCCTTCATCCTCCCGGCGTCGTCCACCACCACCGGCAGCGGACTGTTCACGGCGGAGAGTTTCCAGCCCGCGGGCAGGATGGCGCCGATTTCCTCCTCGCGGCTTTTGCCCGAGACGATCAACTCCACCTGCGTGCGTAACCAGAGCGGGATGCCGTCCTCGACCAGTGCATACACCTTGATCGAGAGAAAATCCTTGTCCGCCGCTTCGGACGATGCGTTGCGTTTCAGCCACAGAAAACCCTGCGCGTCCCAGGTGGGAGCATCGACCGGCTGACCTTCCAAGGTGAGCGCGAGCACGCCGGTTTCGCGGGGGAGCGGAAGGCCCTGCGGAATCTCGTTCCAGCGGAAACCGCCCTCCAGTTGGTAGGTGCCTGCCGCGAGTTCCACGGCGGGACGTCCGTCATGCTCCACCACCGGAACGGGCGTGCCGTTCACTTGGACATCGATCGGCCAGGCCTCGTTTCCGCCGGGCAGGGGCACCCACGTTTCGTGAAAAACCGTCACGCCCAGGTCAAAACGCCCGGCCGCGCGGTCCACCTGCAAGCCCAGCCGCGAAGGCCAGAAACAAATGTGTTTGCCCGCTTCGTTGTAGGGAGCCGGGCATTGCCGATGACCTTCACCCCATGTCGCCCAATCTTCCCAATCGCGCAGGACCGCCGGGATCTGGCGTCCGGGCGGAACCGGTGCAGCCGGCGGAGGCGCGGCAAAGAGAAGAGAGGGAAAAAGAAAAACAACCAGACGAAGCCATCGCGGAATGTTCATAGTGGAAAAGCGGGGATGCCCGGATGGAGATTGAACAGTTTCCCAACGGGCAGGGCGAGGGGAAAAGACGTTTCACAGAAGGTCACAAGGGGAGGGAAGGGATTGGAAAACTGCGTTTTTTCTGGAACGAACACGCGCAGGATGCCCATGTTCCCTCTCAATCTATGAAAGCGATTCGTGTCGAAGAATTCGGTGAACCCGAGGTGTTGCGGCTCGTCGAGCTGCCCGATCTGAAAGTTTCTGCCGGACAGATCCTCGTCCGCCTCCACGCCATTGGAGTAAACCCCGTCGAGACCTATATCCGCGCCGGTGCCTATGTCCACCAAGCGGCCTTGCCCTACACGCCGGGAAACGATGGCGCGGGCGAAGTGGCGGGGGTGGGTGAGGGGGTGGACTCCGTGCAGCCGGGCGACCGGGTTTTTCTTTCCGGGTCGCTCACCGGCACCTATGCCGGGTTCGCCCTTTGCGCGCCGCACCACGTGCATTCCTTGGGCGCAAAGGCCACTTTCGCTGAGGGAGCCGCCCTCGGCGTGCCCTATGCCACCGCCTGCCGGGCTTTGTTTCACCGGGGAAATGTGCAGTCCGGCGAAACCGTGCTCATCCACGGCGCCAGCGGCGGAGTGGGCAGCGCGGCGGTGCAGCTCGCGCGGGCGGAAGGCCTGCGGGTTTTCGGCACAGCCGGCTCCGCCGCGGGGCTCGAGCTTGTGCGCACCCTCGGGGCCGATCGGGTCTTCAATCACAAGGATCTGGTTTATCGCCAGGCCATCCTCGACGCCACCGACGGACGCGGGGTCGATTGTATTTTGGAAATGCTGGCCAACATCAATCTCGGCGAAGACTTGCGTTTGCTCGGCCAGCGCGGCCGCGTGGTCGTGATCGGCAGCCGCGGTCCGGTCGAGATCAATCCCCGTGAGACCATGATGCGCGATGCCGACATTCGCGGCATGATGCTGGGAAACACCCCGGCGGCCGACCTCGCGGAGATTTATCGCCGGCTGGGTGAAGACCTGGCGGAGGGCCGCATCCGTCCGGTTATCGGACGGGAATTCCCCCTCGTCTCGGCCCCGGACGCCCACCGCGCCGTCATGGCTCCCGATGCCCGCGGCAAGATCGTCCTGGTGCCGTGAGCCGAATCCACCCTCACAACTTCTATTGCGCAAGCCCGCGCTCTCCCTATGATCTGCGGATGATTGAGGAGCATGATTTTCGGTACGCCATGGAAAGCACCCGCGTGGTGGTGCAACCCGAGCGCGTGATCGAGACCTTCGGTTCGACCACTTTTAAATTTCTGCTGGTGAGCGAATTGATGGATGAAGTGAATGCCGTGCGCATCCGCGGCGGGCGGATCGAGGCGGAACGGCCCCGCATCGTCTCCCCGCACAACTTCAGCAAACTCCTCCTCGACGGCTTCGGCGACTCGGCCCGCGAATACGCCGACTGGATGCAGGAAAATGCCCAGACCTTTAAGATCCTGCGCTACGGCTTCCAGTTCAAGAAGACGGACTTCGAGCAAAACGTCGTGCGCGATTCGATGGAGGTCGTCCTGGGCCGCCTCGAGGACGAACTGGCCGCCAAAAAAGATCCCGCCTCCGCCCTCATTTCCGGCGTGGATGATGCCTGGGAAGTCTGCCTGCTCAAATTCACCATGGACCTCATCCAGCGTTCCGCCGGCGAGAACGTGAACGAGTGGAAACGGCGCGGCCTCATTTGAGCCTCTGCATTTCGGGTTTCCAAGGACCGCGGAAGCCGCTTTAATCCCGTCACGCAGGTTTTCCTGCGGCCATGTCCATTTTTCGAATACTGACGATTCTCGTGCTGGTCGGTCTGATTCTTGGCGGATCGGCCTATTTCGCCTACGAGCTGTTCTGGAAGCCGCAACAGCTCGATCGGGACGACCAGGCGGCCAAGCTCGTCCAGCCGGCCCCGACTCCGCTGCCCGACTCCAGCCGGCCCGCCTATGAAAAAGCCATGGGCCTGCAGCAGTCCGGCGACATGGAAGGCGCCCGCGCCGCCCTGGCGGAATTTCTTCGCGGGTATCCCGCCTCGCCCAACGCCCCGGCCGCCAAATCGGCCCTCGGCGAGATCAATGCCGGACGGGTTTTTTCCCCGGCCGACTCCGCCAACAAAACCGCCTACGCCGTGACCAGGGGCGACTCGCTGGTCAGGATCGCGGCAAAATTCAAAACCAACGCCGAGCTGATTTTCCGCGCCAACAATCTTGAAACCATCAACCTCAAGATCGGCCAGTCGCTGCTCATTCCGCAGTTGGACACAAACCTCGTGGTCGATCGCAAGGCCGGCACGGTCACAGTTTTCAACCAGGGGGAATTCTTTAAGGAATACCCGGCCGCCTCGGTCAAGATCCCCGGCGGCAGCGGCCCCATCAAGACCAAGGTCGCCGACAAACTCGCGCTGCAAGGCACCAACCGCGTGCCCTTCGGGGACAAGAGTTATGCGGGCAGTGAACGCTGGCTCATGCTCGGCACCAGCGGCGCCGTCATTCGCGGTCTGCCCGCCGCGGAGGGGCCCGCTCCGGCCGACATTATTCTTTCCCGGCCGGATATGGAGGAACTTTTTCTTCTCGTTTCCCAAGGCACTCCCGTCACCATCAACTAAAGCCGTTCCATGAAACTCCAGATTCTTGATTTTGAAAGACCCATCGTCGAACTCGAGCAGAAGCTTGAAGAGATCAAGAGCCATGTCAAAGGGCAGGACATCAACCTCGCCCCCGAGGTGCGCAAGATGCAGGAGAAAATCGAGGCCACCAAAAAGGAGGTCTATGCCAACCTCTCCGCCTGGCAGCGCGTGCAGATCTCCCGCCATTCCGCGCGTCCGTTTTTTCTCGATTACGTCGGGCTGGCCTTCACCGATTTCGTCGAACTCAAGGGCGACCGCCTCTACAGCGACGATGCCTCCATGCCCGCCGGCCTGGCCACCATCGACGGCATCAAATGTATCGTGATCGGTCAGCAAAAAGGCCGCGATGTGAAGGAGAATCTCCTGCGGAACTTCGGCAGCCCGCATCCGGAAGGCTATCGCAAGGCTCTCCGTCTCATGCGCCTGGCGGAAAAATTCAATCTGCCCGTGGTCTGTCTCATCGACACTCCCGGCGCCTACCCCGGCGTCGGCGCGGAGGAGCGCCACATCGCCGAGGCCATCGCCGTGAATCTGCGCGAAATGATGATCCTCCGCACGCCGATTGTCGCCATCGTCATCGGCGAAGGCGGATCGGGCGGCGCCCTGGGTATCGGCGTGGCGGACCGCGTGCTTATGCTTGAAAACGCCTATTACTCCGTCATCAGCCCGGAAGGCTGCGCGGCCATTCTCTGGAAACACCGCAAACACGCGCCCGAGGCGGCGGCCGCTCTCAAGCTCAACGCCACGGAATTGCTCAAGCTCGAACTGATCGACGAAATCGTTTCCGAACCCCTCGGTGGTGCGCATCGCGATCCGGCCGCGGCGGCGAAGAGTCTGCAGGCCGCCGTGACCTCGGCCCTGCGCAGCCTCGAGAAAGTCCCGGTGGAGAAATTGCTTCAGGCCCGCTACGACAAATTCCGCAAGATGGGCCGCGTGCAGGAGTAGTTGGGGGTTGATGGTTCAGAGTTGAGGGTTGATGGTGCCCCCGTGAATTGCTTCCGGTTTCTCTTTTGTCTTCCGCTGTTTTTTTTCAGCGCGGCCCGCGCCCAGGTTAATCAAATTGTGGAGGGTCAGACCCTCGTTTCGGCCTCGCTCCTGGCGGACACCACCGCCCTCACGCCGGGAAAACCCTTTGAGGTCGGCCTGCTCCTCGAGATGGCCCCCGGCTGGCACACCTATTGGGAGTATCCCGGCGATGCCGGCCTTCCCACCACCATTGCCTGGACCCTGCCCGAAGGCTTCGGCGCCGGCCCCATCCAATGGCCGCTGCCCCGGCGCATCCTCGAACCCGGCGACATCGAGGTCTATGCCTACAAGGACAAGGTGCTGCTCATCACCACCATCCTTCCTCCCGCCGATCTGAAGGAACAATCCGTCACCCTCCGCGCCAGGGCCGCCTGGCTCGTGTGCGAGGAAATTTGCATCCCCGGCTCCGCCCCGCTCGAACTCACGCTGCCGGTTGGCGGCGCTGCCGCGGCGGCCAATAGCGAACTCTTCTCCACCTTCCGCAACCAACTCCCCTCCGCGCAACCGCCGCCGTCTCCCATCGCGTGGAAACAAAAGGGTTCCTCGCTTGCCCTCACCGTCAGCGGGTTGACGGAAGCCAAGAGCGTCGATGTCTTTCCGCTCCCGGCGAAAGGCCAGGAAGTCAATCACCCCAAGGACGGCCCGGTGACCGACGGCACCGCCACCGTGGAAATCGAAACCACCGGCGATCTGCGGGGCGTCCTCACCGTGGAAACCGCCACCGGCCGCAAGGGGTGGTTCGTCTCCTCCGCTGTTTCTCCGTCCTCAGCGCTCCCGGCTCCCTCCTCCCCCCTTCCTTCTCCCCCCAGCACCACCCTCTGGACCGCGCTCCTCTACGGCTTTCTCGGCGGTCTCATCCTCAACCTCATGCCCTGCGTGCTGCCGGTCATTTCGCTGAAGATCTTCGGCTTCATCCGCCAGGCCGGCGAAGACCCGCGCAAAATCCTCGGCCACGGCCTCGCCTTTGTGGCCGGCATCTTCGCCTGGTTCCTGGGACTCGGACTTCTCATCGTGGCACTCAAGCTCGCCGGGAGCGAAGTCACCTGGGCCTTTCAGTTCCAAAACCCGTGGTTCAACCTCGCCATCGCCAGCCTCGTCTTCGTCTTTGCCCTCAATCTTTTCGGCGTTTTCGAAATCGTCCTTCCCGGCCAGGCCAGCAACGCCCTGGCCGAGGCCTCCTCCGGCGAAGGCTATGCCGGGTCATTTGCCCAGGGCATCTTCGCCACCCTGCTCGCCACGCCCTGCACCGCGCCCTTCCTCGGCACCGCCCTCGGATTCGCCTTCAGCCAGGCTTCCTACGTCATCCTCGCCATGTTTGCCTCCGTCGCCTTTGGCATGGGCCTGCCCTATTTGCTGCTCTCCGCCCAGCCCGGGTGGATGAAAATTCTCCCCAAGCCCGGCGCGTGGATGGAACGCATGAAGCAATTCATGGGCTTCCCCCTCCTCGCCACGCTCCTCTGGCTGCTCTACATTCTCGGCAACCAGAAAGGCCTCGAAGCCGTCATTTGGGTGGGTGGGTTTCTCCTCTGCCTCGCCCTCGCCTGCTGGATCTACGGGGCCTTCTGCGGCCCGCTTTCCTCGCTCAGAACCCGCGCCATCTCCCTCCTCCTCATCGTGCTCATCGTCGGATGGGGGGCCGTCTATTTCCTGGGGGAAAAATTCACCACCTCACAGCGAAACAGCGCCGCCGCGACCGCGGAGAAATCCGGCGGCATCGATTGGCAGCCCTTTTCTCAAAAAGCCCTCGACGCCCTCCTGGCCGAAGGCAAACCGGTCTTCCTCGATTTCACCGCCGACTGGTGCATCTCCTGCAAGTTTAACGAACGCACCGCCATCGACGTGCCGGCCGTCCGCGCTGCCTTCCAGAAAAACGGCATCGTCCCCCTGAAGGCCGACTGGACCAACGCCAACCCCGAGATCACCGCCGCCTTGAAAAAATTCGGCCGCGTCGGAGTCCCCTTTTACGTCATCTATCCGGCCGGACGGCCCACCGAACCCATCACCCTCCCCGAGATCCTGACCGAACAGATCGTCCTCGACGCCCTGGCCCGTTCCGGTTCGTGAGTCGATCGCTCCCATCCGGCCGGTGACCGGCTTCCTGCCGCGGTCGCCATCGTGTTCGCACGGCCGGATCGCGCCTGCCCCGCGAGAAGCGGGAGCGGCTTCAGAAGAACTGTCGCCCCGCCTTCCCGAAATCCCCCTATTTCACGCGAACGAGAATTTCCTCGCGATCGGACTGGGACAATTTGGGATCTTCCAGTTTGTCGGAAGAAATAATCGAGGCCAGTTGCGTGCGCAGGGTTTCGACCTCCTGCCTTTTCTCCGTGGCCATCAGTTCGAGCATCCCGACGATCTCCTTGTCCGAGGACGGATCGTTTTGCAGGATTTTGTTCACGGCCTCGAGGGCGTGGAGGCGTTTCTTGGCGGAGAACCAGGCTTTCAACGTTTCGCGATAGCTTTCGAAGGCGATGATATCCTGCGACCTGGCGCTGAGGTTGGACGCCTTATTCCCAGGCAACTCGCGGGGTTGCGTGCCGGATTGTTTGAAGCGGACTTTTTCCGGGTCGGCACCCCGAGCCGCTTGGTGGGTAAGGAGGAGCCCTGCCGCCGCGAAGAGGAGACCGCGAATCATAGGGGGAAATCTACAAGGAGATGCGGAACCCTGCCAGTCTTTATCTCGCTAGACCCTGCAACCCGATGCGGCTAGGTTGCGCCCACATGGCCGGAGTTGAGGATCTGCTGAAAGTCGAACCTGGAGAAGGCGGAGTCCGCCTGGTTCTCTCCGGCCGGTTGGACGCGGACGCGGTGGCGGACATTTGGAATGAGGCCTTGGGCGCGGCCAGGGGGAAGGTGACGGTGGATGCCTCGGCGGTGGAGTATTGCGACGGGGCGGGATCGGCCCTGCTGTGCGAACTGCGCCGGCGGGCGGGAGGAAAGATCACCGGCCTGCGGCCTGAGATCGCGCGGGTGTTTGAACTCTTCGAGGGGGATGAGGAACCGGAGGACAAGTCCAGGAAACCCGTGGACTCGCCCTTGGAATCGATCGGCCGGGTGGGCGCAGAATTTTTTGAGGATCTGCGCGATCAGGTGGCCTTCCTCGGCGAGATGGTGGTGGTGTTCGCCACCTTCCGGGGCGGGGCGCAGCGACTGCGGTGGAACGATGTCTGGATCACGTTCGAGCGCGCCGGCGTGCAGGCCCTCCTGGTGGTGGGGCTGATTTCGTTTCTCACCGGGCTGATCATGGCCTTTCAGGCGGCCCCGCCCTTGCGGCAGTTCGGGGTGGACCTCTTTGTGGTCAATCTCGTCGGTCTGGCCATGGTGCGGGAACTCGGGCCGATCATGACCGCCATTGTGCTGGCGGGCCGCAGCGGGTCGGCCTTTGCGGCGGAGATCGGAACGATGAAAGTCAACGAGGAGATCAACGCCCTCAATACCATGGGACTCGATCCGGCCCGCTTTCTGGTCGCTCCCCGCGTGCTGGCCGGCATCCTGGTCACGCCGTTCCTTATCGTCTACGCGGACTTGCTGGGCGTGGCGGGCGGATTTCTGGTCATGCTCATGCGGGGGTTTCCCACCGCCGCCCTGTGGCAGCAACTCACCAGCGCGATCAGCGTGCATGATGTGATGGCGGGATTGATCAAGGGATTTGTCTTTGGCGCCCTTGTGGCCGGGATGGGCTGCCTGCGCGGACTCCAGACCAAGGAGGGGGCGAGTGCGGTGGGCGTCTCCACCACCAGCTCGGTGGTCAGCAGCATCTTTCTCATTGTGGTGGTGGATGCCATTTTTGCCGTGGTGTATTACGTGATCGGATTCTGATGGGGGACGACGTGATGATCCAGGTGCAGGACCTTTCGGCCGGTTACGGCGACACAGTTCTGCTCGAGCATGTTTCCTTCGAGGTGAAACGCGGCGAGATTTTCGTGATTCTGGGCGGTTCCGGTTGTGGCAAGAGCACATTGCTCAAGAATCTCATTGGCCTCCTTCCGCCGCTGGCCGGGAAGGTGCTCATCGAGGGCGGCGACCTCGCCACCGCCTCGGGCGACAAACGCCGGAAGATCCTCCGCCGCATTGGCGTCGGTTACCAGAGCGGCGCGCTTTTCGGCTCCATGACCCTGGCGGAAAACATCACCCTGCCCATCGAGGAGTTCACCCGTCTGCCGCCCGAGGCCCGCGAGGCCATCGCCTGGACCAAGCTGAAACTGGTCGGACTGGAAAACTTCACCGGCCACCTTCCCGCCGAGATCAGCGGCGGCATGCAAAAGCGCGCCGCCATCGCCCGCGCCATGGCCCTCGATCCGCAGGTGCTCTTCCTCGACGAACCCTCCGCCGGCCTCGACCCCGTGACTTCCGCGGAACTCGACGCCCTCATCCTCCACCTGCGCGATGCGCTTGGCGTCACTTTTGTCATCGTCAGCCACGAACTCGCCAGCATCTATGCGGTTGCGGATCGGGTGATCATGCTGGATAAGAAGGCCAAGGGGATCATCGCCGAGGGCCGCCCGCAGGATTTGCGTGACAACTCGAAGGATCCCTTTGTCCACAAATTTTTCCACCGCGAAGCCGCATGAGCGTCCAACCCAACTATTTCCGCATCGGCCTCTTCATCGTCATCGGCCTCGCCATCCTGGCCGGCGGACTCATCGCGTTCGGGGCCGGGCAGATCTTCAAGAAACGCATCTACATGGAGACCTATGTGAACTCCAGTGTGCAGGGCGTCGACAAAGGCACTCCGGTCAAATTCCGCGGCGTCCCCATCGGCACGGTCAGTGCCATTACGTTTTCCTTCAACGAATACGGCGCCACCAGCGAGGTCGATCGCTACAACTACATCGTCATCCTGATGGAAATCGACAAGGAGATGTTCCCCGGCATGTTCGACGAGAATCTCACGCCCCTGATCGAGAAAAACATCAAGCAGGGCATGCGCGCCCGCATCGAACCCCTCGGCATCACGGGCATGAATTACATCGACATCAACTACGTCAAGGACCCCGAAGAGTTTCCGCCCCTCGAGGTCAATTGGACCCCGCACAACTACTACATTCCCTCCGCTCCCGGACAACTCGCCAGCATTCTCGACTCCGTCAACAACATGATGAGCGACATGAAAAAGCTCAACCTCGGCGACGTCCAAAACGGCATCTCCGAACTCCTGAAAAACCTCAACGAAGCCGTCACCGGGGCCGAGCTCGACAAGCTGAGCAACGACATGCAGGCCTTCATTGCCAGCTTCTCCAAGGCCGTCAGCGACGCCAACCTCTCCCGGGTCAGCACCGATCTCCAGCAGCTCATCGCCTCCTTCGAGAAAGCCGTGGCCGACGCCAAAATCGGTCCCCTCAGCGACGAGACCCGCCAGCTTTTGACCGGGCTGCAAAAATCCAACGCCGACCTGCAAAAGGTGATCAAAAACCTCGAACCCGCCACCCGCCTGAACCCCGCCGAAGTCCAGGCCATCGTTGATCAGCTCGCCGCCGCCACCGCCAACATCGAAGCCTTCAGCTCCTCCATCAAGCAGCGCCCCTCCTCCCTCCTCTGGGGCGGCCCGCCCAAGCCCAAGCCCGAACCGACTCCCCGGCCCACCCCGCGGAAAAGGTAGCACCCGGCAGGGAGCAGGGAGTGAGATGTCTGGAATCATACCGCCCGCCTCCCAAATCACACGGATGCCGTAGCGCGGATCGGACCAATGTGCGTCGTTCGTGATGGCGGCAAGTTTTTCCGTGCGGCATGGGCTGATGAGCGGGCGGTCGAACGGGTCATTGGGAATGCGGGCCAGAGTGTGAACCCCTGCCGCGTGGGCGTATTCCACCGGAAGAATCGGGAACCCCGGTTCAAGAAATTTGGTTGCCAGCGGACCCTCCAAACCGGCGGGCGGCTTGATTTTTCCCACACCGGCCTTGATGGCGATTTCCCAGATGCTGACGACACGCACTATGGGCTCTGTCTCGGGATTCTCCACCACGTCGGCGGCGGTTTCCGACAATTCAGGATCGTTGCGCAAAAATCAAATCAGGGCGCAGGTATCGAGCCGGACCCTCATTGGTATTCCGCAAAGTCCTCTATCCGTCGTCTTACCATGCGCGGCCACGAGTTCATCCGCAGCGCGCGCAATGCGACCGTATGGCCACGAGTTATCACTGAGGCCCGAGGTCGTGCAACATTTTGTCGGGAAAAGCGGGGAAGCTCACCATCGGATCGCTCCAAAAAAACGGGGTTGTTCAGTGTCCGGTCATAGGTGGTTTGATGAGGTTTGGAACAAAACCAAACACATCCCCTGACCGAACAAAATCAGATTACCCTTAACCCCTCAAACCAAAATCATTTTACAGACAAAACCCTTGGTTAACCGGCATCTCCCCCGGTGTCATCAGTTATGAGGCAACGTATCAATACTACCCCTCCTCTCATGACTCCCCCGGTGTCATTTCATTTGAGTCAATTCGGTGGCGTGAGTCGTGACGGAATGGGGGTGTAAAGTTTCTTCTGTAATTGGGCTCTTCACGATCTGAGCGCCCCTTCCGGGGGCGGCGGAGTGAAGGCGAGCGAAGCGAGCCGAACGCAGCCGGCCCCGGAAGGGGCTTGCGCGAAGTTCGCCGGGGGCTGGCCAGTGTGGTTTCCTGTTGGGGTGCAGCAAACACATCCAACAAAAACACACACATGACCAACCGAATTGAACCTGAACTTCTAAATACCGTTTTGCAACTCCTCACCACCGAATGTTCCTCCGGCTTTGCCGAGGGCCTGCGCTTACTCGTCAACGAGGCCATGGTCCAGGAACGCTCTGCCGTCCTTCAAGCCCGTCCTTACGAGCGTTGCGAGGAGCGCCTCGGGCGAGCCAATGGATTCAAGCCCAAAACCCTTGCCTCCCGTGTCGGCCCCCTCCTCTTGCGCGTTCCTCAGGTTCGCGACGGCGTGGAATTTTACCCCAGCGCCCTAGAAAAAGGAGCCCGCAGCGAAAAGGCTCTCCTGCTCGCTCTGGCCGAGATGTATGTCCAAGGCGTCTCGACCCGCAAAGTCACCAAAATCGTCGAGGAACTCTGCGGCCATTCCGTCAGTTCCACCCAGGTCAGCGCCTGCGCCGCCAAGCTCGATGTTGAACTTCAATCCTGGCGAGATCAGCCGCTGGGAAGCTGTTCCTATTTGATCCTGGATGCCAGATACGAAAAGGTCCGCCAGGGCGGGCAGCTCCTGGACTGCGCCGTTCTTATCGCCATCGGAATAGGCCCCGATGGAAAGCGCTCCGTTCTCGGCGTCAGTGCTGCTCTCAGTGAAGCGGAGGTCCACTGGCGTTCCTTCCTCACCTCTCTCCAAGCCCGCGGCCTTCACGGACTCACCTTCATCGTCAGCGACGCCCATTGCGGCCTCTCTGCCGCCCGTGCTGCCGTCTTTCCCTCCGTTCCTTGGCAACGCTGCCAGTTCCATCTCCAGCAAAACGCCCAGGCTTACGTCCCCCGTCTGGACATGCGTGCCAGCGTGGCGGCCGATATCCGTTCTATCTTCAACTGCCCGGATCTCGCCTCCGCCCAGGCCCGCCTCAAAACCCTGGTGCAATCCTACTCCAAGTCGGCTCCGAAGCTTTCCGCCTGGATGGAGGCAAACATCCCCGAAGGCCTCGCGGTCTTCTCCCTCCCCGCTGCCCACCAGCGCCGCATGCGCACAAGCAACGCCATCGAGCGCGTCAATCAGGAACTCAGACGCAGAACTCGCGTCGCCTCCCTCTTTCCAAACGAAGCCTCACTACTCCGACTCATCTCCGCCCTCCTCTGCGAAATCAGCGAAGAGTGGCTCACCGGAAAAATCTATCTCAACATGAATCCTGCTGACCTGCCCCAAAATTAACTCTCAACTTTTACAGAATAAAAATTGCGCCGCCGACGGAATACGCTTGATTACTCTGAAAAGCAGGCAAAAATCACCTGGCAATCGCGACGATAAGAGCCCTCCTCCGACTTCCGCCTCTCTTGACGCATTCAGAGCAATCTTCCCGTCGTCCCCATCGCTGAAGAAATGGGGGCTTCGCGAACCCCTCGAAACCATCCATGTCTTTCCAATTCGAATCCGTTCGCCGCATCATTTCGCGTCCGGGAGCGGTCGGGGATCTTGGCGGCCTCGCCCGGGAGTTGTCTTGCCGGAGGGTGCTGATTGTCACCGATCGCGGCATTGAAGAATCCGGACTGATTCAGAGCGCCGTGGATTCGCTCCGCTTGGAAATGGAGCATGTCAGCGTCTTTTCCGGAGTCCGGGCTGACCCTCCGGAAGCGGTTGTCCTGGCGGCCGTGGAGCAAGCGCGGGATGAGCGGATTGACGGCGTCGTCGGCATCGGGGGCGGGAGTTCGCTGGATACGGCAAAGCTGACCGCGTTGCTGGCCCGCAGTCCGCAAAGTCTGGATGAGATTTACGGGATCGGGTTGGTCAAGGGCGGGCGGCATCCGTTGATCCTTGTTCCTACGACGGCCGGCACGGGATCCGAGGCGACGCCGATTGCCATCGTCACGACTCCGTCCACCGAGAAGAAGGGCGTGGTGGCTTTCCAATTGCTGCCGGATATCGCCCTGCTGGATGCCGAGCTCACACTCAGCATGCCGCCTCAGGTCACGGCCGCAACCGGCTTGGACGCGATGGTGCACGCCATCGAAGCCTACACGTCGAAACACCTCAAGAATCCTCTGTCCGATGCCCTGGCTCTCCGGGCCCTGCGCCTGCTGCATGGCA
Source organism: Chthoniobacter flavus (assembly GCA_945860745.1). Classification (GTDB taxonomy): domain Bacteria; phylum Verrucomicrobiota; class Verrucomicrobiia; order Chthoniobacterales; family Terrimicrobiaceae; genus CAMASH01. Next base: position 24,817 of record CAMASH010000023.1, on the reverse strand, counting down.
ATCTGCGGCGGGTTTTGGCGGATGGTCGCGATCTGCCCGCGCGCGAGGCGATGCTGGCAGGTTCGTTGATGGCCGGCATGTCCTTTGCCAATGCCCCGGTCGCCGCGGTTCATGCTCTGGCGTATCCGTTGGGTGCCCATTTCCATCTGCCGCACGGCCTTTGCAATGCGCTCATGTTGCCGCATGTCCTGGCCTTCAATATGGAAGAACAGCCCGACCTCTACGCGGAACTGGCCGAGGAAATTCTTCCGGAAACCGGAGGGACTGCTCGCGAGAAGGCGCTGGCCTATGTGGAAGAAGTGGCGCAGTTATCCGCAGATTCCGGGCTTCCGGGTAGTCTCCAGGAGGCCAATGTCCCGGAAGCGGCGCTTCCGCGGCTGGCCGCGGATGCCATGACGATCGAGAGGCTTCTGCGCAACAATCCGCGAACGGTCAACTTTGATGATGCGCTTCGGCTTTATGTCGAAGCCTGGCGGTCTCCGTGGCGTCGATGAGTTTGTCACGGGGCGGAAAACCGGCAAATCCCCCTGCGGGTGGATCAATCCAACAATTCGGCGTAGTGGGAATGCGCGACTTCGATGCAGCGGGTCAGGATGGCTGAGGCGGTGTCGAGGGCAAGGACTTCATCCGCCAGTCGCTGGCAGGTGGGAAGGCTGAGGGACTGCACGGCTTTTTTCACCCGGGGCACCACGGAGCTGCTGGCGCTCAATTCATCGACGCCGAGCCCCAGCAGAAGGGGGATGAGCTGGATGTCGCCGGCCATTTCGCCGCACACCCCGACCCATATGTTGTTCTTGTGCGCGGCGTCCACGACAATTTTTAACAGGCGGATGACGGCGGGGTGGGTGGGTTCGTAGAGATGGGCGATGCGGTCGTTGACCCGGTCCACCGCGATGGCGTATTGGATGAGATCGTTGGTGCCGATGCTGAAAAATTTGACCTCGCGGGCCAGGTGGTCGGCGCACAGGGCCGCGCTGGGAATTTCGATCATGACCCCGATGTCGGGATCGGGATGAAATTCGGCCCCGCGCTGGCGAAGCTCCTGTTTGCATTCCTCCATCACCGCGTTGGCCCGGCGGAGTTCCTCCAACCCGGAGACCATGGGATACATCACGCGCACATTCCCGACGGCCGCGGCGCGGAGGATGGCCCGGAGCTGGGTTTTGAAGATTTCCGGATTTTGCAGGCAGAAGCGGATGGCGCGGCAGCCGAGGAAGGGATTTTGCTCCTCTTCGAGATCGAGGCTGCCGGTTTCCTTGTCCCCGCCGATGTCGAGGGTGCGGATGATGACCGAGTGGGGTTTGGACCGCTCGGCGATGAGGCGGTAATTCTCGTACTGTTCCTCCTCGTCCGGCGGGGTGGTCCGGTTGAGATAGAGAAACTCCGTGCGGTAGAGGCCGATGCCCTCGGCCCCGCTGGCGGTGACATCCTCCAGTTCCTCGGGCAGTTCGATGTTGGCGGAGAGAATGATGTGGCGTCCATCGCTGGTGGTGGAGGACGTCTCGCGGATGAGTTCCAGTTTCTCCTCGACCGCCTCTTTCTTGAGTTCGATGCCGCCGTATTCCTGGAGAGTTTCCGGGGTGGGGTTGAGGATGAGGATGCCGCTGTAGCCGTCGATGAGGACATCGTCGCCGCTATTGAGGTGGGAGCAGATGTCGTGCAAGCCCACGATGGCCGGGATGTCCATCGAACGCGCCATGATGGCCGTGTGCGATGTTTTGCTGCCTTGCTCGGTGACAAAGCCGAGAACCAGGGACCGGTTGATTGAGGCGGTGTCCGAGGGCGTCAGGTTGTGGGAGACGATGATGTGGCGGCTGTCGTGGCTGGCCAGGTTGCGCGGGGCTTTGCCGAGCAGATGCCGGATGACGCGGCGGGCCACGTCCTCGATGTCCACCACCCGCTCGCGCAGGTACGGATCGTCAATTTCGCCCAAGGTGCGGCAGTAGCACTCCGCGACCTTGTGAAAGACGGCCTCGACGTTTTGGTGATCCTTCTCCAGGCCGCGCAGAACTTCATCGATCAAGGTGCGGTCCTCGACCACCAGCAGGTGGGCGTCGAAAATACTGGCATCCTTGGAGCCGATGGCGTCGGAAATACGCTGTTGGATCTCGAGCAGTTCCGCGCGGGTGGCGATGAGGGCGGACTCAAATCGGGCGATCTCCTCGGGGAGTTCCTCAGCCGTGATGGCGCGCTGGGGGATTTCCTCGTCATCCACCCAGTGGATGACGACTTGGGCCTGGGCGATGCCGGGGGCAACAGCTATACCCTGGAACCGTTTCTCCTGTTTGGGTTTGGTCTGGGGTTCACAGCGGCTCACCAGTCAAGGCGTACCAGCAAATCCCGGGGGCGTCAAAAACCTATTCTTCCCCGAAGCGGGTCTGGACCAGGTTTTCAATCTCGGCCACGACCTTGTCGGCATCAGCGCCCTCCGCGATGATGTGCAGTTTTGACCCCTTGCCGGCCGCCAGCATCATGAGACCCATGATGCTCTTGCCATTGACCCTTTCGCCATCCTTCTCGACCCAAACCTCCGCCCGGTAACGGCTGGAAATCTTGACAAACATCGCGGCGGGACGCGCGTGCAGACCGTTGCGGTTCTGAATGACGATTTCCTTGCTGTGGCGGAGGACGTCGTCGGTTGGTTTTTTGCGAGAGAGGAGTCCCATTTTTAATTATCGAATACGGCGTTCACTCATCATTTGCAGCAGTCTTTGATTAAATTCAACTGCGCTGTTCTGTCCCATGCTTTTTAATTTCTGGTCGAGGGCGGCCACTTCGACCAGTCGGCCGAGGTCGCGGCCCTTGCGGACCGGGATGGTCACGTGGGGAATCTTGATGCCGAGCACCTCGTAAAACTCGCGGTCCAGGCCGATCCGGTCCACATTTTCCAGCTCCTCCCAGTCCTTCAGAGTGACGACAAAATCGAGGCGCTTTTCGGTGCGGACGCTGCCCACCCCGAAGATGGCGCTGAGGTTGATCACGCCAATGCCGCGGACCTCCATGTGGAAGCGGGTGAGATCGGCCGACATGCCGACCAGTTCGCGGCCCTCGACAGAACGGATTTTGGTGATGTCGTCGCTGACCAGGCTGTAGCCGCGTTCGATGAGGGAAAGCACGCACTCGCTTTTGCCGATGCCGCTGGCTCCGCGGATGAGGGTGCCGATGCCCTGGATGTCCACCATGCTGCCGTATTCCTGGGCGGAGGGGGCGAAATCAAATTCCAGCGCGATGGTGGCCGCGTTGATGAACTTCATCGTGATCATGTGGGTCCGAAAGACGGGCGTTTCGTGTTCCGCGGCCAGATCGAGCAGGGAATTGGGAATGGGGGAATTGCGGGCGATGACCAGACAGGGAATGTTGCGGGAGAAAAGCTGCTTGAGCCGTTCGCGCAGCGTCGTGGCATTGAGGCTGCGCAGGTAGCTTAACTCCGCCGCGCCGATGACCTGGATGCGTTTGCCGGCGAAGTAGCTGTAAAATCCACTGATGGCCAGCCCCGGGCGGTTGATGGTGGGTTCCTTGATCTTGCGGTTGAGACCCCGCGACGCGCCCTCCAGGCGCAAACCCAGCGTTTCCGCGTGATTCGCATAAAAATGCCCGACGGTGATGTGCGGGACGCGGTGGGCTGCGGGTTTCATTTTCTGGCCCCGGATTACATCTGAAAATTCTCGCCCAGATAGAGCTTGCGGCTGATCGGGTCGTTGAGGAGGAAGTCCTTCGTCCCCTGGCTCTCCACCCGGCCCTCGAAAATGAGGTAGGCCCGGTCCACGATGTTCAGCGTTTCGCGGACGTTGTGGTCCGTGATGAGAATGGCCAGGCCCTGGGCGCGGAGGTCCTGGATGATCTGCTGCACATCATACACGGCGATGGGATCGACGCCGCTGAAGGGTTCGTCGAGCATGAGGAGCGAGGGATTGGTGACGAGCGAGCGGGCGATGGTCAGGCGGCGTTTTTCTCCGCCCGACAGGGTGAGGGCCGTGTTGTGGGAAAGATGTTCGATGCCGAACTGGGTCAGCAATTCCTCGCAGCGGTGCTTGCGGTCCGGCTTGTTCATCTTGGTCGTCTCGAGGATGGCCATGATGTTTTCCCGCACGGTCAGTTTGCGGAAGATGGATTCCTCCTGCGGCAGGTAGCCCATGCCCTCGCGGGCCCGGCGGTACATCGGCATGGAGGTGACGTCGCGCTCCTCGAAAAAAACCTTCCCGCCATTCGGACGGACCAGGCCGACGATCATGTAAAACGTGGTCGTCTTGCCCGCGCCGTTCGGGCCGAGCAGACCCACGATCTCGCCGCGGCGCACGTTGATATCCACCCCGTTGACGACGGAACGCCCGCCATAAATCTTGACCAGCTTGTCGGTGCGGAGAAGAGGCAGGCGGTCCTTCGAGGTCAGATCATGCGGAGGGGCCGGGGCGGGTATGCTCATGGGGCTTGGGATTTGTCGCCGGTGTCGACCAGCACAGTTTTGCTGGGACCGATGGTGCGCGATTTGCCGTTGCGGTTGAGGATCATGATCGTGTCGGGATCGCCCACCTGCATGTTGACATCGCTTTGGACGGAGGGGTTGATGGTCAGGGTGATGTCCCCACTGGCGGGATCGTAAACCGCCTTGCCGGCCCGCCCGATCGATTTGGCGGTCTTGCCGGAGGCGTCGGTGTTTTCCTGGACGATGATGACGTTGCCGAAGGACTCGCAGAGTTCCATGCCCTTGCGGGTCTTGAGCAAGGTGACTTTGAGCCGGTCGCAAAAGAGGGTGAATTGGGTGTCCTTCACCACCACGTTGCCCTCAAATTCCGCGATATTCGTGGTGTTGTCGAAACTGGCTTCCTTCTTCGCGGTGATTTCCGTTTTGGCATCCTTCGGGCGTTCCTTGCCCATGCCGGCCATGCCGAAAGGATTGCTTTTTTCGGCCTGGGTCTGACCCGCGGAATCGGGGTTCATGGTGGGATTGTCGCCCGGAGCGGCCGGCGCCGTGACGGCACAGGCCAGCAGGCCAAGGAGCGTGGCGAAAAGGGTGGGTTTCATTATTTTGCGAAGTTTTCTGAGTTGAAGATGATCATTTTCACATTACCGAAGATCGTGGCGTTGCGGGACTTGACGTGGAATTCCCCGGCATCGCCATTAATCTCGAAATCCTCCCGGCGAATGAGCACGTGGCTCTGGCCGTTCATGACACGGGTTTCCAGATTAAAAACCGCCCGCGGCAGTTCAATATAAAACTTTTTCCCGTCGTCCGAGGCGGCTTCGATCCTCAGGTTCTCCATCTCGACGTGCGAGGAGTCGATTTTCCTGGCCATCTCGGCCTCGAAAGTCATCTGGAGTTTTCCGTCCTTGTCGTAGTGCGGAATTTTGATGCCTTTGACCGGAACCCCTTCCTGCACGGGAATGTCGAAGGCCTGCTCGGTCGCGTCCTTGTCCTTGGCCGCGTCGTTTTTCTGCGCCGGGGCGGCGTCCTTGCCGTCCGCCGGTTTTTCGGCGTGGAGCGGTGTGGAGGCCAGCAAAGAAACGGCGAAAGCGAGGCTAGCGAAGAATTTCATGGCGGATGCGGGTGAGTTGGCGCAACAACTTGGGCAGGGCGCGCAACGGGATTTGATTCGGGCCGTCGGAAAGGGCTTTTGCGGGATTTTCATGGGTTTCAATAAACACGCCGTCGCAACCGGCGGCCACGGCCGCACGAGCCAGCACCGGCGCCAGTTCGCCATCACCGCCGGTGCGGTCCCCCGCACCACCCGGCCGCTGCACGGAGTGTGTCGCGTCGAAAACTACCTGATAACTCAATTGTTGCATCCAGAAAATCGCCCGCATGTCGGCCACAAGGTTGTTGTAGCCGAAGGTCGTCCCGCGCTCGGTGAAACAAAATCCCTTGCTGCCGGCGTTCTCCAGTTTCTTCGCGATGTTTTTTACATCCCAGGGCGCGAGAAACTGTCCCTTCTTCACATTGACCGCACAGCCGCTGGCCCCGGCGGCCAGGATGAGATCGGTCTGACGGCAAAGAAACGCGGGAATCTGGATCAGGTCCACCAGCGGGGCGGCGATCTCGATTTCTTGCGGAGTATGCACATCGGTCGTGACCGGCACGCCGAGTTCGCCGCCGATCTCGGCCAGCAATTCGCAGCCATCCCGGGCGTCCGTGCCGCGGAAAGAACTCACGGATGTGCGGTTGGCCTTGTCATACGAAGCCTTGAAAACGAAATCGACGCCCTCGTCGCGGCAGATGGTGTGCAATTTCCGGGCCATGCGGCGGGTGAAGGCCGGCGTCTCGATCACACAGGGTCCCAGCAGGAAAAGCAGCTTCCGACCGCCGAGGGTGTGGCGGCCGATTTTGACAACACGGCGAGGCATGGGCGGGCAACCTAGCGGCATTTCTCCACTTCGCCAAGAGAGTCTTGCCCCCCACGAGGGAAAATCGCGAACGGAATGGCGGTGGTGTTTTCGTGGGCCGGGGGGGCCTGCCGCTGGCATTGTCTTTGACCGGTCAGTCGGGTCTTGCCATAAACTGACCCTGGGAAAGGATCTATGGTTTCTCTCAAGCGAATCGCGGCCGATCTCGGCGTGTCTTATACTTTGGTCTCCAAGGTGCTGAGCGGCAGATTGGGAACGACGGGTGTCAGTCCGAAAACCCGCGACGCCATTATCAAGAAGGCGAAAGAACTCGACTATACGCCCAACCGGCTGGCGGTGGCTTTGAAAGCCGGACGCAAGGGTGCCGTGGGCATCTTTTTGCATCACATCGGAAGTCCGGGCAGCGATGGGAGTGACCGCTTGCTGCGGGGTCTGGCGGAGGGACTGGAGCAGAGCGGCCTGCGCATGTGGCTGCGGTTTTTTCGGACCGATGAGGGCTTTATGGTCGCTTGCGACACGCACCTGAAAAGGGAGGTGGATGGTTTGATTGTGGCGGGGGCGCATCATCCGGGGCTCATGCCCAAATTCCGCGATCTGGAGCGGCAGAATGTCCCGGTTGTTTCCATCTTCAATGAAATGCCGGCTTCCTCCCGGAAGGTTCTCACCAACGTTGAGATCAACTACGAGCGGCAGGGATTTCTCGCCACCGAGCATCTGCTGAAACAAGGTTGCCGCCGGCTGGCTTGCTTCAGCACCATCGACACCCGCACCGCCGGGTTTCTGAGGGCACACCAGGAGGCGAGAATCAAGGTGGACCCGCGACTTCTGATCGATACCTTGAGTTTTCATCTCGAAGATGGAAAGTCCAGTCTGGCGCGATTGCTGAAGTCTGCCGTTCCCTTCGACGGCATTGTCTGTCAGTCCGACGCCCAGGCCAATGGAGCGATCAACGAACTGGTCCGCCAGGGCATCAAGGTGCCCGAGGCGGTCAAGGTGACCGGGATCGATAATTCCCCGGTGGCCGAGGACTGCATCGTTCCGATCACTTCGGTGACCTCGGAGATGAAGCGGGCCGGTCTGAAGGCGGTGGAGATTCTTCTGCAAAAAATCAACGGCCATTCCGCCCGCTCGGCGGTCATCGAGCCGAGTTTGTATCTGCGGAGTTCCTCGGGCGGGGAGAAGTCGAGATATGCAGACCTCTGCGATCTGGAGTAAGTCGCTGGAAATAAATAAAGGGAGCAACCTCGCTTGTTCTTTGGGCCTCTGGCGGCGTTGGTTATCCCCTGTGCACCCTGGCTCTCTCCTTCGTCGAGTCTCAGTCACAGAGTGCTTGGGCTCTGCTCCTTCGTCGCGCCTGGCCAGAGGCCAAAACTCCGGCGCCATCTTGCCGCCTTTATTTATTTACAGCTCCTATCGGTTCGTCCCGCTGTTGCTTCCCCGCAGCTTCCGCGCCATAGTGAAAGCATGAGCAAAAATCCCAATTCCGTAGCCCTGTACGTCGAAACTCTCGCGCATGACGCGCGTTCCCTCATTGCCGCCACCTCGGACGTGGCCGAGGAAAATGTGAAACAGGCCCGCAAGCGTCTCGCCTCCGCCCTGAACAGCGGCGGGGAGATCTATGACCGCGCCCGCGAGGAGGCCGTGGTGCGGGCGAAATTTGCCGGGGAAACCGTTCGGGAGAATCCGGTGGCGTCCATCGCCATTGCCTTTATCGTGGCTGGCGTCGTCGCCTTCCTGCTCGGCCGACGCAGGGACTAGGAGGTTCATCTCCCGCCCGGGCGGGAAATCGGAGCGTCGGTCGGGATCAGCCCGGCGGCGGGGGTCAGTTTCTTTGCGGCGGGGGTGAGGGCCAGCCCTCCTTCGGAGGTTTCCTTGAGCGCACGGGGCATGCGCCGTCCGATGTCGCGCATGGCCAGCACGACATCGTCCAGCGGCACGACGCAGCGCACCCCGGCCAGAGCCATCAGGGCGGCCAGCATACTGTGGACGGCAAACATGCCGTTCCGGCTTACGCAGGGCACTTCGACGTATCCTCCGATGGGATCGCAGACCATGCCGAGGGTGTTCATGAGCGCGAAGGCGGCGGCGGAACAGGCCTGTTCTGGCGAACCTCCACGGGCCTCCGTCACGGCGGCCGCGGCCATGCAGGAGGCGCTGCCTACCTCGGCCTGGCAACCGCCGCGCGCGCCGGAGAAGCTGGCGTTTTTTCCGATCACCACCCCGATGGCGGCGGCGGTGAACAAGGCCCGGGCCGCACCGGTTTCGTCGAGGTTCTCGTTTTCCTCCAGGTCAAGCAGGCAGGCCGGCAGGATGCCGGAGGACCCCGCGGTGGGGGTGGCGACGATGCGTCCGAACTGGGCGTTGTGTTCCAGCACGGCAAAGCCGTAGGCGGCCAGCTTGGAGAAGCGTGCTCCGAAAAGCGGCCCGGCGGAAGTCGAGTACTCGAACAAGCGGCTGGCGTCTCCGCCCGAGAGGCCGCTGGGGGACTGGTCTTTGATTCGCAGGCCGTCGCGCACGGCCTGTCGCATGATGCGATAGTGTCCGGCCATGCGTTCCAGCAGGGGTTCCTCCTCGCAATTTTGCAAGCGGGCTTCGCGGGCGAGGGCGACTTGCCACAAGGGCCAGCCGCGCGATTGCGCCAGGCCGAGCAATGCCGCGGCCGTGTCGTAGTCGAAGGAAGGCTGTTCCGGCATGGCTCAAAAAACCAGCCGGGGAATTTCCCGCAGCTTGCTGATTTCCGGCAGGCGGCCCAGCAGGCTCCGGCAGTCCGACGGGATGGCTTCGTCCGTTTCCACCAGGGTGAGGGCTTCGCCCTCGCGGCCTTTGCGGGTGGTGCGGATGGTGGCAATATTGATCCCGGCGCAAGCGAGGAGGGTGGTGATTTTGGAGAGGAATCCCGGGCGGTCCTTGTGCCACATCACGAGGGTAACCAGGCCGCCGTCCACGCGCGCGGTGAAGCCGTCAATCGCCAGAATCTCAATGCTGCCGCCCCCGATGGAAGAGGCGGTGACTGTGCATGATGCTTTTTCCTTTGCGGACGAAATCATTATCCGCACGGAATTCGGATGAACATCCTCGCCGAGATCAACGCTTTGGAAGACGACGCGCAAACTCTGCTGCTCCGCCCATGTGAGTGAGTCCTTGAGGCGGGAATCATCAGGCGGCCAGTTGAGCAGGCCTGCCACCAAGGCCCGATCGGTGGCATGTCCCGCACCGGTTGCAGCGAAGGACCCGTGCAAGTCTATCCGCGCGTCCACCGGTTCCTCGCCCAGGAGCGCGCGGGCGGCCAGGCCGATTCGGACGGCTCCGGCGGTATGCGAACTGGAAGGGCCGGTCATGGCCGGTCCGATAATCTCGAATGCGGAAAACTCGCTCATTGCGCGAGCCAGCGATCCCGGTTCCGGGTGACGAAGTCATCATCTGTGAGCCAGGGATAAGCGAGCGAAACGCGGGTGATCTCCTCCGCCTGTCCGGGTGACAGCACCTCATGGGGATTCAGGCAATGCGTCGTGGGCAGCAGGCCTTGGCGGCGCAGCACTTCGTGAATGCCGGGCAGGCAGCCTCGAAAGTGGTTGGCGGCGTCAAAAATCACGGCGTTCGCGTCGGTCAGAGCGGTATTCTTCGCCAGCCAGGAAGCGGGGATGTTTTCTTTTTGCCGCGCGGCTTTCATCTCTTCGAGAAGTTCCACCGCTTTTTTCGTCCAGACTCCGAATTGGCCGAGCAATCCGCCGGAGATGAAACGGCGCGTTCCCCCGAACTCCCAGGAGGTCAGCAAATCGAGCACGATGTTGTCGTCGTTTCCGGTGTAGAGCGCGATGTCTTCCCGGCCCGAAGCGGCCAGCGCGCGGATGACGTCAATCGTTTGATAACGATTGAACGGGGCCATCTTGACCGCCACCACTTCGGGAATTTCCACGAAGGCCCGCCAGAAATCAAAAGGCAGAACGAGCCCGCCCACCGCAGGCTGAAGATAAAAGCCGACCAACGGAATCCGCTTCGCGACTTCGCGGCAGTGAGCCACGATCTCGGGGATTTCCGCGCCCCGCCACGCCGCCAGGCTCAACAAGCCGGCATCATAGCCCAGACTGTGCGCCAGTTCCGCTTCCTCGATGGCCTGCGGGGTTTTTCCACACACACCTGCGATCAGGGCGAAAGGACGATTGGCCTTGATCCGGAGGCGGGTGACCTCCTCCGCCGCGAGTTTGAGCACGGGTTTCAGCAGGGCGTGCTGCGGTTCGCGGATTTCGAATTGGGTGGAATGCACGGCCACGGCCAGTCCTCCGGCTCCGGCCTCGAAGTAATACCGCACCAAGGCGCGTTCGTGCCGAATTGACCATTGCCGCTGCTCATCCAAGGCCAGGGGCAGTGCCGGCATGGCCTGGCCCGCCAGGAGGTGGGTGCGTAAATCAGAAGTTTCCATCGCGTTTTTCAAATCCGGTGGGTTTGTGGAAAGTGGCCCGGCCTTCCTGCAGCCAGGCTGCGGTCCATTCGATCATTTGGTCGATGCGCGTTTCCGGCTCTCCGAAAAGCCGGTGGGAAAGCGAGGCATCGTTCAGCCAGGCCGTCTCCGCCTCTTGTCCGATGAACTGCGGGTTGCGTCCGAAAATTTTCCCGAATTGTCCGGCCAGATCCCGCACTTTCAAAACTCCGGGTCCGGTGACGTTGAGGATAAACGACGCGGTGCTGGCGAGCTCGTGGGCCATGAGGGTGTGGGCGACGGCATCGCGCTGCCAGATCAGATTCACATGGCCCATTGTGACATCCACCGGTTCCCCGCGCAGGACTTTGCCGGCGATGTCCAGCAGCACGCCGTAGCGGAACTCCACGGAATAATTCAGACGAATAAGGGCCAGTCGGGTGCCCAACTCCAGGGCGGAACGCCGGAAGGCCTGTTCACGGCCCAGGCAGGATTGTGCGTATTCCCCGGCGGGTTCCGTCGGAGAGCTTTCGCTGGCCCCCCTCGAATCAACGGGCGCGAACGAATACACGCAGCCGGTGGAAAAGGCCGTGATGCGGGACTGGCTGAACCGGGTGGCCACCATCTCGGGCATCTCGATGTTCATTTTCCGCAAGAGTGCCGGCTGGCCCGCCGTGCCGAATTTCGCGCCTGCCATGAAGATGATATTCTCGGCGTGGGGAAGGGATTCCAGTTCCGAAGGATTGGTCAAATCGCAGGCCAGGGTTCTGATTCCGGCCCTGGTGAATTCCTCGACATCGTGAACGCTCCGAAAACGCGAGACGGCATCCACCCGCGCCGTCCTTCCGGCCGCAGCCAGGGCCTTGTGCAGCATCAGGCAGACGTGAAGCCCCATCTTTCCGCCAGCCCCCAACACAAGGTAATCACCGTCAATCCGCGCCATGCTTTCCACAACACCGGCCGTGGGTTCGCTGAGAAATTCATCCGCCTCTTGCGGGGCGCAGGGGCAAGGCAAGGACGCTAAGGAATCCATTAAGTAACTGTATAGTTACGTTGGCGATTCTGTCAAGTGTCCGACCGGGTTTGGCTCTTTTCTCCCGGGCTGGCCTGAGGTAAAATTCCGCTCCATGAAAGACGAAGCGACCGTAAATCCCCGAAGGGTCCGCGATCCCGGACGGACACGGCGGGACTTGATCGCGTCGGCGACCGGGCTTTTCTCCGCGCGGGGGTTCGATGGCGTTTCCGTGGATGACATTGTGGCAGCCGCCGGCGTCAACAAGCGGATGGTGTATCATTATTTTCAAAACAAAGAGGGGCTGTATCTGGCGGTCCTGGGCGCGGTCTTCCGCCGTCTTTCGGACCTGGAGTTGGAAGCGCTCGAGTCTGCGACAGACCCCGTGGAAGCCATCGCCGGAATTTTGGAAGCCTACTTTGCGTTCCTCGGAAAGAACCCGGAGTTCGTCGCCCTGCTCTCGTGGGAGAACCTCTATCAAGGCCGTTTTGTGAGCAAGCATCCCGAATTGCTCTCCAAAAATCCGGCCCTGACCCGGCTGCGCAAGGCGGTGAAGGACGGCGTCCGGCGGGGCATCTTCCGCGACAACATTGATGTGAAACATTTGCTGGTCAGTCTGATCAGCCTTTGTTTTGTCTATCACGCCAACCGCTACACGCTTTCCCGCAGCGTGGGCTTGAATCTGGAGTCGGCGGAGGTGCTGCGCAAGGGGTTGGCCCATGTGACCGACCTTACGCTGAACGGCCTGCGGATTTCATGAGGGATTCCGTGCAGCGCACAACGTCGGACCATTCACGTGGCCCCATGTATTTCCATTGTGATGATCTCGCAGCGATTTGGTCCTCTGGTGAATTATACTTGACCATTACGGCAGAACTTTTAAACCTTTGAAACTGCGTGAATCTATTGAAGCCCAGAGTCCGTAGTGTGAAAGGGCACACTTGCTAGGGTAGGCATCAAGCGACTTGAATACGGTCACGATGTTTCAAACATCCTTAAATGATTAAATCTTTGAATAAAATTCGTCTCGGCATAGTGGGACTTGGAGGAATGGGTTCCCATTACGGTGGTCTTCTCCAAAAAGGAGATATTCATGGAATTGAGCTTGCGGCAGTATGCGATATTCGGCCACCGGGGGCGGGGCAATTTACCGGGTTTTCGTATTTTTCAGAGGCGGAACAGATGTATGCTTCGGGGGAGATTGATGCCGTGATCATCGCCACACCGCACTTTTCTCACTCGCCATTGGGAGTTGCCGCTTTGAAAGCGGGATTGCATGTCATGGTGGAAAAACCGATTTCCGTTGACAAGCTGGATGCGGAAAAATTGGCGGCGGAGGCGGCGAAAACTGATCAGGTATGCGCCACCATGTTCGTGATGCGAACTTATCCTATGTTTCGTAGATTAAAGGAGTTAATCGATGAGTGCGAACTGGGAACTATTCAACGCATTCATTGGACTGTGACAAATTGGTTTCGAACCCAAGCCTATTATGATTCCGGTTCATGGCGTGGCACTTGGGAAGGGGAGGGCGGCGGTGTTTTGATGAATCAATGCCCGCATCAGCTTGACTTGTGGCAGTGGCTTTTTGGAATGCCAGTCCGTGTACAGGCAATTTGTGGGTTTGGACGATATCACGACATCGAAGTCGAAGACGAGGTGACGGCGATTCTGGAGTATGCGGACGGAAAGGCAGGTGTTTTTGTGGCTTCAACGGGAGAATTCCCTGGCACGAACCGACTAGAGATTGCTGGAGATCTGGGGCAGGTAGTGGTGAATCTTTCCAAAGGAGATACCATTCGATTTACTAGGAACGAAGTCTCAATATCCGAGTTTAGCCGCTCCTCTTCGGAGCGTTCTGGCGGCCCTGCAGTATCGCATATTGAGATTCCGATTCCTCCGCAACAGGGTGATCCTTACGTAGAGATGCTGAATAATTTTGGAGCGGCGATACGAAAGGAGATTCCGTTGATCGCCCCGGCAATAGAGGGTGTCCACTCGGTGGAACTAGGCAATGCTATGCTTCTTTCTGCTTTAAGACGGGAAGTAATTTCGCTGCCAATGGATGGAGTGGCGTTCAAGCGGGAGTTGAGCCTGCTGATCGAGGAATCTCGTAAACGTAAAAAACAGGAGCGATAGTGATTGCTGCGACTTTCCGTAGTTTTGGATTGGGCCTCCTGATGCTTACCGCCCTATTGGCTAAAGAAAACGCAAAGGAATCCTCGCCGGAGTTGTTTTTTAAGGAAGCATTTGTCCGCGAAGATACGGATAAACCTTGGGCCATCGTTCTCAAGGGTGAAATTGCCTCGCTAGCGGGATGTTATATTATTGTTCATAATACCCAAGGTCGCCAGTTGGCGATCCGTCATGTGGAATCTGGGCGTTATCCCTCGGAAGCGCCGTTTCGCATCGAGATCGCCGTCGATGGAGAAACGGGAGACTACCGTGTGCTCATAGTTGGACATCAGCAAGATGTTATGGGGGTGAAGCTGCCCATGACGACTCTTGATTACGAGGTTTACGGGTCGGACAATTTTGCGGCGCGCAATGCTCCCTCCCTCTGGTTTCAAATCAGGCCCGGTGAAGAGCAATCGTTATTTTCAGGCCACAGCGGCGCCGTGCGGGTGAAGGATGGCGAGAATGTTGTTTTGCAAACGCAAATCATGAAGGGTGGGAAGGGAGCCAGCGCTAGCACTACGGGGAAAGTGCAATTGCAGCCGGGTAGATTTTATCAGCTTGAAATAATGGATACGTTCTATTTTTCGATCAAACCGAATCCACTTTTGGCGTTCGATCCCAGGCGCTGGTTCCTTCCAAATTCCGACGTGGGGCAAGTGGCTTGGTGGCAATTGACGGAAGAAAAACCATGAGGATAGGAATTTTGTTTTGGCTGTTGGGATGTGGAATTGCGCTGGCGGAGTTTCATCAATATTCCGCCAAGTGGGAACAGGTGGGTTCCGAGAAAAAGTTTGTTTTAGGGTTGGAACGGGAAGTTTACGAACCGATCGATGCCGCGGGGCGTTTTGTTATAGCACTGCAGGCTGGCGCGCAGGCAAAGCCGGAGGCTTTTTTCGCCAAATGGGTTGTGAGCCGCGAGGAGTTAGAGGTGGCTTCTGGAGAAGGTTCGCTGGCCGAAGGAATGTTGGTGGTGGATTTTCCCCTCAAAGAGTTGAAGATAGGAACTTATCAGGTTAGGGTGGAAGTATGGGAGGGACCGCGGGAAGTTGGCGTGGATCGGCGGGAATTTGAACTTCGTGCGGATTCCATGGCGAGTTCTCCGATTTCCGGCCGGATTCCTTTGATTTTTCCATCTGGAATTCCCCCTACAAAAGCGGGATATCCATTATCGATTGGGGTTCCCTTCCCTCCGGGAGCCTTGAAAGACCTGGGGAGGTTGAGAGTGGTGAATGCGGCGGGAAAGCCGATCCCCGCGCAGTTTATCGCGAGAGGAGGTTGGGGTTATGCTTCCCAAGCGGGGATTCGATGGTTGGGCGTAGATATTCAGTCCTCAGCGGTTTCGGCTTGGTGGCCCGAAAGAAAGACAACGCCCTATTTTCTTGAATATGGCCTAGAGATTGGGCCCCGGGCATCGACTTCCACATTGAATGTAATTCAGTCGAATGACGGTGTGCGTGTTGATACGGGACCCTTACAGTTCCTGATTCGTTCCGATGGATTCAATCTGATCGACGACGTAACCTTGCGGAAAAAAAAGGTACTAAACCAAGCGGGAAAGGGCGGGCCTTATCTGATCGATCAGGAGGGAGCAATCTACCGGGCGGCTAATGATGCCCGACCGCAGGTGATGATCGAGGAATCTGGGCCGCTTCGCGCGGTCATTCGCGTGGAGGGATGGTTCGTGAAGGAGGGAACCAGCGGCAATAGGACACACTATCGCCTGCCAACCGACCGACTGTGCCGTTTTGTCACGCGGGTCGAGGCCTATGCTGGTCTACCATGGGTGCGTGTGCTGCATACTTGGATCAATACAAGCGACAGCTATCATGTGGCCTTTCGGGATCTCGGTTTTTCTCTTCTTCGTCCTGAAAATAGGGAAGTAGAGTTCGGGGTGCTTGGCGAGGCGCCGATTAAAGTTCCGGTGAAGCCGGATGGCGTGTACTTGATCCAACATCTTCCTGATCGCTTTGCAGTCTGCCGCGAAGACGGTCAGGAAATTGCCTCGGGCAAGCGCAGCGATGGAGTTTTAACCGTCACAGACGCTGCCGGGGCATTGCTTACGGTTGGGCATCGCGAAACTTGGCAGCGGTTTCCGAAGGAAATGGAGGTATTACCGGATGAATTGCGCTTTCACGTCTGGCCGGCACACGGGCGGGATCATCCGGAGATCGATCCTTATGCCCGAGACCGTTATCATCAATTATGGTTTGCCCATCAAGGGAAGCTGCTCGATTTGAAATTTCCCTGGCAGACTCTGTTTGCGGTAATGCGTTTCACCGACAATCCCTCCACTAGCATCTATAAACCGGCTGGCACAGCCATGGGCGGAGTTCAATCGAGCGCCATGGGGATTGCCATAACCAGTGATTTCCAGATCCGGTTCGGAGAGGCCGGGGAGGTTTCCGAAGCCCAGATGGACGCTGCGGCGTTCCAAGCTCGCCCTGTAGCAAATGCGCACCCGGATTGGGTGGCCTCCTCCATGGCGCTCGGCCCGATTCATCCCTACGATCCCAAGCGCTTTCCCGAATTGGAAAAAGCGGCCGAAGATGCGATATTTGGGATTTGGAAACTGCAGGATATTACTGGCGAATATGGGATGTTTCTCTACCGCGGATGGCACCACAACCCGCATGAGGGCAGGGGATTCTGGAATCCCTACCGCCTTTACAGCGCAGGCCATCATTACGAATCCTACATGCCGTGGCTCTATTTTGCGAGAAGCGGCGATCCCCGTCATGCGGAAATCGGGATGGCCACGATGCGGCACTTAACAGATCTTGGAATGATTCACTATGACAATCCACGGTATGAACATGAGGAGTTTGAAACCCGGCAAAAACGTCTCGTCGGCTCGACTCGCCACACCAACGGGTTCGTCTTCTGGGGTGGAGATCATGCCATTTTAGGTCACCCAACCAGCTATGGGGGAGTTATTCTCGCTTACTATTTGACCGGGGATCTTCGCTATCTTCAAGTGCTGACTGAGGAGTGGCAGAAGACACTGTTGGACGATCGTGCGAATCCTCAATGGGCCAAGGCTACCGCTACCATGAATTGGGGAGAAAACGTGAGGGAGATCAATAGAGACAATAATAATGCAGTGGGTGAACTTCTTGATCTTTATCAATTAACCTACGATCCCCGGCTACTAGCTCTCATTCAACCCTGTGTCGAAGGCATGAAGCAGAATATGTATGAATGGGGTATGGGATTGGAAAATGCGCTGATCTTCCGGCGGACGCCACAGCTCAGGACGCAACTAATCGAGGCTGCTGAGACGCGGCGGGCGGACCCCATGAGCGACAAATACAAAGCAATACCCAGATCTGCGATGGGGCCCGGGCGGTGGGCATTGGCAGCATGGCTTGAGCCAGAAAAAGGATTCGAGAGAGAAGCCCTTTGGGAGGCGGACATTCCGGCTACGGTGCAATTCTCGGAAAGTTTCCTGCAAGAGGCCAGCCCGACCCAGATGCCCTACGAAATTGCCGATCGGTTTCTTTACCAACCCCGGCTGCTCCATTCAACGCGGAAGCTTGTGGATGCGGAGGGACTTCTTGGTCCGTCGCAAGAGTTGCCTATGGCGTCCGAATTGGGCGGCAAACACCCAACGCGAGTGGTCGTGCGGGAAGATGCGGACACTGAGTTCACGATCCGACTTCGCGGAACCATTAGATCGGGAGATGCGCGCTTGACTGTATTGGATGAGAGTGGCGGTGTGGTGTGCGAGACGGTTATCCCTTCAGGGAAGGAGCATTCCGTCACAGTTCCAAAAGATGGTAGAACTGGAGAATATTTGCTGCTGCTTTATTTACAGGCTAATGAGGATAAGATCCTAACGCCGCTAACCAACCTGCCGAAAGAGGTATATCCCAGTTCATATTGGATTTCTCCAACGCCAACGCGCTTTTTTGTCGGGGCTCCCAATTCCACAAACGGGCAAATTAAACTGGAACCTGGAAAAAACACGTACGCAATTGAATCGAATACTGGTAACTCCATCCTAATGGAACGCAAAGCGGATTCGTTTGAAAATCCTTTGGTTTGCGAGTTTCCTTCGGGTGGTGCCTGGCTTCGCATTCGCAACGGAAAATATTTCAGCACCTTAATAAACGAGCCGTTGATTATGGCCGTGTCGCCTGAGTATTGGTTCGAGCCCACCTCTGCCGTCCCAATCTCTAATCACCCTTAAATAATGTTATGCAAATTATAAAAGCCCCATTCGTTCTGAATAAACAAATGCTCTGCGCCGTTGCTCTTGGTACGTTGTGCGGACATGCCCAAAATCCCGGAGATCCCCCGCCGCTTCCATTGGCGTCCGACTTAGAAATCACAAAACCCACCCGAGTCATAGTAAAGGAAGATACGGATCGGGAATTTACGATCACACTCCGCGGTATCATTCGTTCCGAGAACGCCTGGATGACAGTGCTAAGTGCTGACGGGGCCGTAGTGCACGATGCTGCCATACCTCAAGGGGAAAGCTACTCGGTCACCATTTCTAAAGATGGTGTGGTCGGTCAGTATGCGTTGATACTCAAAATTCGGAAAGCGGATGAGATCTTCACACCTTTGACTGAATTGCCTGGGGAGGTTTACCCAGTGAAATCTTGGATATTGCCACACAAACCCGAGCAGAAGATCGCAACCTATTTTGTCAAGCCCACGGCCCATTCGGAAGGGGTGTTTCGCCTAGTGCCAGGGAAAGCTTTCTTTTCCGTTGAGTCGCTCCAAGGGAAGGTTCTAGGCGAACGCGGACTGGGAGATATTTCGGAAGAACTTGTGGAATTCCCCTTTCCCGAGGAGGGAGTTTGGTTGCGCCTCGAAGGAATGTATTTCAATTTTGAAAACGACCCTCATCTCCTGTTTCTCTCCGAGTCTCAGGAACGCTGGTTCGAACCGTCGGAAGATGTCCTGCGTTTGGAGTAGGACCTAGCGGGGTTCGATTTTAAAGAAACCTGCATGAAATTACTAGCCGGTATTCTTAGTGTCCTAGTATCTCTAGCAAGTATTGAAGGTCACGAGTCTGCGGCGCCTTGTGATGCCGATATGGACTATGACAACGCACGCCTTCGCGATGCGGAAAGGCCGGAATGGTCCTTGCCAGGTCTGGATGATCGGATAGTGCTGGAAAATCAATACGCCCGTGTTGTGGTGTGGCCTAACGCGGGTGGTGCGATCACCGAATATCTTCACAAAGTAACGGGTACAAACTTGGTTGCCGGTTCCGTCGAACCGGGAAAATGCGGATTCGGATGGAAAACTATTAGCCGCTTGAAGACTCAGGATCCTCCGGACGAGTGGGTGGGAAGTCGCCCGCATCAAGCCCGCCGGGTAAAAACCCCGATGGGACCGGGGATCGAAGTAGGGTGCTGTCTTGGAGATTTGGAATCGCGTCGGGTCATAGTTCTTGATCCTAATAGTAGCAAGCTCACGGTTACCTGCCGAGAAACCAACAAGGGTACGAAGCCGCGTCGTATTTTTCTCCGATGGCATCCCTATATGATGATTGGTGATCCTTTCGCCGAGTCCTCCGGAATATTTCTTCCAGACGTGAACGGTAATCTTCGGCAAATCAAGGTCGGTGGCGGGTGGGATAACTCTTTTTTGAATCCGGGGGGATTTGTTCTAGCGGCAAATTGGAAAACCGGTGAAGGCCTTTGGATGACGTATGAGTCGCAAAAAATACC
This sequence comes from Chthoniobacter flavus, assembly GCA_945860745.1. Lineage (GTDB taxonomy): Bacteria > Verrucomicrobiota > Verrucomicrobiia > Chthoniobacterales > Terrimicrobiaceae > CAMASH01. Next base: position 5,184 of record CAMASH010000023.1, on the reverse strand, counting down.
GTTGCTGACGACTTGGACGGATTATAAACATGGTGTGCGTCATCCCTTGCGAGGTGCCTTCACCGTAGAGCCCTGGGTGCTTCCGGAGCTGAAAGGTCCGGGCGAGTCCATAGAAGTCACCTATGTCTATTTTCCTTTTTGCGGGGACACCCCACTAGCAAACTTTCCACTCGACCTACTCGAGAAATCTGAAGAGCAGGATGCCGCTCGCAGGTTTCTTCGGTTGGTGAGGCCTCATGCCGGCTTGATCAGCAACCACAGCATGGTTTCGCCTCGCAACACGGCGGAGGCCGCCATTGAGGAGAACCGTTTCTTTTTTTCCCACCGTCGTCGGGACCGGATGGCTCTGAAGGAATGGGGCATAGCTGATGCACTATTTGCCATGCCGGGCATCCAAAGTTTGAAGGCACGTGCACGTTATTTTGCGAAACGGTTTCCCGAAAACCGGCAACCAGTGGAACTGATATATGTTTTCTTTGTCCGGGATGGGCAGGGAAAACGCGTGATCGAACAGACGGAAAATATCTCGCTCGATGATGCTGCTTCCGCCGAAGTGGATCTCCGTCGGGAGTTCGATCTGAGTGAATTGGACGACGGGCGATACGATGTGGGAGTGGAAGTTTATGAAAAGGGAAATGATCAGCCGATTCATCGCGTGACGGAATCGCGCAAACTGATTGGTCGACGACGGGCGGAGATCGAAAAAACCCCTCCGCAAGCATTCGGACGCGCGTTTGTAAAAGCGTTGGGAGAAGTTTCTTTTGAGGCTGGCTCCCTAAAGAAACTCAATGTTCCAATCGGTGTGGAGGAAGCTGCGGGAATACCACGAAAAAACTGGCCGGTCATGGCCGGTATGCCCTTTGCGAAGGGGATGGTTTTTCCAGATTCCTCGCTTGTCTTGCGTGATCCAAAGGGCAAGGAAGTCGGGTTTGACAGCACTGTCAGTGGTACTTGGGAGGATGGCAGCGTACGGTGGCTGTTGCTCAATTTTGCGGCCGACGTGCCAGCGAATGGATTTGCTTTCTATTATCTCGAATCCGGCCAAACTTCACACGAGCCGCCGCCTTTACTCCTAGCACAAGACCAAGCAGGTATTCGTTTCGACAATGATCGACAACACTGGAATTGGTCCGGGAGCTCTCAGCTCGGCCCCCTGACGAGCTCGGGGTTGTGGTGGACGGATGGTAGCGGACGCACTTACCGATTCGAACTTCGCGGCGAAGGGGCAGGGCTGGAGATCGAGCAAAACGGACGCTTCCGGGCAGTGGTTCGCGCAACGGGATGGTATTACGCCGAAGGAGTGACGAAGCCGGTGGCCCGTGGCATTCTGCGTTTCGAGGGATACCGGGACCAACCGCAATTGCGAATTTTTCACAACGTCGTCTTTGCGGGAAATCCGTGGCGGGAGAAGCTGGGATCCTTTGGTCTGAAACTACCGCTGCCGGGCCTCCGGTCCGGACCAGTGGAAGTTGCGCTGGATGGTAAATCTCTGGACGTGATCGGCGGGTTTACACTCGATCAGATTAACGAAGATACGTGCCGTTTCATTGCCGGGGACCGCATCATCAAAGCACGGCGAGCGGACGGCGGCTTGTCGTTTCCACTTCACTCGGGAAACCGTATTGTGATTTTCCGAAACTTTTGGAAAATGGCACCGAAAGTGGTGCGATTGAAGTCGAGTGAGGCTTCGGAGGTCGTGTTCGACTATTGGCCCGAAGAGGGGGGTGGCATGAGCTTTCTGCCGCGAGAGGACGGCTGGCTGCCTTCCAGTTCATCGGCTGAGGCTCTGGCCACGGGGATGGGCCGCACCCAGGAGTTGATCGTGTTGGACAGTGCCGCCTCGGATCTGAAGACGTTGGTCCGGGCATTTGATGAACCGGTTCTCGCGATTGTGCCTCCAAAATACCTCACAAAAACGGATGCCATGATGCATCTGCAGCCTTACGATCCTGATCGTTGGCCGGAAATCGAAACGGCCATCTCCCGGGTCTTCGACACTTACTTGCTCAATCAGGAACTGTGGGGTTGGTACGGCCAATGGACGTATGGTACGCTACCGAATCTGTTTCTCGATCACGAGTATCGTTGGGCGGATTTTGGCCGTTACGCTCATATCCTCAACGAACAGGACATCGTTCAGACTGCCTGGCTGGCCTACATGCGTTCCGGTGACCGCAAATATTTCAAGTTTGCCGAGGCCAATACCCGCCAACTTATGGAGGTAAGCACGATCAATTGGAATGACGTCTGGCCCGAGGAAGTCGGGCTCAGCCGTCGGCATCACGAATGTCCGTGGCTGAGTTCCGGAGACTACGGACATTCCATGCTCGATCCCTTCCTCGACATGTACCGAATGACCGGTTACCGCCCGGCATGGGATGCAACCCAGGCCATGGCAGATGCGATGACCCGGCAACAAATGGGAACTTGGCGTTATTTATCAAATCCCGTAGCCGGATTGGCTCGCATGGCCTTGGAAACCCAGGATCCAAACTACCGTGCCCATGCGGATCGCTTGTGGCGGGATCTCTGTTATCCCGAGCGAAACAATTGGTGGATTATGGATCATGGGAGTAGGGCCGCGATGTACTACGCGCAGATCAATCCCGAATGTGAGACGCTGTGGCGAGCATGGGCTTTACGACAACGGCCTGCTCGTTTTGTCGGTATGGATGCCATGGCTGCCCTTTACAAAAAATCCGGCGATCCCAATTACGCGGAAGCCGCCCTGCGGGATTTTCAAAACAGTGAGACCCAACTTTTTGGCAACGGGTTGGTGCGGAGGGATCCGCTGCGCTGGGGGATCGAAGGCTCGACCCAGGCGGTCCTCGCTGGTATACGGCGGATGGTTTATGCGGGTTCCGCCGTGGAAGCGGCCCGGAAGCTGGTTCAGGAGGGGAAAATCCCCGAACGCGGCAAAGAAATCATCCCCGAGGAAATTTCTTCGGACTGAAGATCTTTCCATGTTTTGCATGGATCAGATTACGAGTCGGTTGAAAAAAACGGATGATCTGCTTAAGAGGTGCAGTCAGGTGTTCCAGAGGCGGCTAACTTTTTGGCAATATTTTAGGCTGGTTGCAAATTTCTACTTCATCATGGGACATTCGGGTAAAATCATGGGGCTTTTCCCACTGTCGGCCCGTTGCACCCAACTGATGGCATTTTGAAGCATGTGATGGGTCCGATTCACGCGTCCGTCGAAATAGAAGTACGGGTTGTAGTTTCCTCCACCCCAGGCGAGTCCTCCTTCTGGATGTATGCTAAAGCCGATCACTCGGCCACGTTCATATGTTCGGGAAATAATTGCGGCGAACTGTCCTGCGGGATCGTAGTCCGCGAGGGATTGTGTGTCGCCAAAGACTTGGAGATACGGGCCATTAATTCTTAGAGTGGCGATCCCCTCGTTCTCGGAGTAATCCCGAAAGATTGCGTGATCACGACGATTTTGCAACCGATAGACGCCACAGCCGGGCACGGAAACAATCCTCGCTTCAAGCAAGCCTATTTCCACCGCGAAGGTAGTGCCCGCACAAATCGTAATGCAGCCACCCCCTGCGAATATGAATTCCTTTAAAGCGGCAATGCCTGTGGCGCCCAATTCCTCGCGATAAAGTCCTGGATCCCCTCCAGGGAAGATGACAGCCGAAAAGCTGTCTGAGTTTAACTCCGTATGCAGTTCTCGAGTGTTGAGGGGAACCGTCTTGACACCGCAATGGTCGAAGATGAAGCGTGCCATCCCCAAGCGATCAGGGTTGACATCGATGGTGGCGAGAGCGACAGAGCCTTTCACCGGGCCAACGAAGAGAGAGGGAATTCAAAATTCGACATGACGCACTTGAATTGTTGTTAGCGAAGCGAGGAATATTTTGTCAATACTCATATGAAAGCTTTAAAAGCTTCCTTCGATGGGTCGATTCACTGCCCGAATCGATCGGGCGGTAATGCGCGAGAGAAAACTATCTTTGTCACCGTTCTCTTCGCCGCCGGCCAGTCAGGCCGTTTTTTAATCGAGAGGAGGGGATGAGTTGCATGCTTTTCTCTGGACGCAGGCAAGATTCGCAATTTAAATGATTAAAAATGAAGTTCCCCAAAATAAAGATCGGTATTGTGGACATTGCGAAGAAGGTGGGGTGTACGCCCGCTTCAGTTTCTTTGGTTTTGAACGACAGTCCGTTGCCTTCTGCGAAAATGCGGCAGCGGGTGAAGTTGGCAGCGGCCCAATTGGGTTACGTCCCGAACCGAATGGCGCAATCCTTAAAGCGAGGGCGTACATTCACCATGGGAGTAGTGATGCCCTATTGCGCGGAAGGCTATGTGTCTGCATTTCTAGATGCAGTGAGCGTCGAGGCGGCGGAACACGGTTATCAACTGAAGATCCATTTCCATCGTTGGTCCACGGGGGAGGAGGACCGCGTACTGGGATTCCTCGCGGAGTCTCGAGTGGAGGGCATCATGCTTTGCGGTTCGCGACTCAGCTACGAAAACATACCCATCATTGAACTGCTGAAAAAACAGGGTATTCCTATTGTGGGAATTGGCCCGAGGGTGGAAAAGGTTTTCGCCTCATATCTGACAATCGATCGGCGTCGAGGTGCCTTAGAATTGGGTGCTTATCTGAGTGGTTTAGGGCATGTTGCCGTGGATTATTTTGAACCAGTGTTGAACCTAGAGGGTTCCAAGAATGTTCCGTTGAACATCACCTCTTGTATGGATGCATTGCTGGAGGGTATGCAACGAGTTGATAGAAAAGCAAAGGTGGAATTTTTCCAGACTCCGCCAGAACTATTGCTCTCACGGGATGATATCGAAACGCACGGGTTTTCCGCGAAGTCTTCGGCGGACATCGGGTACCGCGTGATAGAGAATTACCTCGAAAGTGGTACGAATGCGACCGCTGTGGTAGTTTCGGATACGATGCTTGCCTTGAAACTGCTCGCGGCCATGCGGCAACGCGGATTACGCTGTCCCGAGGATCTTTCCGTGAGCTGTTTCGGTATAAGCGATGTCCCTATCGGCGCAGTGCCGCTTACAACAGTGGAATGGTCTGTGGAGGCCATGGCTCGTAAGGCGGTTGTGCTCATGCTGGCCGCTGGATCTGGGCAAAAGATGGAGCCGGTAGTTTCTATGCCAACCGCGTTGGCGATACGTGATTCCTGCGCCGCCGTGACCAGCCGGTCATTGAGC
>CAMASH010000022.1 GCA_945860745.1 Chthoniobacter flavus | reverse complement strand
TTTGATCTGCCCGCCGGGGTGAATCTGCACACCATCTGCGGACGTTCGGCCAAGAACGTCGAGGCGGCCCGCGCGCAACTCGGCTGGCAGAAGGCGGCCACGGATTGGAAGGCAGTGGTGAGCGATCCGGAAATTGACATCGTGGACGTTTGCACGCCGAACGACAGCCACTGCGAAATCGTCCTGGAGGCGGCCAAGCACGGCAAAGCCATCCTCTGCGAAAAGCCGCTCGCGATGGATGTGGCCGAGTGCGAGAAAATGGTCGCCGCGGTCAAGAAGGCGAGGGTGGTGAACATGATCTGTCACAACTACCGGCGCATCCCCGCCATCGCACTGGCCAAGCGCATGATCGAACGCGGTGACCTCGGCGACCGCATCTACCATTACCGCGCCCGCTATGCGCAGGACTGGATCGCTGATCCGAATTTCCCGCTGGTCTGGCGCTTGCAGGCCAAGATCGCCGGGTCCGGCACGCACGGCGACATTGACGCCCACATCATCGACCTTGGACGCTACCTCGTCGGCGAAATCAAGGAAGTCTGCGGACTGATGGAGACCTTCATCAAGGAGCGTCCGATTCTGGAGGAAGCCGGCAAAGGCCTGGGCGCCAAGGCGGGGAAAAAGATGGGTAAGGTCACAGTGGACGACACGGTTTCGTGGATCGGGCGTTTCAAAAACGGCGCGGTGGCAAATCTGGAAGCGACGCGTTTCGCCCAGGGCCGGAAGAATCACATCACCCTCGAGGTCAACGGCAGCAAGGGTTCGCTGGCCTTCAACTTCGAGGACATGAACCGCCTGCAATACTTCAACGCCGAGGACCCCGAGGACAAACGCGGATTCCGCGACATCATTGTGACCGAGGGCGTGCATCCCTACGCCGGCGCCTGGTGGCCGCCGGGGCACATCATCGGCTACGAACACACCTTCGTGAACACCTTTGCCGATTTCGTGAAAGCCGTGGTGGGCAAGAAGAGCGTGCAGCCGACCTTCGAGGACGGATTGCGAAACGAAAAAGTTCTGGCCGCCATCGAACAAAGCGCCAAGACCCGCAGTTGGGTGAACGTTTAATGACAAATGACAAATGACAAATGACTAAACGATTCGAAAACCAGGTTGCCATTGTCACCGGAGCCGGACGGGGCATCGGCGAAGCCATCGCCAAACGCCTCGCTTCCGAGGGCGCAAAAATTGCGGTGGTCAGCCGCACCGAAGCCAATTCGCAGAAAGTGGCCGATGCCCTCAATGCCGCCGCGCCCGGCACGGCCAAGCCCTACGCGGTGGATGTGGCCGATTTCGATGCAGTGCAAAAAGCCGGTGAGCAAATCCTGGCCGATTTCGGACGGGTGGACGTGCTGGTGAACAACGCCGGCATCACCCGCGACACCCTGGCCATGCGCATGAGCTCGGAGGATTGGGACATCGTCCTGGATACGAACCTCAAGGGTGCCTTCAACTTCACCCGCGCTGTTCTGCGCTCCATGGTCAAGCAGCGCTTCGGACGCATCATCAATATCAGCTCCGTCAGCGGCATCCTCGGCACGGCTGGGCAGGCCAACTATGCGGCCAGCAAAGCCGGGTTGATCGGCCTGAGCAAAACGCTGGCCCGCGAACTCGCCAGCCGCAACATCACGGTCAACGTGGTGGCCCCGGGTTTCACCGAGACCGATATGACCTCCGTTCTGAGCGACGAAGTGAAGAAGGGCGCTTTGGCCATGATTCCGCAGGGACGCATGGGTTCGAGCGATGACATTGCGTCAGCCGTTGCCTATTTTGCCAGTCCCGAAGCCGCCTACATCACCGGTCAGGTGCTGGCGGTGGATGGCGGGATGAGCATGTAGCTTTCACGTCCCGGCGCAGCGGGAACGTCGATTGAACGGAACCACGAAAACGGCTGTCTTAGAGGCATGACTCCGCTGGTTCTCGTTGTTGGTTTTCTGGGTTCGGGCAAAACCACTTTTCTCAAGGCCCTGCTCCCCGCCCTCCACGACGCCGGAGTCGAACCGCATGTCATCATCAACGATTACCAAAATGCCCAAGTGGACGCCGGGCAACTTGCGGCTCTGACCAACGCGGTGGAGGCGATCAGCGGCGATTGCGTGTGCTGCGGTTCGCGCGACGAATTGTTGGGGGTCCTGGAAAAATTCGAGCACGGTCCGGGCAGGGCGGTGGTGGTGGAAACCAACGGCACGACGGACAGCGAGCAGTTGGTCGAAATGCTTTCGCTGGAACCGGAGTTAAGGAAATTTTCCCTGCCGGTGCAAATGACGATCATCGATGCGAAACGCTGGCAGAAGCGCTTCTGGCACAATTCGCTCGAACGCGACCAGGCCCGGACGGCCACCCATCTTTTCCTTTCCCGCTCGGATGTGGTCGAACCCCGACGGCTGGCCGATGTGGAAAAATCGCTGGCGGAACTCGGGCTGGGAGGCCGCCGGGTGGACGCCCTTGTGCTGGCTGGTGAGATTCGCGCGCTGTGCGACGACCTGGCGGCCACGCCCGAGCGCTCGCTGTGCAGCGGGGAATGCTGTTCGCACGACCATCACCATGACCACGGGGAACACGATCACCGGGGGCATGCGCATCAGGACCACCACTTTGCTTCGATGGAACTGGTCCTTCCCGCCATGGTTTCGCGCCAGAGCTTTGGCGAGTTTCTCAAGACGCTGCCGGACGAAGTGATCCGGGCCAAGGGCGTCGTGCGTTTTGCGGATGCGCCGGACGAGTTCTTTGTCTTTCAAAAAGTGGATCGTTTCGACGAGCCGCAATTTTTTCCCGTCGGAAACTCGCCGCGGGTCACCACTCCGCTGGCGCTGTTCATCGGACCGCACCTGCCCGAGGATGTTTTGCGCGACGCGGTGTCAGCATTGAAATAAACGAGGCGCAAGGGCCTGCGTCCCTCCATCCGCGCCAAAGATTGAGTTTTCCAACGCGGACTGCGAATATCCCGCCATGCTATTCGCCACACAAGCCGCCGCCGTTTTTGGATTTTTGGGAGTCGCCCTCGGGGCCTTTGGCGCGCACGGATTGAAAACTGTTCTCACTGCAAATGACACTTCAGCCATCTGGCAGACGGCAGTGCTCTACCATCTCGTTCATGCGGTGGCTTCGCTCTGGGCGGCGGGGCGGAATCCCACGGTGGTCTGGCTTTGGCTGGCCGGAATTGTGATCTTTTCGGGATCGCTCTACATCCTGGCCCTGACCAACATCAAATGGCTCGGTGCCATCACGCCGATCGGAGGTCTGCTGTTTCTGGCCGGGTGGTTGTTGATCGTGATCAAGCCGCAATGATGGCAAAACACGAGACGGTCGAAGTCCGCACGCGAGGGAAGGGGACCTACGAGATCACCGGCGAAGTGGCCCGGATCGTGAAGGCCAGCGGGGTGATGGTTGGCACGGTGACGGTATTCATCCGCCATACCAGCGCCAGTCTGATCATCTACGAGAATGCCGATCCCAGTGCCCGCACCGACTTGCATGCGTATTTTGAGACGATCGTGCCCGAGGAGGGCGATTACGTCCACACCCTGGAAGGACCCGACGACACGACCAGCCACTTGCGCATGGCCCTGACCCGGACGAGCGAGGTCGTTCCCATCGCCGCCGGTCGAATGACACTGGGCACCTGGCAAGGGATTTTTGTTTTTGAACACCGCCGCGCTTCGCACACCCGATGGGTTGACGTGGCCGTTCTCGGGGTCTAATCGCACCGAGCGGTCGGTTTCTTCACCCCGAACGCAGAATTATTGCATCAAAGTACCTTGACAGAACGTAGACTTTGCAACTGAGTCTCATTATGGTTTATGCGCGTTCCTTGTCCATTCTCGCGGTGTTTTCCTGCAGCCTGGCGTTATCAAACTTACGGGCGGCCGATTCCGCCGCGACCGCTGCCAGTGTAAAGACTTACCTGCTCACGAAACTCGAAAAAATCCAGGCCGCCTCTGAGGATTTTGTCAAAAACACCGAAGCCTATGCCGCCTTGGTATCGGAAAATGGCGGAGCGGTCGAATCCGCTTGGAAGGCCCAACCGGAGAAAGTCGAAAAACTCATCGCGACCATGCAGGAAAACTACAAGGACATGGACAGTTTTGGCTACGAGACCATTGAGGGTATTGTGGCCGGTGTGCCCTCCATGGCCGACTACGATATTTATCTCGATGCGGGCGTTCCCGCCTCGGAAGGGCCGGACGACGTCGCTCCCGTGGTGCTGGTGCTCGACGATGGGAAGAGAGTTGAAAAACAAGGCGCACTTTTCACCTACATCATTGAACCGACTCTCTGGGGCGGCGAAAAACGCTGGAGCGTCACGGCCGAGAACGGAAAATCCCTGCCTTCGCCCGGCATTCTGGTTGCGGCGGCCAGGGACGTGAACAAAAAAATCGGTGAACTCGTGGCCGATGCCAAAGCCTGGAACGCCTCAGTCAGCGATTGCTTTGGCGCGATGGTGGTGATGACTCCGACGCTCTCGGATTACTTCGAGGACTGGAAAGAATCGCGCTATTCCGAGGATAGATCCGGCCGCTTTCAGGCCGTGAGCCGCGTTTCCGACATGCGCGGTATCATGGGCAGCTGTCAGGTAATGTATGAGGCGGTGGACAAAAGCGTGGCCGAAAAGGATAAGGCGTTGGCCAAGTCGGTGACGTCTGGTTTCAAGGAAATCATGGCCTTTCTCGACAAGATCGACGACCGCGAGAAGCAGGGCGAAATTAAGGGCGCGGAAATCGACGAACTGGCCACGCAGGCCAAGGAAAAAACCGACAAACTCGTTCCGCAGATCGAGCAGAGCGCCGCGGTCTCCGGGGTCAAGGTTTCCGGTTGATTTCCCCACCACCCAATGAAGCATTTCCTCACCAGTCTCGCCTTCGCCGCGGTTCTCGCGTTAAACGGTCTTGCGGATACCATCGACGACTCCGCCAGCTTGCAGGGCGCCTTTGACGAAGCCCTGCTCGACATCCACGGCGAACGGTGGACTCCGGCCCTTGCCGGAAATCTGCTCGCCGCGCAAGCCGCTTTCACCCGCAGTGTCACCGATCCCGCCGCCCGCCGGCTTTGGGAACTTCCGCTTCCCGCGGGGACGGGCGATGCCCTGCAAACCGCCGAGTCGCTAGGCTCCCTCCAGGCCCGCCTGCAACACGTTGCCGGCCTGGAAATGCTGGCCAGTCAGCGCGCCGGCCAGGTCGAAACGGCCCGCGAGTGGCGGTCCATCATCAAGCTCCCCAAGTATGCCAACTCCGTCGAGGGAGCCCTCGCCCTCCAGCGCCTGGGAGCCAGCGCCACCCAGCGGGACGAAGTCAGCCGCCTCCTTGCCCGCGAATACGTCATCTGGCAGCTCACCCGCGCCCGCGAAAAAACCGACGCCCTGATGCGCCTGGTCCAGGAAGGCCGGTCCACCGCCACCTTGGTCACAGCCCGGGCTTCGGAAATTCAGGGCCTGTCCGAACTCCCGGCCTCGCTTTTGCAAATGGCCACGAATTCCGAAAGCAGCGTCCCGGATGCCGACACCAACTTCGCTGCCCTGCTCGACTCTGCGCGGAAGAATTCCGCGGACATGCCCCGGTTGCTCGCGGCCTGGCGTCTCGCGCTGGAGTGCGGCTATCCCAACCTTCTGACCCCCGAGGACGTGGAGCGGCGTGAACGCATCGTGCTCAAGCTCCTGCGTCTGATCCCGATGGAATATCAGTCCGGCGTGCGCGATGGCGAAGTTACCATCCCCATTGAATACCGCGAGGCCAAGACCTTCACCATCCAGGCTCAGCAGATCGTCAACGAACTCATGCCTGTCTGGCGCGAAACCAAGTCCGCCGCCCTGGAAAAGTCCGGCCCCGAATTGCTTTCGACCATGGAAAAGCTGGAACTGGCCATCAACCGTAAAGTCGCCCTGGCGGAGGTCGAAGCTCTGGTCAAGACCACCGGGTCCCTCCTTCAGCGCGAGTTCGGCCTCACCCTCAAACGCGCCGGCATGTCCTCCGATGTCGTCACCGAAACCGTGCTCGAAGTCCGTTCCCTCCTCGGCCAGTCGCTGGCCGCCGCGCAGGATAATCAATGGCGCAAAGCTGAACAGCTCCGCCTTGATGCCTACATCAATTTTGATCTGGAAATTGAAGCCCGCACCCTGCCGCGCGATCCTTCGCTCGCCTTGCGCGCCGAGAGAACTTTCCTTGATGGTGGACACGGCCAGCTCGGCATCAAAACCGCCCTCGACAGCCGCGTTACCGGAGAGGAATTAACCGCCACCTATCGACGGGCGCTGACCGCGCTGGAGGAATGCGCGGCTTTGGTCAAAGTGGGCCTCTCGCCCACCGCCGCCGCCATCAGCACCGTTCTCATCGTAGCCCGCGAGGGACTCGAAGCCGTGGTGATTCTGGCTGCTCTCCTGGCCGGCTTGCGCGGACCGGAAAACGCCGGCATTCGCCATCGCATCGGCGTCGGAGCCTGGCTGGCCCTCGCCGCCAGCGCGGCCTTGTTTGCCGTTTCCCGCACGCTTTTGCAGGGTCTCTCCCGTTACGGCGAAACGCTCGAGGCGGTGATCTCGGTGATTGCCGTGATCAGCCTGCTCATGGTCACAAACTGGGTCTTTCACAAATATTACTGGACCGGCTGGAACGCCCGGCTCCGCGATTTGAGCAAATCCGCCCAGGGCAAACGCGACACCCGCTGGGAGAACCTTGCGTTGGTGGGAGTGGGTTTCATGACCATCTTCCGCGAAGGTTTCGAGACCACCCTGTTCATGCAATCGCTCATCCTGGAAGCAGGCATGCGCCCTGTGCTCATCGGTCTGGCCATCGGCGGCCTGCTGATCGGCGCGCTGGGCTTCGCGGTTTTTGCCATCGGTGCGAAGCTCCCGTATCGCAAAATGTTGGTGGTCACGGGCGTCCTGGTGGTCTTTGTGCTCTTCACTTTCCTCGGCTCCACCGTGCGCATTTTCCAGACCATCGGCTGGCTGCCGGTCCACCCGATCCCCGGCCTCGAACTGCCCTCCTGGACCGGAGTCTGGCTGGGAATTTACCCAACGTGGGAGGGCCTCCTGATCCCCTTCGGAGCCTTCGCCTATGTCGGAGGCATGTGGCTGTGGGTGAAGTTTGCCGCGAACCGCGCCCGCGTTCGCGAACAGGCCTCTGCCGGAGAAAACCGCAACAAACTTACCGTTGCCACCACGTAAGACGCCTACGCTCGGGCGTACTTATCCTTTGGATTTTTCCATGCAGAAGCCGCCATCGTGCCCGATTTCGCTGATACCACGGCAGGCATAAACTAACCCCACGCTAGTTCGCACCACCGCCGACGTGGTGAGGGACGCTCCGTCCGCCTTGGGCAGTCCCGATTTTTTACGATAATGTAACAAACAGGCTGTTGCCCTGTTTTTCGGACTTAGGCATTTCTCCGCACGTCGTGGTGATGTTTGCCTCGCCCCCCGCGTGATGTTTTGCGCGGTCATAGTACAAGTAAATAACGACGAAAACTTGCTGGTATGTATGAATACGAAAAACACACTGTCCAAGGTGCCCTCCGTCATCCTCGCGGCCCTTCTCATGGTCTTGGTGCCGTCAGCCCTCGCCCAGACTCAGCGCTGGCTGGATGTCAACGGTCAGGGTTCCGGCGGCTCTGGTGTCACCGGGGGCTCGACCTATACCTGGTCCACCGGCAATTCCATCTGGGGCAACACCCTCGAAGGTCAGTCGGGAACAAACTTTGTTTGGACCAACGGGGATTTTCGTCCGTACTTTTCGGCCGGTATTGATGGAGGGGTCAGCTTCACCATGGATGTTCCAACCGCCATCACGACCGCGGGTGTCACGGTGGAGGAAGGCTCGTCCTTGGCGTTTACCGGCACGACGATTACCCTGCACAATGGCGGCGCGGGCAATGATATTAACATCAACTCGGGCATTAGTCTTGTGATCAACAACCAGATCGCGGGATCGAACACTGGTTTGGAAAAGCTGGGGGCTGGCACGCTCATCTTGGCGGGTGCCAACACCTATACCGGGACCAACACCGTGGCCGCCGGTATCCTGCAGGTCGGTAATAGCGGCACCACCGGCACCCTAAGCGGTTCCTTGACCACCCTTTCCAGCGGAGCCACTTTGCAATTCATTCGCACGGACAGCGTCACCGTTTCTCAGACCGTCAGCGGATCAGGTTCCATCACGCAAAATGGGCCCGGCACCGTCGAGCTCACCGGAAACAACACCTCCTACGTCGGGACGACCTTCATCAATTCGGGAACCCTGCGATTTGGTACAAACGCATTGGGCACGTCGGGAGACATCAACTTTCAATCCGGCAAGCTTGTCTACGCGGCGGGCAACACCCAGGACATTTCTTCCCGCATCAAGAATAGCCCCTTGCCGGTCCATGTGGACATTGGGGCGAATAATGTGACCTGGGCCAGCGGCCTCGCCAGCACCAATGCTGGAGGCTTCGTCAAAGACGGCGTTGGAATTCTTACCCTGACCGGCTCAAGCAGCTACACCAACGGCACGACCGTCCTGGGCGGAACGCTTCAGGTGGGCAATGGCGGTGCAACTGGAGCGTTGGGTGCGGGAACCATCTCCCTTCTGGCGGGCTCCACCCTCTCGTACAACCGTTCGGATGCAGTCTCCCTCGCCCAGAATATCACCAACCACGGACTCCTGACCCAGACGGGATCGGGGGCACTCACCCTCACGGGCATCATCTCCGGCTCGGGCGGAGTCACCCAGGCGGGAACCGGCACGCTCACCCTAACTAATGGGAATACCTACACGGGAGCGACCATCATCAATGCCGGACGCACCCTCGTAGTCGGCAACGGTGGAGCCTCGGGATACCTCGATCCCCTTACCGCCATCACGAACAACGGCACCTTGATCAATAACCGCACCGGCACCATTTCGCTTTCCAATAGCATTACCGGATTGGGTGTTTTCATCAAACAAAACACCAGCACCCTGACGCTGAGTGGTTCCAACTCCTTCACCGGAGGAATCAACCTCGATGGCGGAGTCCTGGTGTCCGGAAGTCCAAACGCTTTCGGCACGACGGGCACAGTGGATTTCGGGGGCGGTCAGCTCCAATACACCTCGTTCAACCCCGACATTTCGGCCCGGATCGGCAACAGCTCTGCGGCCATCAATGTGGACGTCGGCACGGCTGTCACCTGGGCCGGAAACATCGCTTCAAGCAACACCGCCGGATTGACCAAAAGCGGCGCGGCCACCCTCACCCTTTCGGGCAGCAACGCCTACACGGGCGGCACCCGCATCAACTCGGGAACCATCGCGTTTGCCAATAACGGTCTCGGCACCACCGGCACCGTCGAGTTCGACGGCGGATCGTTGGTCTACGCGGCGGGCAACACCCAGGATATTTCCTCGCGCGTCGCCAACAGCAGCTCCCTGATCGCGGTGGACACCGGCACGAATGCCGTCACTTGGGCGGGGAATCTGGATTCCACCAACACCTTAGGACTGGCGAAGGCCGGCACGGGCACCCTCATACTCATCGGCTCCAACACCTACCTCGGTGGTAACAGCGTGAGTCAGGGGACCCTGCAGATCGGCAATGGCGGCACACAGGGCATTTTGAGTGGCACCACAACTGCTCTTGCAAGCGGGGCCATCCTGCGGTTCAACCGCTCAGACGCGGTCTCCGTCACTCAAACCATCACGGGAGCAGGCGGACTTAATCAGGCCGGCACCGGAACCCTCACCCTCATCGGTTCAATAGGCTACACAGGACCCACCTCGATCGATGCCGGCTCCACGCTCCGGGTCGGGGATGGTATCACTCACACACAAATCCAGAGCGCCTCCGTGACCAACAACGGAAGCCTCGTTTTCGACTCACCCACGAGCTGGGGCTTCTTTGGCGGTATGTCAGGAACGGGAGCCTTGATCAAGCAAGGCAGCAATACCCTGACCCTCCAAGGCACAAACACCTACTCCGGCGGAACCACCATCACTTCGGGCAGCTTGACCGTCGCCGGCAGCGTCTCCTCCCTGGGGACGGGGGCGGTGTCCGTGGGCACTGGCGCTTTGCTCAATCTGACCAGAACGACCAGCTACAGCTTTTCGAATACCCTCTCTGGCGACGGCAACTTGTCGCGTTCGGGTGCCGGCACGATGACGTTCGACTCCAATGCCTCCGCCTTCTCCGGCACCATGACGCTTAATGGGACGGTCATCGTCGGCAGCGGCACATCGGGTGGCCTCGGGTCCGGACCCGTTGCATTCAATTCGGGCAGTGTGAACTTCAACCGGACCGACAGTTATTCCATTGCCAACAACATCGCGGGCTCCAGCTCCATCACAAAGAGTCAAAGTGGGACGCTGACCCTGACCGGCAGCAACTCCTACGCTGGCAACACGACAATTAGCGCCGGGGTCCTGCAACTTGGAAACGGTGGCACCACCGGGTCGATTGTTGGCACGGGCACCATAACAGGAAGCGCCGGAGGATTCCTGGCCATCAACCGCTCCGATACTGTGACCCTGACCAACTCGTTCACGGGAGGTGTGGGGTTGATTCAATCTGGAGCAGGAACGACCACGATCTCTGGTTCAGTCATGACCAGCAACGGGGCCATTTTCATTAACTCGGGTACGCTCCGCCTCACCAGCTCCTGGAACGGTGCCGCCGCCATTACCAATAACGCTTCCTTCGTTGTGGACAAGGCAGGCACCCTCCTCGACAACACCATCGGCGGCAGCGGCAATCTGATCAAGGAAGGTGCTGGCTTGCTCATTCTACGGGGCGCAAACTTTTACACCGGCAAGACGATAATTAACTCGGGCACCTTGCAAGTGGGAGCCGGAACCTTTGGACAATTGGGCGGAACCGATGAAGTGATCAACAACGCAGCCTTGGTCTTCAACCGTTCCGACGCCATGACGGTGAATAATGCCATCAGCGGCGGCGGAAGCGTGACTAAGATCGGCTCCGGCACCACCTCTCTAACGGCCGAGAATACCTACACCGGGACGACCACGATCTCTGCAGGCACGCTCGCACTCTCCGGCAGTGCCGCCATCGCCGATACCGGCGCGGTCATCCTGGCCAATGCCTCCGGGGCGATCCTGCTCCTGGAATCCAGCGAAACCATCGGTTCCCTTGCGGGAGGGGGGGCGAGCGGGGGCAATGTCGTTCTGGGCGCAAACACGCTCACTTTTGGTAATGCGTCAAACACCACCTTTGCGGGCGCGATCTCCGGTGTGGGGGGAAGCCTTGTCAAACAAGGCGCGGGAACTGTCACCCTCACCGGCTCGAACTCCTATACCGGCAGCACCACCATCAGCGAGGGGGCGCTGATTTTCAATGGTTCCACTCCAGGTAACCTGGAAGTGGCAGCGGGCGCGACCCTCCAAGGCAGTGGCTCGTTCACCGGCAACACCAGCATTTCGGGCAGCCACAAACCCGGAAACTCCCCCGGCCTCCAGAGCTTCGAAAATCTCACTTACAACAACGGCTCCAGCGTTGAATGGGAATTGATTTCCAACTCGCTCACGGTTCGGGGCACGGACTTTGATGGCATTAATGTCAGCGGCGACCTGACCATCAACCCCACCTCTACGGTCAACCTGGTTTTCAATGTAGGCTCAACGGTGGACTGGAACGATGACTTCTGGGATACGGATCGCTCTTGGTTGTTCTACGATGTGGATGACACGCGCTTCGGCACGTTTTCACTTGGCTCTGTGAGTGCGGACGCCGATGGCGATACCCTGGCCAGCGTGAGGGCGGAAGCCTCCTTCACCCTTACCTATGCCGGACAAGATGTTCTCATCAGCTATACGGTGCCGGAACCCGGAATTTGGACGCTTGTTGTGCTGGGATTGGCCTTTGTTCTTTACGGATATCGCCGCCGCCCGGGCATGATTCGGGCCTGACGATTGTTTTCCGAAACCGCCCGCCATTGCATGGAGGCAGCAGGCTTCATGATTCCTGGGATGCGTGAGAAATGTTCCTTCCCCTCGGGAGGTCAACCAGACCGGCGTTTCTGCCCGGATGAGGAGTTTGTGGTGGGAACAGGGGTGATCAGGAACCCGCCTTGGCCATTTGACAACCCCGCTTCGAGACGGTGTGCGGCGCCGGAACACGCACTATGGGCGTCAAAAGATTTGGCCGCAGAGAGGTCAAAAGCGGAGCTTCTTTGAGATGAAGCCTCCCCTCCATCTGACGATAAATCCGGGGCGGGTATCCGGTAACCTCACGGAAACGACGATTGAAATTGGAGAGATTGCTGAAGCCAGCTTCGAGGGCAATTTCACTGACACCCCGGTCGCTATTGAGCAATCCCACACAGGCTCGCGCCACCCGAACCTCGCTGACGTAGCGCTGAAACGTTCGCCCCGTTCCCGCGCGAAAAAACCGGCAGAAGGCCTGCGGGGACATTCGAACCTCGCTCTCACTCCTCGCTATGGCGGTCCTCTGCGTCGCACTTTCCCTCACCCAAATCGGCTGCGCCGGCGTTTATGCGGTTGGCCCTGGACCGGTTTACGGCCCGACACCGGTCGTGCCCGTTGTGGCTTAGGGCGGGGCCGGCTTCTACGGTGGCACGTACTACCGCAGCAGCAGCGCGTGCTACGGCAGCCCCTATTATCGCAATAGCAGCGGGTACCACCGCAATTCCCGCGGCAGTTCAGCCTCTTGGAAAAACGGTTCGGGCCGTGCCACCGGATGGCGTGATAAAGGTGTCACTCTGGCTGGTTCTTTTTGGGGCCTGGCGACGTTGCTCCTCAGTCACAGATCGCCTTGGATATGCTCCTTCGTCTCGCCCTGCCATGCCCAAGAATTCCCGCGCCATTTTTGCCACCTTTATTTATTTGCAGTGCCTTACTGATCCACCAACTGCATGACGCGCCATTCTTCCTGACGGTGAAAACTGCAAACTGAATGGTTTGAGGTGGACGAGAGTACCGGGTTTTGCTGGCCGCGGGTGTGATCGTATCGGCAGAAGGAAAACAGCAAGGTATCGCCCGCGTGAAGTTTTGCGCCCGACGTGATGGTGCTTGCGGGAATCTTGACCAGAATTGTCCAGATCTTTCGTTCGGAATCGATTTCCACATGGGATTCCAGCACACGATCGGCAATCTGGAATGTGGCAATGAGATCCTCCGGCTTGCCGCCTGATTCGCGGAACCTGGCGAGACTTGTCCGGCGGGGGAATCGTAGTTGCAGCACCTGATTGGAGGGGGTGATATGAAACTCAAAGTACGCTTCGCCATTGCGCGGGCGAACCATAATTTCGAAAATATCCCCCCTTTGGTAGGCCGGTTGATTCAGTCCCATCGATGGATTGAATATATCGTGATCTTGCAGCGTCGCGTACACGTAGAGATCGTTTCCATCCCAAGCTGCCGCTGCCGAAGCCGGTGCGAATCGCCTTTCCGGTGTAGCCAGCCAACTTTGGTTTAAGTTTATGGCCTTCCGGGAGGAAAGGATGCGACGAAGGGACGTCCCTTCGTGCCGCGCGTTTTCCGGAAGTTTACGGCAGAGATATACGTTTTCCTTGGCTTCCGCCTTTTCGGGAGGGCCGGCGGGGCTTTTTTCAGCAGGCATGGTTGCTAACAATGAGGCGAAAAGAAGGCATCGGATTTTGTGAATCAAGGCCATGAAAGCAGATCTTCGCTGATGTTTTGCTTTGCCATGAAGCATGAGACGACTGCGAATTTGTCCGTGATGCCCCCGAGGCGAAACTCGCAGGTTTGATTGATTAGCATGTTCGCGTCGTAAATGTTCCAGCCGGCCTCCGACACCCAGTGTGTCAGGCCGGCCAGCGCGGCGCGGGATGCCGTTTCCATATTTTTTTCAACGGCCAGACAGGCCACGCCGCGGGGGGTTTGATAGCGGGGTGTTTTCAGATGCCGCTTTTTGCAGAGTTCAATACGTACCGTGGCAGACCCGGAAATCTCCAGTCCCCCACCGGCTGTTTCGCCCTGTCCCTGGGCGGCGTGCATGTCGCCCAGGTAGAGCATTCCCCCAGGCAGGGAGACGGGAAGCCAGAGCGAGGTGCCCTCGACCAGATCGGGATGGTCGATGTTCCCGCCGTGATTGTTGGCCAGCAGGGTTGAGAGGGGGGGATCTCCTGGCGATGCCGTGCCCACGCAGCCGAGGAAGGGATGAATGGGAATGACGACGGGCTTGTCGCCCAGGGGATTGGTGACGCGGGCAACCCGGCCGTCCAATTCCCACAGGTACATATGGCGCGGTTTTTCGGGCAGGCTCGCCGCCGGTCCGGCATCCTTGAGCATCGTGTCCGGAAGAAAACCGTGGTCCGGCCCGAGGAAAGTGCGCGCGATCTTGCGGTCGGGCGAGATGTGCAGGAAATGCACGCGCAGGGCATCTCCCGGTTCCGCCCCTTCGACTAGGATCGGACCGAAGACCGGATTGCCGCGGTCTGGGGAACCATGCTCGAACCTTTTGTCAGGCAGAGGATGAAGATCGGGTCCAAGTCCGTCGGAGTCGGGGAACTCGACGGTCAGGCTTTCGCCGGAAATGACCCTTCGGGCGGCAGGCGCGCCGGCAAAGCTGTAACGAAAAACGGGTTTCATGAAGGTTGGTTTTGATAGGCGTTCTCGATCCATCCGAGGGTTTCCAAGCCTTCATCGAGGCGGTTCACGATGGGAGGGGTTTGACTCAGGATGCATTGGGAAAAGTAGTCCAGTTGCGCAGCATAAAGATCGATGGGCGCATACTCGACGGTCCGTTCTTCCACGGCCTCTGCGGGACCGGATTGTTGGGCGTCGTAGCCGGATTGCAGGGGAATGATTTCCCAATCCACCCGCCCCCCTCCATCCTGGCCGATGGTGTTGTGCGCAGAGATGCGCCCGCGTGTCCCCACGAGTTCCAATACTCCCGTCCCCAACTGGTCCGGCATGGAGAAGTAGGCTTCAATAATTCCATGAGTTCCCGCGGTGAACTCCGCCAGCAAGGTGGCGCTGTCTTCCACAGCATAGGAAAAAATCTGTGTGCTGCATAAGGCTTTTATCGAGCGAATCGGTCCCAGCATCCAACTGAGCAGATTAATGAGGTGACTCCCCAAGTCCATCAGAGCTCCTCCACCTCCGAGCATGGGGTCCTGCCTCCACGCTTCTGGAATATCAGGATACCAACAGCCGAGTCGGGCTCTTGCGTAAACGACTTTGCCGATTTCGCCCGCTTGGACGGCTGCGCGAATCGCCGTGTGAGCAGGATGAAATTTCATCATGTATGCTTCCATCGCAAAAACGCCGTGTCGTTCGCAAAGAGCCAGGATCTCGCGGGCCTCGTCAAAGGTCCTGGCCAAAGGTTTTTCTATGAGCAGATGTTTTCCGGCCTCGAGGACTTTTCGCGCATCTTCGAGATGACAATGAACCGGTGTCGCAACATAAACCGCGTCCACCGTGTCTAGCATCTGCCCAAGGTCATCGAACGCACCAGGCGCTTGAAACTGTTTGGAAAGTACCGTGGCGCGCTCCTGTGAACGGCTGCAGACGGCCTGAAGCAGGGAGTTTCTGGTGCGGCGAAAGGCCGGCATCACACGCCTCTGCGCGATGCCGCTGGCCCCAACCGCGCCATACTTGATCATCATCCCTTTCTTGGTAATCAGGATTTCTTCAATTGGCTCACCTGATACTCCTGTGCCGCCTCCGGTAGGCTCGAACCATTCTTCAGCGCCCGGGTGATAAAGGCTTCCCTTTGTTCAATCTCGCACGCCAATTGCAGGGTCTCCTCAAGCAAATCGGCAGGTATGACCACCACGCCATCTTCGTCGCCGACAATCATGTCTTTGGGTTGGATGATGACATCGCCGCATGAAACGATGGCCTGCTGCTGTCCGAGCTTAGCAAAGGTCCCGCTGCGCGGCGTGATGCCTGCGGCAAAGACGGGCCATTGCATCTTTTTCAATTCGGCGACGTCGCGGACCGCGCCGTCCACTACGGCACCTGCAAGGCCGCGCTGACGAGCCCGACCACTCATCAGACCGCCCATGAGAACGGCACCAATAAATCCCTCGCCATTGACGACCAGCACATCTCCAGGGAGGGCTTTCTCCAGAGCCTCTTCGACCGCATGGGTCGCTCCGGGATAGCACTGCACCGTGTAGGCTGGCCCCTGGACGGGGCACCCGGTGATTGGTCGGATACGGCTATGGAGGGTTTGAAATTTGAATCCCAATTGGCTGAGCGCATCGCTGAGATTCGCACTGGATGGAAAGGGACGATCCGCCGCAAGTCGCGGCGCGCCATTTTTACAAAGGATGGTTGTCTGGTTCATACGGTGTGATCGGTTGGAGGAGGTTGCGCCCGCCCGTCGTCTGTTTCATCAACGGTTTCCTCCCGGAGCGCACGGAAGAGGAATTTGAGGTCGTGAAAGCCGCCGATGATGACCACGAGGGTAAACCCCACGCTGGCGATGGCATTGACAACGCAATACCAGAAAACAAACGGCGACCAAAATCCAAGTTCAGGTGAGAAATCCATCAGGCGGTTCCTTTTGCGTTCATTTCGCGAACAATTTTTCCGAGATCCCAGAATTTTGATTGCTCGCTGGAACACAGGGAAACCAGGATTAGCAGGGAGATCGCAATCGCATACGTTCCGAGTCCGGTGACTTCGGGTTTGATCGGAAAGGTCCATTCTTGCGCCAGCCAGATGCGGCGTGCGATCAGATCGGCCAGCGGGAGCATGACGGAAGCCGCCACTGCGGCATAGGCACCGGCTGTTTTCGCGCCGCGCCAATACATGCCAAAAACCACGATCACGCCAGTGCCGCCGATGATGTTGGCGCAGAGCCACAGGTAGTCCCAGAGCGAGGTGGTGGGCTCATAGAGCATACCAAAAAAGAAGAACAACACGCAAAGGACGACGATGGTAATGCGTACCATGCGGATATGAAGCTTCGGGTTCGGCGGGTTCTTGAGGAACGGGCAGATGCAATCGTTGACAATCGAAGTGGACCAACTCAGCAGGTATTGGTCGGTATTGGAGATGTCCGCCCAGAGTAGTCCTGTGAGCAAAAGTCCCATCATCACCGGGGGAACGATTTGTGAGAGATACAGCGGCGTTACCACGCTGGGCCAGGTATTGGCCGGGTAGCCCGCCGCCGTGGCCGTTCCAAAAACCGCCAGCGCGCCGACGCCCCAAGCCATGATGACGAAAGTGCGCCCGTTCCCAAAAATCGAGCCGATCAGAAAGGACAGTGACACGGTGCGAGGTTTATCCATCGAGGCGTATTTTTGGAGATAGGGACCATAGGAAAATTGGAGAAGAATGCTCATGGTCATCAGCCAGAGAAACCAAACCATCCCATAGGCGTCGCCCTGTTCCGCGAAAGGATTCAGCCCCGCAAGGCCCCGGCCTGCCTCCAATTTGCTCCAGAGAGTTTGCAGTCCGATCTGCCCGACCATGTGGAAAAGGACGGCGAATACGGCGGCCATCGTGATGATCATGTGCAGAAAGTTCGAGACAACTAAAGCGAGGTACCCTCCGAGAAGGCTGAACAAAATGGTGCAAGCCAGCAGCAGTCCCATAATGATCCAGGCCACGGGGACCTGGGCACCGAACCATACTGTTTTTTCGGGGGCGTTAATGAGAACCCGGATGAACTGGGCGCCCACGATGGGGAAAATTCCCATTTGGAGCACCCCGGCGCTGGAGTTCAGGATGCCGGTCAGGATACGCAGGCCGCGGCTGTAGCGCATTTCCACGTATTGGGATACCGACATCGCCTTGGTCGCGCGGAAGCGCTGGATGCCGAAGCCGAAAATTCCAAACAAAGGAACCATGATTACCATCGAAAAAATTCCAATCAAAACGAACGAAAATCCCTTCAGGTACCCCTGCTCGCACATGCCCACAATGCTGATGAGACCGACTTCACCTGCGATGCCCGCACCCATGCCGAGCCAAAGGCGCACTTTGCGGCCAGACACGAGATAGTCGGCGACGCTTTTGCAGAGACTGTTCAGGTAAATGGCGAGGGCCAGGAAAAAGACAAAGGAAACCCCTAGAATGAGCCAGTCGATGGGAGCGATATTCATGAGCAAGGAACGGGATCAAACCCTAGAATGTTTATTTGAGTTTTTTGCAAAGAAGCAAACGAAGGAAACCAAGAAAGGAATGGGTTTGGGCAAAATGGTGCTGAGTTAAAGCGGGTTTGTGATGGAGGGATGACCTCCGTGTCGTCCATTTTTTCCAGAACGGACCGGACGGAGCCGGTCCCTCCATTAACGCATTTTAGCCTTAATTTCGTGCCATTCGGGTTTGGGCCTTTGTTCCCTTTGTTTCCTTCTGTAAAATCCATCCCGCCATATGTCGCTTCACTTTGTGGCATGGCTTTGCACGACGGAGTTAACGTGGTTCTGCGCCGCGCGGACAGCAGCTCCGAGGAGTGCGGAACGTTCGGCATGCTTGGAAAGCCGCACATCGAGGTTCTTCCAGGACTGCGGCAGGCATTGCCTTTCGATCTCCTTGCGCAGAACGGTCAGGAGATCCTCGTTCACCACATCAATAGCCCCACACAATACGACGCTGTCGGGATTCAGCAGGTTGACCAGATTGCCGATCCCGATTCCCAAATAATAAACGAGGTCGTCGACGATGCCGCGGCAGTCGGGATCGCCCTCCCGGGCCATGCGATAAATCAGTTCCGGATCGACTTCGAGCCCGGCGGCCAGCAGCGGGGCAAGCCGATTGGCCCGACCTTGCCCGACTTTGTCCTTGATCCGTCGCGTCATCGATGCCGGAGAGAGAAACATCTCCAGGCATCCCCGGCGGCCGCAGGCGCATAGGGGGCCATTGATATCAATCACCGTGTGCCCGAGTTCGCCGTCAAAGCGATCCCGGCCCTGGTAAACGATCCCGTTGTCCACCAACGCGAAGCCGACACCGGTCCGCAGCGTCACGACGAGCATTTTGCCGCTGCTGTTTTCATCCCGGAACCAATGCTCGGCCCAGGCGGCTTGATGGATGGATCGGCCAATGTGTGCCGGCACGGCAAAAATTTCCTCCAGCCAGGCGCGGACCGGGACGTTTTTCCATTTCGGCAGATTGGTCGAACTCAGCACAATTCCATTGGGTTCGTCCAGCAAACCCGCGCAGCTTGCTCCCACGCGGACGACGTCACCGGATTTGACTCCCATGTCACGGCTCACGCTTTTGATGAGTTCAAACGTAGTTTCCGGATCCTGTTGCCGATTGCAGACAATTTGACGGTAGCTCAGAATCGCGCCGCCCAGATCCGTGACAGCCACGCGCAGATGGTCGGGCTCAATATCAATGCCGAGCACAGATTTCAAACTGCTGTTCACCTGGAGGAGGCGGCCGGGGCGGCCAGCCCGCGCGCCCGTCCGCGTCTCCTCTGTCTCGATCAACAGCCCCTCTTCGATTAAGTACCGCACCAGCCCTGTTAGCGCCGCCGATTTGAACGATGTCCGCCGTGCCAGGTCGGCTCGCGAGATCGGCCCCAGCACCCGCACAAGTTCCAGCACCGACAGGGCGTTGTAAGCCCCCAAGGCTTTGACATCTGGAGTAGATTTTTCATCTAATCTGGAGTGAAGAATGCCCGTCATTTTTAGAAATAATACACAGTGAAGATGAATAGACAAATGCTAATTTACACTGACAAATTAAAAATAATTTGACAAAATTACGAATTACTACATGATGACGATTAAATGACGCAGGAACGCAATCAACTTCTGTCAGACACCCCAGCCAGTCTTTCGACCGGTGCGTCTCTGATTGATCCGAAGCCTTCTGGCCGCGCTATGCCAGAGAGAACGCCTCACACAACCTGGAGTACCTTATGAGCGATTCCCTTCATCCCAATGCCTTCGGTCACGCACTTCTGGCTCGCCACCTGTTTGAGGAGCTTGCCATTTTCGATCTGGCGTCACCCGTTTGCCGGCCCTTTATTCCCTAGTTTCCTAATCCCCAAAAAACAGAAAACACAAATGAAAACACAAATAAAAACGCCCATAATCATCCTTCAACTGTTAATTGCTATCACTTCTATTTCTGTCCTCGACGCGGCGGTGATGGTTAATCGAAACGGCGTAACTTGGGAAGGCACATTCGAGGGCGATACAGTTAACATTACTACGGCAGGCACGCCTCCAGCGGGAACAACGCCTGCTTTCAGCGCGTTCGACGCAAATACCAACAATCGTTCTCTCGTGGGCGGATCACTTCAGATGGTTACTACAGTCGCGGGGCAAACCCAAAGCTTTTTCAATGACTTTGGAATGGTGCAGAGTAGCCTGATGACTGCGGAATGGCTGGCGAGCGTGGACACCGCTCAGGCATTTGATGCCACAACTGGATTTGGTGGCACTATTGTAGTTGCAGACGGTAGGTATCTCTCATTCAATCTGTTTTCCGACAAAGTGATGGTTCAAAACGGAGGATCATTTGTTGCTGAGTTCTTTCTGGACACGACCCAGGAGATCACTTACAGAGTTACATACGATGGAAGTCTTGCCTTAGACAAATGGAATCTGTACACAAATGGAAATGTTACCCCACTCTGGTCATCGGGAGCACTGCTTGCATCTGGATTTGCACTCGTTCCAAATAGGGTCATTATTGGCGACTATTCTTCTGGTGCATTCTATGGTGCGACAAATTGGAATTTCGTCTCTTGGACAGATGAAGGAGCTTATGCTCCTGTTCCCGAGCCGACCTATACGTTGGCTCTCGCTGTCTTTGGAGCCATGGGTTTGATTCTCCGACGCAAGCGCGCGTCGGCTATCTAAAACCTGTCTAACTTTCGATAAACGAAGCTTCTGTGGGGAGGGACTGGCCTCTCCACAGTCAGCAGGTCGTTTTCAAAAACTCCCCATGCATTCCGCATTTCATTCTTCTGGGACCTGCCAAGTGTTTCGCAAGGGCTTCACTTTGCTGGAAATCTTGGTCGCCATTTCGATCATCGCTATTCTGGTTATTCTCTTGATGAGTCCAGCGCAGCGATTACTTACTAATGCGGGTCGGGTAAAATCTCTCTCAAACCTACGGCAACTTGCGGTGGCGCATACAACCTATATTGGCGAACATGAAGGCGAGTTCGCCTTCTATCAAAAATACAGCGGCTTTTATGGTTCGTATTATCTCTGGCAGCTTCTATTTCCTTATGTTGGAGAAAACGCTGCGGTGTTTCGAAGCCCAGGTGACAAGCGGAAGATCGTGCCGGCCGACTATAATCTCACCGACTTCCTTCCGGGAACCTCAGCAGAAACGAAAGAAAAACTCAAAGGCCTCTGCAGCTATGGGAGCAATGACTATATTACTGGGGGGCATGGGTTTATCAGCGGAAGTAATAAAGGAATAACCCGATTACAGCAAATTTCCGAAGTGCCGTTGTCAAAAATCGTTCTCTTCTTCGACTCTAATCTAGATTATGATGGGTACCGTTCCATTGGTCATGGTGGTGGCAGTTATACGTTCAATAGGGATTGGCCAAATCCCGCTGTGGATCGCTACGGCGGTGGCGCAGTATTTGTTTATCTTGATGGCCACGGAGGCTGGCTTCCAACGAGTAAAGCGCCACCGTCTTGGCAGACAGATTTCATGGACGCAACATTCCTGCCATTTAAGCAATAGGTCCTTTTAATATTCCTCTCTTTTCCAATGAAAGTATTTGTTTGGCTATTTCTTTTCGCCGCATTCTGCACTGTCCGGGCTCAAGACATTATTATTGATGATTTTGAAGGGGGGGGGACTTCATGGACCAGTGACCATGCTTCTGCAATCGAGGCAGGCTCAAACGTTGCGGCAAAGACGGGCACAGGTGGATTTCTCTGGAAATTCAAGCCGGATGGCGTGAACCGATATGGAAATGCTGTAGAAGCACGGTTTGATCGAGCTACACTCGCCGGAAAAAAATTTCTTGTCATGGATGTGCGGGCCGGCGGGGCCATACAGGGCCGCATTGGTTGTCAGTTGTTGAATCGTGATGAGATTATCAACATGGATGATATTCATACCCGTGCTTTGGAAAATGAATGGGTGACGGTTTCGCTGCCCATTCCGGAGGATGCAGTCGAGGTTGATGGATTAAATCTTTTTTATGATGGTTTGAGTTATAAGCAGGACGAATCATTTGAATGTTATATTGACAACATTCGGTTTTCGGAGAGCGATCCTTCAACGGAAGAGGTGCCCTCGGTCTCGAGGCCAGCGGGCCCTAAAGCCGAAGGATTCAGTAATTTACCCCAATTGCGACAGTTGGCTTTCCGTTTGCGCTCGGAAGCGAAACCCCTGTCGGAGCGAGTGAATCCATATTCCACCCCCATGTATTATCCACAATGGGGCGGAAGTTCGCCGGATGGAACGCAGCGCTCGGATATCCAGGAGGCTCTCTTCAAGGAGTTCGCGGAACTTGGGATGACAAAAATTCATTTTAACACCTATCCCGATGGGGTGGGAACCGAGAATATCTCCTTCACGATCTCCGACCAAACGAAGGTCGGGATCAAGGAGGTGTCCCGCATCAGCAAGGCCTACGATCTCAAGGTTGGCCTGAGGCTTGATCCTCCCTACAAGCGGGCAATGGAATTTGATGCGCCAGGTAAAGATCCCGCAGTCAGTTTCTGGATTTCTCATCCGCGCAATCCAGACAACAAAATCAAGGAGTTCAGCCAATGGATCAAGGATGTGCTCACCCTCTTTGACGGCCAGGTGGATTACGTGATCCTAGGCGACGAGATGGGGGACTCCAACCGAGGAAACAAGGAAGATTGGTCAACGGAGGACTACATGGGATTTCTAAAAACGTGCGTTCAGGCGGTTCGGGAGGTCGCACCAGAGGTTAAAGTCTCGGGCTATGCGGCCTCCAGCTCACGTTTCAAGGATATTCTTGATCTGGTCAAGGCTGGTTATGGAAACGTCGCTAACGCCGTGGCATTCAATCACTACGATTATAATGCCGTGACGCAATATATGACTGAACTCAAGGAGCTTAATCATGGTCAGTCGTTCGCCTTGTTGAGCAATGGGGTTGGTTACATCTCAAGCGACACGAAGGAACGGAATCCTCCCACCGATCCCTACTCACGCTATAACAACAAGGGGCAAGCCGACATGATAGCTCGGACGATGTTTTCCTGGTGGCTCAACAATGCCTATGTCGCACCTTATTACGTCTCGATCCGGGCACTGAAGCAACCAGGGAAGGAGACGCCATATTGGTATGGATTTTTCGGCTATATGGATTTAGTTCTGGACGCAAACTCTAACCCAACTTTCACGAGATATCCGGGTTGGTACGCCTTTCGCACCGTGGCAAACATTTTTGACAGTCGGCCAGATTTTGCGAAGCCAGAATTCCCGGTAACACTCTCAGCCACAAAAGACATTGAATTTTACGCTCTCGAAAGAAGCGGGAGGGATCTTACCATCATCCTTTGGAAGACAAATAACGTTAACAGTTCCGTGGATATCACTGTGGATAGCAATAAATACGGATTCCCGGTGCAAATCGATCTTTTTAATCATCAGAAATTTTCCGATGTGACAGCAGAAAAAACGGCGAATGGAATACTTCTCAAAGGTGTAAAGCTTTCCATGGAGCCTACCATCCTGCGTCTGTTTTATGCTGAGAATATGTCCGCGCTGGGGATCGCGAAACAGTAATTATGTCTAGCCGTTTTGTTATTCTTGTGGTGGCAATCAGCCTTGGCTTTGGCAAAAGCGTAGTCGCCGAGTCTGAATTAAAGAGACCGCTGATTGTTGATTTGTATGGCGGCATCACGCTCAACAGCTACGACCCGCAGTCCGAGGGGGCGGTGCTGGCTTACTTGGATAAGTGCGCTGAGTACGGCGTTGATCAACTCTCGGTGAACATGTACGATGTCGGCGCGCAGTCGGACTTGCTGGCCAAGAATGATTCACGGTGCGATGAACTTGTGTCTTTTGCCTTTAAGGAGGCGCACAAAAGAGGCATCAAAATCTACGCGAGCGTTCCAATCTTTGGCCGCTCTGAGCGAGATGAAAAGTTTGTCCAGGAACACGGCGACGAGGTGTTCGCTCATTTCCGCGATGGGGCACCGGACACTCATATGCTCTCGCCGGCTTCACCCGAGGTGCAGGCATATAAGACGAAAGTCATCAAGAGCCTGCTTGAGCGCTACCCGCTTGATGGGATCATGCTGGATTTCATCCGCTGGGGGAATTACTCTGGCGATGATCAATATGCGGTTTGCCTGACCGGCTATGACGAGGCTGTATTGAACCGGGCAGGAATAACGAAGGGCGAGATTCCAGAGCCTTCTGACGAAAGAATGCTCAAAGCGCGGGCGTCCTTTGTTACGGACTTCATCCGCAACCTAAAAACTGAGCTAAAGGTTCTGAAGCCCGGGCTGCCAGTGGGCGTCTTTAACTCTAGTGCGGCCGGGCGGTTGCCTAGTTATTGCTATGTCGGACAGGATTGGGCGGCTTGGGAAAAAGAAACTCTGGTCGAAGAGCATCACCCGATGTTTTTGATCGACTCTGTGCCGCGGCAAATGCGGGCCTTACAGACACTGACGGATGTCAAAACTTCAAACGCGAAGATTTTTGCCTCCGCTTTTCTGGCGGAAGGATTCGATTTGCAAAAGGCGGAGCGGCCTACGCGGGAGCGCATCATGGACCTTGTGCGGCGGGCGACCGCGATGGGATGCGATGGCGTCTATTTTGTGCGCAATTTCGAGTTGGAAGCATTCGGCCTGTGGGATGTGATCCGCGATATCAAGAGTCTGGATGTCGCAGCGGTGCGTCGCGAGGTGAAGCAGCCCGGTGTGGTGAACCTTCTTGCTCCAAACGGGACGGATGCTTGGCAGTTTCTGAAGGGGATAGCCAATACTCGAACGGATGCAGGCCTGGCAATTGATCCATCCAAGGTCACTGGCGGAGCCGTCGAGATGGAACAAACAGTCAGCGGATTTCCGAATACTCCTGTACATGCGACAAGATCGCTTGGTTTTGTGATGGCGTACAGAAACGAGGTGCCTAGCCAGAGTGCGCAGATCGAAGTTCGCATCAAATTGGCCTATCAGAAAGGCGAACCAGAAGAGATTATCATCGACGGGGATTCCGCGATCAAGGGAAAGGATGATATACGAATCATCAGCCGGAGCTTTCCGGTGCAACGCAGTAAAGTGCTGGATACAGCCAGCGTCTCGGTAACAATCCGCGACAGCAAGGTGCTCATTCTTCACACCGCACTTTTCTTTGATGCACTTGATAATCCGCTGGAGGCAAAGACTCTCGCAGATCATTTAAAAATGATCTCAGAGCGTGCGAATTAACCGTTTGTTCCGATGGCGCGTGCGACGGATATGATGCCAGGTGCTTCCCAAGCGCACCCGGCGATTGGTTTTTGCTACGAAGAAAACATCATCAGCAATCCCTTGACGCACTTTGGAACTTGGACGCCACAGGGCTGGCGCGTGCATAAAATTCGACGTGCAAAAACTGTACTTGAGAGAATCGCTCTCTGCGGCGACGGGAAAGCAAACGAGTTTCCCGAGTTACCGCCCGATTTTGTCGAGGATATGCACGATGCCACGGACGGCGCGAGTGACGCCGGCATCTATCCCGCAGAGCCCCGTGTGGAGTATCCTCCGGGGCACCCACGCTGGGCGATTTCGCATACTTATCTTGCCTACCCAACAGCGGATCAGACCCTGTATGAACAAGAGTACACTTGGGACCGTTCGACTGGCAGATTGCAAACGCATTTTCGTCGGCATGTTGTGGCGGAAGAGGCGACAACCGATGCGGAGAGCGGGCTGACCCTGAAGGTAAAAAATTCGCCTATCTCGACCGTCATTGCGGGAAATAAAGCGTATCCACTTTGCAACTCCGCCGTGCGCGGTGTTTGGGACAATTCCGAGAAAAAAGGTCGCAACTACTATTGTCGAACGCAGGTAAGGCGCTGCCTGACGCACAATGGCATCTATATTCTTGTCGCCCAGTCTCCCGTGATCCAGTGCCACGGCATCTGGAAATGCGAGGAAGGCGATGACGCGGCCTTTGGTCAAAATGGGCAGTGCTTGGATCCCAGCCTGCTCGTGAAAACCGGCGTGCCTTTGGATTGCCCCAAGTTGGGCATGACCGGCTACGTTCTGAAGCGTGAGCCCAGTTCCTTTTACGGGGTTTCGGTCGAACTGGCCGAGGGAGCCCACGTGCGGGTCGGCGACTCGATGCTGGCAGCGCTGCGGGCCTGCCGGGATGTGCCGTTTCAGCCCCACGCCGTGGGGTTTGCGGGCTGGGGACATTGGGACCATGCCGCGCATATTTTGGGAGTTCCGGGGCATTATGCGGTGCCATGGGATTTGAACGACAATGGAATGGTCGATGCGTCGGATGAGGAATCTTTGCGGGCAAATCTCGGACGGGACGTGCGGGTGAATTATTACAGTGCCGCGTACTTCGGAAATGATTGGCTCAGCACAGGGGTTTTACTGAATCCCGAAATGCGGAGTGAACCGGTGATTTGCTCGTGGACCCAGGGGGCGGGTTATGATTCGCAAAGCGGAATGATCAACCTTTTTGAAACTCCCGGCCGAGGCCGAAAAGTTTATGTCGAATATCACCACGACGAACCAGCCATGGCGGGACGGAATAACATCGTGCTGACGATCCGCCGGCCAGTCTCTTCCATTTTATGAGTATTGATGCCTCTCGCACCGGTCTGATTTACCGCAACCCCAAGCCGCATCTCGTCAGCCGGCACGCGTACTTTCCTTCTCTCGCTGTCCTGCCCGATGGCCGTCTCTTTGCCGGATTCGACATTGGCAGCGCTTTCGAGGCTGTTGACGTCCGCACCCATTTCGCCGTTTCTTCCGATCAGGGAGAAACCTGGAGCGAGCCCCAACCTGTTTCTGTGCCCGCCTTCGCTAAACCTTTCTCCGGAACCTGCCGGTTTTCCCTTTCTCCCAATGATGAATTGATCGGCATTGGCGCACTCTGGGATCGTTCGCGCGCTGACGAAGGTTTGGCCAGCAATGAAACCGGCGGCTTCACTGAAACCCATCCTTTTCTTATTCGCGCGGATGCGCATTCTCTTCAATGGGAGACTCCAGCTTGGATCGAAACTCCTCTCTCCGGTCCTTTTGAGATTTGTTCGCCCGTTTTCTATACCATGGACGGCACCTGGCTCTGGCCCGCCTCCACGTGGAAGGACTGGCACGGCTCGAGTCCCCATGGCATGCAGGCCATTGTCCTGCGCTCGGATGATCGCGGTCACACCTGGGCTTCCTGGAATCCTGTCATGGATGGCCGCTCGTGTGATGTCATCCACTGGGAAATCAAATTGGCCCCGCTTCCCGATGGAAAAATTCTCGCTCTTTCATGGACCCATGACGCCAAGGTCGGTCGGGATCTGCCCATTCATTTTGCCCTATCTGCGGATGACGGTCGCACATTCACCGCCCCGCTTCCGACCGGCCTCCTTGGTCAGACCTGCACGCCTGTTGCGCTGACCGATGGCCGCATTCTCTCGATCTATCGCCGTTCCGACGAGCCCGGACTTTGGGCTCACTTGTCGGAAATACGGGCGGGATCATGGATCAATGGAGATTCCGTTGTTTTCTGGGGCGGGATGAGTCATGGCCGCACGCACGACTCCGCCTCCGCCACGCAGCAAATGAGCACTCTTCGCTTTGGCCTCCCCGCGGCGAAACTTCTGTCCGATGGCACGGTCTTCGTCGCTTTTTGGTGCATGGAAGACGCCGTCTCGGTTATTCGTTGGTTCAAGCTTCGCCTTCCCTCCTGATTTTTACCATGAATGCCACCGCCGCCTCCGTCCGCCAAATTTGGTCCGCCGCTCCCACGCCTTTCACCGCCCGCCGCGAGATCGATCGCGAGAGCGTTGCCCGCATGGTGGCTCGCCACGTCAGCCTCGGCGTCGAGGGCCTCTTCCTCGCCGGCACCTGTGGCGAAGGCCCTTGGATGACCGACCGGCAAAAGCTCACCCTCGTCGAAACCGTACGTTGCGAGGCGGCCGGCCGGCTCAAGCTCGCCGTCCAGGTCACCGACAATTCCGCCGCCCGCGTCCTCGAGCAAATCGCCGCCCTCGGCCCCGTTGACGTGGTCGTCGTGGCCCAGCCCTATCTCGCCATGAATGTCACCCCGGCCACCCTGCGCCGCTACTACCTCGACATTCTCGACCAAAGCCCCGTTCCCGTCTGCTACTACGAACGCGGCCGCGCTTCGCTCGTTGCCGTCCCCGACGAAGTCCTGCACGACATCCTGCCCCATCCCAATCTGCGCTTCGTCAAGGACAGTTCCGGCGATCCTGTGCGCCGCGCTGTCCTCCTCCAGGGACGTGCCCTGCGTAACGATCTCGCCCTCCTCCTCGGCGACGAATTTCTCTGCGTGGACTACCTCACGGCCGGCTACGACGGCGTCATGCTTGGCGGCTCCATCCTCAACGCTCGCTATGTCGCCGAAATCATGCGGCACATCGCCCAAGGTGACCTCCCTGCCGCCCGGGCCACCGAGCGCCGCATGGTTGCCATGCTTCACGCTGTTTACGGCGGACCCAAGGTCACGTGCTGGCTCAACGGTCTCAAAACCACCCTCGTGCGCCTCGGCGTTTTTCATACCAATACCGCCTACCTTGACTATCCGCTGACCCCCGAGTACTCCTGCGCCATTGATCAGATGCTGGCCACGGAACACTCCTATCTCCTCCCATGACCGGCCCGAATGGCACTGGTAAGCCGTGTACAACAAGCGTCTCGCTTGTTTCCCTTCCCGGTAAAGCGCAACCGGGACGGTCGCGGTACATCCCAAATCCGTCTTATCTTAGTGGCATTCATGACCGGCCCCTTGCCTTACACCGACACCAAGTCCGTCGGCGCGGCGGATTTCTACTTCGCCATCAACGCCACCTTTCGCTTCATCCGCCGCCAACTCGGTGAAGCCGCCCTCCACCAATACTGGACCGATCTTGGCAGCCGCTACTTTGCTCCCGTCTCCCTCCATTGGAAAACCGGCAACATCCCCGCCGTGGCGAACTACTGGCGCGCCTTCTTCGCCGCTGAGCCCGGTGCGGAGGTAACAGTAACCGAAGCATCCGACCACGTCCTTCTCGACGTCCGCGTCTGCCCGGCCATCGCCCAGCCCGCCGGCCTCACCGTCCGCGTCCTTGGTGGCAATGGTTCCTGCCACCAAACCTTCGCCGCAACACAGGCACCCCAAGATCTGGCCGACATCAGGGAGGCCATATGATCGGCTGTTACGATTTCTGCGGCCACTACGAGTGGACCTTCCAATGGCTTCACGACCAGCGCGACGATGACCTCGTCCACCAGTTCTGGGATGAAGCCATCGGTGGCGACTCCCAATCCCACGCCAGCAAACTCATCCGCGAAAAAGGCTTCACCGGCATGGGCGAGTACTGGGCCCACACCCTCGCCGAGGAAGCCGCCGGCTACGCCACCACCCAGGGTGACGGCGTCTTTCGTCTCGACATTAACGACTGCCCTTCCAAGGGCTTCCTGCTGCGCAATAACCTCGAGCAATACCCCGACTACTGCGACCACTGCATCGGCTGGATCGGATCGGTGATGGAAACTGCTGGCTTTGCAATCGACCACCAGCACAACCACTGCGGCCAATGCTGGTGGGAATTCCGCCGCCAAGGGACGCCCTCCGACACTCCTGCCAAATCTCCGTGGCTCTTTAGGAATTTCCACACCGACACCTTCCACCTCGCTTCCGGTCCCAAGGACAAGCAAAGCTCTTCTCATGACTAATCTGCTCATCGTCGGCGCCGGTGGCATCGGCGAGCGCCACCTCCGTTGCTTCCAAAAAATCGTTGAACGCATCGCCATCGTCGAGTCCCATCCCGAGCGCCGTGCTCTTATCGCGGCTCGCTACCAATGTCCCTCCTACGGCTCCTGGTCGGAAGCCCAAGCCGACTGCCCTTGGACCGCCGCCGTCATCGCCACTCCCGCCCAGACCCATATCCCCATCGCGATTGATCTCCTGCGATCCGGTCTCGACGTCCTCATCGAGAAACCCCTCGCCGTTGCTCCCGATCGGCTCGACGAGTTGAAATCGTTCGATGCCACGCGCACCATCCGCATCGCCTACGTCTACCGCCACATGCCTCCCGTCGCCGAACTTAAGCGTCTGCTTGTAACGGGCAACCTTGGTCTGCCTCTCTCTGCCCAGGTCGTCTGCGGTGAGGATTTCTCCAAGGCCCGCCCCGACTACGCCAGCCTCTACTACGCCCGGCACGAAAGCGGGGGGGGTGCCATTCAAGACGTCCTCACCCATTTCGTGAACGCCATGGACTGGCTCGTCGGACCCGCCCAAGCCATCCACTGCCTCGCCGCCAACCGCAAACTCAAGGACGTTTCGGTCGAAGATACGGTGAGTTGTTCCATCCGCCACGCTGGCGGCTGCATTGCGACTTATTACCTCTCCCAGGGCCAGGCTCCCAAAGAAACCTCCTTGACCATCCATTGCGAAAATGGCTCCCTTCGTGCCGATCTTTGCAACGCGCGCATCAACACCTTCCATGCCGACGACTCCGAATGGATGTCCACCCAATTTGGCGCGTTTGAGCGCGACGATTTCTACATCCGCCAAGCTCACGCCTTTCTCGCTGCCATCAAGGGCGAAAGCGATCCGTCGTGCACTCTGGCCGAGGCCATCCATTCTCTCCAAAGCAACATTGCAGCCCTCGCCTCTGCCCAAAATGGTCAACTCATGGAGATAAAGTCATGACTCCCGAAATGTCCACCCGCCTCGGCCTCGACGGCAAGATCGTCCTCCTCACCGGGGGTGCAGGCATATATGGTCGAGGCCTCTCCCACGACCTCGCCGCCGCTGGTGCCATTACGATAGTTGCTTCACGCAATCTCAAAGCCTGCGAATCCGTTGCCGAGGCCATCCGTGCCAAGGGCCTTCAAGCCGAGGCTTTATCTTACGACCAAGCCGCGCCCACCTCTATCGAGAGGCTCCGCGATGATGTCCTCGCCAAATGGGGCCGTCTCGACGGTTTGGTTAATAATACGGTTTCTCGCCCCATGCTTGGTCCCGATGGCTCCATCGCGGGTTGGGAGGAATCAATGAAAACCAATGCCACCGGCGTCTTCGTCATGCACCGCATTTTTGGTGGGATGATGAGAGAGCGTGGCGGCGGGAGCATTGTTAATATCTCATCCATCCAGGGCGTCGTGGGTCCCACTCTTTCCCTCTATGCCGGCACCGACATGAAAGGGCCGCCACCCGATTACTTTTTTCATAAAGCTGGCCTGATCAATCTCACACGATACTTCGCGGCTCATCTCGGACCGTCGGGCGTTCGTGTAAACGCTCTCGTTCCTGGCGGATTCCAGGCGGGTGAACCTGAACAATTCGTCCACAACTATTCCGAACAGACCTTCCTTCGCCGCCTCGCCAAGGATGACGACCTTGGGGGTGCTGTGATCTTTCTTCTTTCCGATGCTTCGCGCTACATCACGGGTTCGCAATTGCCCGTCGACGGCGGCTACACCTCTCATTGAATGTCTTTCTCGTCGAATTCCACCAGCAAACCCGTAGTTCTGGCCGCCGTCGCTCATGCCGATGATGTGGAGTTTCTCTTCAGCGGCACTCTTCTTCTCCTCAAGGAGGCCGGTTGTCCGATTCACATGTGGAATCTCTTGGACGGCGCCTGCGGAACCCTGACGCACTCCCGCGATGAGATTGTCCGCCTTCGCGCGGCGGAGGCGGCTCGCTCGGCCGCAATCGCGGGTGCGGAAATCCATTCCCCCATCTTCTCCGATCTGGAGATCTTTTACGATAAGCCCTCCCTGGCCGCCGTGAGCGCGAGAGTGCGGACAATCCGGCCGCAGATCATCCTGACCCATTCTCCGATGGACTACATGGAGGACCATCAGAATGTTTGCCGCTTGATCACCACCGCCGCCTTCAGCCGCGCCATGCCGAATTTTGTGACTGAGCCGGCCTGCCCGTCTTATGCAGATCCGGTTCGCATTTATCACGCGCCGCCGCATGGCCTGAGAGACGGGCTGAATCACATCTTCCGGCCGGACCTCCTCGTGGATATCGGTTCCACCATGGAAACAAAGGGGCGCATGCTGGCCTGCCACGAGAGTCAGCATGCCTGGCTCGGCGACTCCCAGGGCATGGAAGCGCCGGTGGGAGAGATGCGCGGGCTCTGCCGCACCATGGCGGGATGGGGGAGGGACATGGAATTTGCCGAGTGCTGGCGACGCCATTCCCATCTCGGTTTCTGCCATGCGGACTTTGATCCACTTTGTGATAACCTTCGAGATTTTCTTCAACTCCTCACACCCTGACCACATAACAAACCATGGCACGACCAATCAGCAAACTCGCCGAAGGCTGGTGGGATTACACCACGCTCGATTCCGAAATTCTCAACGACGCCGCGCGCCTTACTGCCACAGACCTTGAGCAACTCAGCCGTCCGGGCTTTGCGGTGAAGGTCTACGACACCGTCCAGGAGTTCTATTCGGCCCAGGCGCTCGAATACATTGACGCCTGGCGTCAATCCACCCCCGACAATCCCGCCGGAATTTGCGGTCCCATCGGACCGACCGAGCAACTTCCCATCGTCGCGCTGATGGTTAACGCCCTCGGACTGGATCTCAAGAAACACGAGGCTCATTTCTGGGGTATGGACGAGTGGCTGGTGGATGGGAAACCGGTGGATGTCACGCATCCGTTGTCGTTTGCCAGATGTGACAATGAATTGTGCTTTGACCGCATCCGGCCGGAATTCGCGCTGCCCGAGGCCAACAAACATTTTCCCTCCGGAGATCTCGAGGCCTACAGCGCCAGCTATGACTCGGTGCGTTGTGTGGTCATGCAGGGCGGTCAAGGCGAGATCAAACACTGGGCGTTCAATGATCCTCTGCCGCGCACGGGGGCCTATCAGGATGCTCCGCCTTCGCCGGCAGAATACCGCAAACTCGGCACCCGTATCGTGAAGCTGCACCCGGTTACGATTGTGCAGAATGCCCGCACCTCAGGCGGCGGAAATGTCAGCCTCGTTCCCACCCACGCCTGCACAGTCGGACCCACCGAAACCTGGAAGGCCGACAAAGTCAGCATCTGGCACCCGGGTCATCACGACAATCCGTTCGGCATCCGGCTGAGCGCGTTGATGATTTCCAAGGGACTCGTTGATGCCTCCGTTCCAATGTCCCTGCTGGCTGGCCACCCGAACGTGCAGTTCAGCTATCTGCGTTCCGGCATCGGCTCGGTCGCGGTGGAGATGCACTGAGCCCGCGCGGGGAATTCGCGGCCTCTATTGCTCGGAGTAATTCCACAAGAGCCCGCCATCCACAAAGAGCGTCGTTCCGGTGATGTAGTCGGAGTCGCTGGAGGCGAGGAAGGATGCCACTCCAGCCACGTCGGCTCCGGTGCCGAGGCGGTTGAGGGGAATATTACCCAGCAACGCCTTGAGGAGATCGGGGGAATTGAGAAGTTTGGTGTTGATCGGGGTCTGAATCGCTCCCGGCGCGATGTTGTTGATGGTGATACCCAGCGGAGCCAGTTCGATGGCCAGATCGCGGCAAAGCATTTTCAACGCACCCTTGCTCGCGCAGTAGGTCGAGAAGTGAGGGAAGGGGAGTTCCTCGTGGACGGAACTCACGTTGATGATTTTGCCCGGACGTTTCGTTTCGCGCAAATGATTGACGAAATCCTGGGTCAGGAAAAAGGTCCCGCGCAGGTTGATGTCGAGGACGAAGTCGAAATCCTTCTCGGTTACGTCCCAGAAATCGGCGTGCTTCTCGACGCCGGCGTTGTTCACCAGGATGTCGATCTTTCCCAGGCCAGCCAGGCCCTGGGCGATGAGGCGGCGGTCATCCGCCGTGTTGGCCAGGTCACCGCCGAGAACGACAGCTTTGCGTCCGAGGGCTTCGATTTCCTTTCGGGTTTCCTCCGCGCCCGTATTTCCGGGGCGGTCGTCAATGAGAATGTCCGCGCCGTCCTGGGCGAGCCGGAGAGCGATGGCCTGTCCGATGCCCTGGGCGCTTCCGGTGATGAGTGCGACTTTGCCTGCGAGTTTCATGGTTTTTTTGTTTTTTGGAGGATTGCAGACCCTTGCAACCCGTTCTTCTGTTTGGGATGCGAGGGCCCGCATCCGTCCGAATCAATCGCGTTCGAAAGTGTGAAGCTGGCGGATCATTTTGGCCACGAGCGCGGTCCAGCCGGTCTGGTGGCTGGCCCCCACGCCCGCGCCGTTGTCGCCGTTGAAGTATTCGTTGAAAAGAATCAGGTCGCGCCAATGGGGGTCTTTTTGGAAAAGCTCGACCCCGCCGTTGAAGGGGCGGTTGCCTTGTTCGTCGCGCAGGAAAATGGAGACCAAACGCTTTTCCAATTCGAGCGTGATATCCCAGAGGGTCATCTCCTTTCCACTGCCGGTGGGGAACTCGATTTTGAAGGTGTCGCCGAGATAAAAGGCGAACTTTTGCAGGGCCTCGATGAGCAGATAATTCATCGGCAGCCAGACGGGACCGCGCCAGTTGGAGTTGCCGCCGAACATGGCGACGGGACTGTCAGCCGGACTGTAGTTCAGCGTCTCGGTCTGCGTTCCCTCGGTGAAGGTGTAGGGGTGATCAAGATAGCACCGCGAGAGCGCGCGGATGCCGTGGGGGGAGAGGAATTCCTTTTCATCGAAGAGCCGTTCGCAAAGACGGCGCAGTCTTTCTGGGGAAACCAGCGAAATGAGCCGCTTGCCGCTGTTTTCCACTCCGATGTGGTGCAATTGATCGAGCAGGTGAGGCCGGTGATCCTTGAACCACTGCACGCGCTTGCGCAGGAGCGGGAATCGTTGGACGGCCTCGTCGTCGAAGCTTTCCACCGCAAATAACGGCGTGAGCCCGACCAGGGAGCGGGTCTTGAGATAATCGGATGTGCCGTCTGTGCGCTTCAGCACATCGTAGTAAAAGCCATCCTCATCGTCCCACAGCGTGTAGCCATCTGTCCCGCGCGCGTTGATGGCGGCGGCCAGATAGATGAAGTCGTTGAGAAACTTGTCCGCGATGTCCTCGTAGGCGGGGTCTTCATGCGCCAATTCGATGGCGATGTTGAGCATGTTCAGCGAATACATGGCCATCCAGGCGGTGCCGTCGCTTTGCTCAATCGTGCTGCCATCGGGGAGGGGATAGCGGCGGTCGAACACGCCAATGTTGTCGAGGCCGAGGAAGCCGCCCTCAAAGACATTGTCGCCCGTTTGATCCACCCGGTTGGCCCACCAGGCGTAACCCATCAGGAGTTTATTGAAGGATTTCTTCAGGAATTCGCGGTCACCCGTTCCGGTCATGCCGCGCTCGATGGAATAGATCCGC
Source organism: Chthoniobacter flavus (assembly GCA_945860745.1). Taxonomy (GTDB): domain Bacteria; phylum Verrucomicrobiota; class Verrucomicrobiia; order Chthoniobacterales; family Terrimicrobiaceae; genus CAMASH01. Next base: position 11,742 of record CAMASH010000022.1, on the reverse strand, counting down.
CACGCCGCCCAGCCGCCGATGGGGGGATTGGCGTCGGAAAGCGCCCACTCATACGCCGGCATTTGTGCGCTGGGTGAGGTGTAGCGTTCCCCGCGCAGGAGCATGTTCTGATGTTTCGCCGTGGCGGGATCGGGCACGGCAAAAGCCACCGAATGAAACATCAGATCCCAGGCGCAAAAGTACGGATACTCCCAACAGTCCGGCATGGAAATGATGTCGTGCGCATGCATGTCCTTCCAAAAAAGGTTCCGTCCATGCCAGCGTTCCTTGGGCGGCGGCGGCATGGTCGGGTCGCCCATGAGCCACTGCATGACCGGATAATAGTAAAACTTCTTCCCCCACAGCAGCCCGGCCAGGGCGCGCCGCTGGATCATGGCGGGTTCTTCCGGCAGTCCCGGCGTGATGGCGTCATAAAACTCATCGGCCTCCTTGCCTCGCTCATGAAAGACGTCGTCGAAGGGCGCACCGAACGGGTCGGACTGCGGGTTTTCCGTCAATCGCAGCCGCACAACCGAGGTTTCGCCGGGCGCGACCGACCGGTGATAAACTGCCGCGGCCTTCGTTCCGGTGTGGGCGGGATTTACCGCTTCCTTCACGCCCTTCACGATATAGTCATGGAAGGCGTCCTTCACGTGGGCCGCCGTGTTGGCCGCGCCGAACAGCCGCTGATTGTTCGTTTCGTTTTCGGTGAAGAGAAATTCCTCCGCGCCTTCGCAATAATAGTGATAAACCGGCAATCCCCACGGCGCCGCTTTGATCGCGCCCTCCGCCGCCAGATGCATCTCCGGTTTGGTGATCCCCTCCTGTCCCCAGGACCAGGTGTTGCGGAACCACAGGGTGGGCAGGAGCGTCAGCGGCGCAGCCTCCGGTCCGCGATTGACTGCGGAAATCTTGATGCAGATGTCGTTGGTCGCAGCTTTGGCATATTCGATGAAGACATCGAAGTAGCGGCCTTCGTTGAAAATTCCTGTATCGACCAACTCATACTCCGGCTCCAGCCGCGAACGCCGCCCGTTCTCCTCGATCAAATGCGCGTAGGGAAATTCAGCCTGCGGATATTTGTAGAGCCCCCGCATGAAACTGTGGGTCGGCGTGTTGTCGAGGTGGTAAAAGTAGTCCTTGATGTCCTCGCCGTGATTGCCCTGGGGATTGGAAAGCCCGAAGGGCCTTTCCTTGAGAATCGGGTCCTTGCCATTCCACAACGCGATGGAAAAGCATAGCCGGCAATCGCTGTCGGTAAGACCCAGCAACCCGTCCTCGCCCCAGCGATAGGTGCGCGACCTCGCCTGATCGTGGGTAAAATAGCTCCACGCGTCGCCATCGGCCGAGTAGTCCTCGCGCACCGTCCCCCACTGGCGCTCGCTCAGATAGGGCCCCCAGAGATTCCAGGGTTCCCGTCCCTGATCACGGGCAAGTCTGCGCTCGGCTTCGGCATTGTTAGGCATAGCACTTCCGCAGTCGCAGAAAATCCGCCGGATGTCACTCCGGTTTTTGTGCCGGGAATTTCACAGGAGGAATCCCGGCCCGCTGAATGAAAATCCGCCTCCTCACCTTGACACCACGGGCATTTCCCGCTTTCTTTTATCTTCCTCACGGGCGATTCCTGAGTAGCTTAGTAGAGTCTTGGCCCGCCGGGATTAACCGATGGGTGAAAATGAACGACAGAAAAATTCCTGAGTAGCTCAGTGGTAGAGCGGTCGGCTGTTAACCGATTGGTCGTAGGTTCAAGTCCTACCTCAGGAGCCATTTTATAAATCGTTGTTTCGCAGCGATTTAATTGACTTCAAAAGGCAGAAAACGGCCGATTGCCAGCAAAAGTGCCAGCAAGCCATTTTGGAATTGCAAAATTCGTTCCAACTCTGTGCGAACTCGGTCTCTGCTCGGTAACGGAAAAGATGAGGGCGTGTTATCTCCTACAACCGGAGAAAAAACATGCTCAACAAGTTCAGAATCTACCAGCGCGCCAACGGGGTTTTCTATTGGCAGGATCAGCAGTCTTCCAAGCAAGGAAGCCTGAAAACGCGCGACCGCGAAGTGGCGGAAAAACTGCTGCACAGCAAAAACGAGTCCTACCGTCAGCCAACTCTCAACCTCGCCATTGCCCGCACTTACCTGACGGCGCATGACCCTCGTATAAGCGCGCGCACTTGGGCCGAGGTCATGGCCGAAATGTGCACGCACGGCATCGAATCATCCCGCGCTCGCTGCCAGCGAGCGATGGACGCCAAGTCGTTTGATCCCCTCCGCTCACGTCCGCTCGTGCAAACCACGGCGGAAGAACTGCTGACCCTCCTGCACAGAAACGGGAATTCCTTCGCCCACTATTTGCGGCGTCTACACAACCTCGCGCTCGATATTGGCTGGCTGGCTTGGCCGATTCTGGTGAAGCGTGCATGGCCGAAGGTTCGGGGCAAGAGCAAGAGGGCGATCACACTGGAGGAACACGCCCGGATTATCGCCAGCGAGAAGAACCCGGAAAAGCGGTCGTATTACGAATTTCTTTACGAAACTGGAGCGGCCCAATCGGACGCGGCGGAGTTGGATGCCGACAAGATCGACTGGCAAAACGGACAACTCGTATACCGGCGCAAGAAACTCGGAGAGGACAGCGAGCCCGCCCGCCTGAGCATCGGCAAGCGTCTGCGGGAAATTCTAGAAACGCGGCCCCGATTCGGGCCACTTTTTCCCACGATCAAGATGGCTGGCGCGAATGCCCGCGCCACGGAGTTCCGCCGCCGCTGTCGCATCGCTGGGGTATCCGGGGTGAGCCTGCACAGCTACCGCCATTCATGGGCTCAGCGGGCAAAGGTGTGCGGATACCCTCAACGGTTCGCGCAAGATGCCCTTGGCCACAGCAGCCGAGCTGTGCACGAAGCCTACGCCAAGGGCGCTCAGGTCGTGGTGCCTCCGCTCGATGAATACGAGTCCCGCGCTCAGCACAACATCATCACCATGCCGCGTGTTTCGCTCGAACCCCAACACCGCGCACAAGCTGCAGTTTCGTAAATTTCCACTTGCCAGTCATACCACTAAGTAGTATATGAATATCCTCTTTATTGAGTCGTCAAAATTCACGGAACAAATCACCAGACTGGATGCGGAGGAATCCTTACGGGAACTGGAAAACGAGCTTCTGGCCAATCCCGAACGAGGCGACTTGATTCAGGGAACAGGAGGCTTTCGAAAAATTCGCATGAAAATGCCAGGCAGAGGAAAAAGCAGTGGAGCGCGGGTCGTATACTTCCATTTGATGGACAGGGCCGCGATCTTTCTGTTCTTCCTTTACACGAAGAGCCGCCAGAGTGATTTGACCGCTGACCAGAAAGCGGCCCTCCGTTCACAAGCAGCCTACCTCAAATGACTATGAAAAAAGCACCAGTGGAAATTGAATTCAACGGCGACGAGTTGATCGCAGCCGTGCAAGACACCGTGCGCCTGTATCGCGAAGGCCGATCCGGGGATCTCCGCACTCGAGAGCGGAAAGCGCTCCAACCGATGAAACCGACCCAAATTCGCGCTATCCGTAAAAAATGGGGCGCAAGTCAGGCCATCTTTGCGGAAATTCTGAATGTCCCGATGAAGACCTACATTTCGTGGGAGAGCGGCTACAAAAACCCCAGCGGAGCCGCGCTAAAGCTTCTCACCATCGCGAAAGAGAAGCCTGAGGCCCTCTTGGTGGCCTGACATGAGAAAGGGGGACTCAAACGAATCGCCGTGTCAGCCGGGAAGCCGCCGCTTTTGATCCAGCACAATTTTGATGTGCTTCAGAAAAATCAGGCAGCAGCTTCAAACGGAGCCAAGCGGCCGCTGTCTGCTTTTTTTCGAGCATTCTTGCCCTGCCAGTATTTCGCGAGCGCACGCGTAGCCAGAGACAACCATTCCCGGTCTTGGGCTGCGGACAGGATGTCCACGGAAGCAAAATATTTCGGGGCATTGGGGGCGGGTTTTCCAAGTGGGCTGAGCATTTTGGCCGCAATGAGCGGAGCGATGTCATGCTCCTGAAATCCCAGTATGGCCGAGGCTTCCCCTGTGCTGAGGCGTGCAGGCAGACGACGACAGTTCATAAGGGAAAGAATTTCCTGCCCGCCTTGAAGTTTTTTGGCTGAGAACATAAAAATAAATTGAAGTTTGCGTTTCGTCCGGAATCGAACCGGACGAAACGCGTGGGTTTGAGGGAGATCAGCCGAGTTTGATACCAGTGTTGCGGATGAAGTTTTTTGCCTGGGTGACGATGACCTGATCCTGCTTTTCGGCGGTCATGTTCGGGCTGATGGTTGCCTTGATGCTCTTTACCAAGTCGGCCTGTTCAGGCTTTTCGAGCCAGGATTTGACCTTCGCGGTGTAGTTCTGCTTCTGCTCCTGGTCCTGCATTTTGCGCAGGAGGAACTTCCGCTCCAATTGCTCGCGGGGGAGTTCCTTGACGTATTCGACCAGGCCGGGTTCCGCCTTCATGAAGGCGTCCAGTCGGGTGTTCACTTCGGGGTTAATTTTGAACTGTTGTGCCAGCTCTTCTTTCTTTTTTGGTGATGCGATTGCCATTTTGACATGTTTGGTTGTGCCGGACGTTTCGACCATGCGGCCCCGTAGTCCGGCGTTAGGACGGTTTCGGTTTTCGAAATTCAGGCTTTGGTGGCACGGACTTGCGGGATGGTCTCTTCGTCCTCGTCGTCGAGGGCTCCGTTCTGCAATCCGCCGATTTGCTGGATGACGGATTTCAGGAATCGCTGGGCAATTTTCCGGGCGCTGAGGCGCTGGATCTCCGCGTTCAGCATGGTTTGAACAAGCTGACTGGTGGGAACGCGGATTCCGGCTTTCTCGACGATTTCCGATGCCTCCGTGAAGGTGGCAAAGGTGTCCTCATCGAGGGTGACTGTGACGTTGGCTGGTTTGGTGGTTTTCATAGAATGTTTTTGGTGAGAAATGCGAATTGCTTGCGGCGGAGGAGCGGAGCGGGGAAAAGCGATTCCCGTCTGCGTCGCTCCAGGGATTCGAGTTCGGCTATGAACTCGTCGTTGAGCTGCATCTGGGAGAGCAGGAATGCCTGGCTCTCATCGTTGTCCTCAGCGAAGAGGATAATCCCGCACGGGTCTGAAATTCCCTCCCCCTCCGGGAGCGGCGGCTCTGCGGAGGAGAAGGCATCGTCGTTCGAGGGTTCGGCGGGACTCGGAAACGGCGACGGAGTAAAATCGGGCTGGCTCTTGAGGCGCTCGACCTCTTGCCGGAGTTCGGGCACCTTGGCGGCCTCCTGCTGCAAATCTTCGACGCGCTTTTTCATGGCGCGGTTTTGTTCCAGGAGAGCTTCTGCATACGCTTTCTGCTGGGCGTTACGCTGCTCCTCGTCCGCTACCTTGTAGAAACCTGGCGAGGGATTGGACTTTGCCGCGGTCGGACCAAGCGGCAGCGTGTAGGGTTCCGATGGACGGTAATTCCAATCGGCGGACTGTTCCCGGCGATAGACCGTGTGCCGTTCGTGCATTTCATCCGGGTAATTCGGATCCGTGTAGCGGCCTGCCGGATATGCTTTCACGGTTTCCGGGACCCTCACGCCTGGCATGTCGTTTCGGGAAACGCCAGCAACAGCGGGGTTCGACGGAATTTTGACCGCCTTGCGAGTGGCGCATGCCGAGCACAGGCAAAGGGTGAGGATGGTGATGAGGTATTTCATGGGTTTGTTGGGTTTGAGGCTGAGAGTCCGATTGTGGCCTTTTGCAAGTCCACGGTTTGGGTGACGTAGAGATAAAAAAGCGTCCCGGCAGGAACCCGGACGTAATACGGATCGTTTTTCAGACTCTCCAAAAGACGCTGGGAATAAATCTGCCCGCCGGCTTGGATCCCTGCGGAAATCGCATCGGTAAACCCGCCGTTCTGGATCTGGGTCGCTCCCCCGGTCAGTGGAGAAATCAGATTCGTTGTCTGCGGAAACGCCCTGGCTCCCGCCGAAATCATGGCGGCAAGAACCGCCTTCGCCTCGGCGAATTTGTCAGAAGCGATCATGTAACCGCGAAGCCCAGCGGAACCATCGGTTTCGCTCCAGCCTCCCGGTTTCGCCGCCTCAGGCGCGTAATCAAGGACCGTGCCGTTGAGCGGCAATTCCCGGCCGTCCTGGAACACGATTACCCATTTCCTCTCGGAGCCAATCCGTTCGCGGGCGGCAGTCTTCTGGGCAATGCCGTGAACTTCCGTTCCTGCCGGGATGATCAATCTGCCATCGTGCCAGACCTCCTCGGTGATGAGTCCAATGATTGGGGTTTCGATGTTGGTGGAATCGACCGTGTTGACCAGTTCGCACCGGAGAAGCCGCCCGAAGGGAAGATACGATTCGCTGCGGGCCACCTCCCGCGTGGCAAAGATGGCCTGGGGAATTGGCGGCGGTGGCTTGGGTGTCGATGATGACCGTGAGGCCGAACTGTCGGCCACCTTGGGAGGCGGGGCGGGTGGCCGCGCAGGGGGAGTGACCGGAATTTCCTCGGTGAAGCTGTATCCCTTCGCCGTGGTTGCCTGTGCGGGAACAGCGGGATTGATGGCCTCAGTCGAGCGGTGGCCTTTCCCCGAAAAGAGGAAGGCGAAGACCAAGGCTCCTGCCAGCAGGAACAGGATCAGCCGACCGGCGGGTTTTTGAAAAAGTTCCGTCCCGTAGTTGTTGATGTTCGCCTGGGCGGGTCGCCCGTAGTTTTGCAGACAGCGCAGCATGTCGGCGGTAACTTTGGAGGCTAGGTATTTGGCATGAGTGAGCGTGAAAGACTCACTCGCCGTTCGGGTCATCGTAAAGCTCATGTCGGATCAGGCGTTAAAGGTTGCTCCCATCACTTCTTGCCAGCATTCGAGCGCATCACCTTTGGTTTGGCAGGTGCGCGCGTAGCTGAGGGCATCGAGTGCTCGGTCGGCCAGCTCCACGAACGTTCGCCGAGTGGCGTCGGTCATGGTCGAGGCCACGTTGTTCTCAGGATTCACTGGGTCAAAGATTTCGACCGCACCGGTCGAGTGCGCGGGCAGGGCCGAGGCGGCGTAGTTGTCGTGGAATACGATTCGTTCCTTCAATCCCGTCCTCTGCGCATACGTGAAGAAATGCTCTAATCCGGTGTGGTAATCGGAGAACTTGCAGGTTGCCCCGAGTTCCTCCAGGGTGTCCGTGCCAAGCAAGTCGGCCCTGACGCAGTAGAGAACCACGGAAGCCCGGAGTCCTTTTTGTTCAACGGTGTCCGCCTTGGCCACCCAGCCGAACGTTCGGCTCAGGACTTCACAAATACGGTGAAGCTGATCGTCGGGTGTCGGAAGGGGTTCAAGAAAATCCACCGGGTGACGGCGGTCGGAGTGGCGGATGTCGTTTTCGGGATGTATGTGTGCTTTCATCCCCGCCACTCTGGCGGATAAAAACGCACTGCCTGCTCCCAGTTGGGAGCTGATTTATGAAAGTCGGAATGCCCGCAACCGCGCATCCTTTAGCCAGACTGTGGCCCTGCTGAATCCAGGGCGACGATTCTGGCATCGCGCGTTCAAATCGAGATTCAAAGGCTGTAGATTTGAGCGAGCGCCGCCAACATTTCTTCAGACGAAATGCCCCGTATGTTCAGTGCCAGCAATTCAGGTGGGGTCGTGCGCATCGCTTCCACGAACCCCCGAAGGTCGTTTTGAATCGTCGGAGATAGCACGATACGGGTGTCTGCCGTCAGCAAGGTGAAGAGTCGAAAAACGTCCCTCCTGTGTTTCTGGATGTCTTTGGAGTCAACGATTTCGCCAGCGCTTTTCCGCCTTGTTAAATCAAGCCAGGCCGCTGCCTTCAAAGGGATCAGGGCTTCTGGTTTGAGGAAACTGACGCCCTCGCGGATGGCGCGCTCCTGTCGGATCAGTCCGTAGTAGTCTTCACCCAGTAAAATCGCGGACAAACTCGAACCTTCCCCGCTAATCGGAATCGGCGTCAGCGGACCGTCAGCCAAAGGCGTTAACAGGTCAGGTTTTTTGGAAAAGAGTTCCAACTGAATCGGAAAGGTGGAGTTGTCGGGCTCCGAAAACCGATAGAACTGCATTTCTCCATCCTCACCGCGCCTCCGGTGTTTGTAGCCGCCATCTTTGACGAAGGACCAAAACGTTCTGGCAAACCTTTCGTTCATGGCTTCGATGACGAGAACAATATCAAGATCCTTGGTGACGCGAAATTCCTGGCTGGCCAAGGAAAATGCCAAGTCGCAAGCCGTTCCGCCGATCAGAACGTAATTCTCCGCGTATTCGACGAAGTAATCGCGAAAGATTTCGAGTCCCTTTACCATGTGATGTCTCCGATCATTTTTTCCAACGCCTGTTCCACCCGCTCATCATTGGATCCGCGCAGGGCGAGGTAGAGCGAAAGTCGGTCTACAATCCCACCGCGTGTGGCATACTCACCACGTATCCACGAGCTTTCGGAAGTCCCTGAAAGGCCGGGATCATAACTCCAGATTTCGAGGCTTTCGTTGCCCCAGTCCGGCCCGGGAGCCTCGGCCCCTTCAAATGCAACGGCATTTCCACGATACCATTCCGAACCGACCACCCATGTTTCAATCTTCGGATCGCTGAGCATGGAGTAGCGGGCAAGGGCACTGATTCCACCCAATCTTGCCGGTGCGGTCAAATGGGAGGGGCATTCATAAAGCGGGAACGCCCGTCGCGCGGGGGAACGCAGGAGGGGTAGGGCACGTTCCCATAGTGTTCGCCATTGCACGGGCTCATTTTCGGTCCCGAAAATGAGCGCCTTGGTCTTTCCACTGCGGGCGATCCGCGCCAGGCCGGCCACTTCCAATTCGTCCATTGCCCGGCCAATCGTCATGGCGGAGTAGTTGATCTTTTGCGCCAACGCTTGAGCATTGTCGAAACGGCCGATGCGTTGTTCAACGGCCATCAGGAAAAGGTGTTGGGCCGAGGGGCTCAATTTTTCGCCAGGGCTGGATCGCTCGCCCACAAAGTGTTCCCGCAAATCCATCAAGAGGTCGGGCAAATACAGTTGTGTCCCCGGCACTATAAATGGGAGCCGCAGCCGAATGAAGCGGTCTCTTTGATTCGACGGAATGCGGTCGTTGACAAACACAGGAGAAAGATGGGAAATCTCTTCCAGTTGCCGACGATCATTCTGGATTACCGAAGGCGTCCAATCGTCAAAATCACTGCGGGGAGAAAAAAACAGGAGCTTTTGCCCGAAAAAATCTCCCGCAGTCAGATCATATCGACCACGTAAAAAGAAAGGCAGCTTGGAGAGGGAACACGGAGAAAAAGTGATTTTCAATCCCGTTACCCGATCAAGGTATTCTCCCAAGTGTTTTTCGAAAAGTGCTTTCAAACGTGGGGAATGTAATGTGATTCACGGACGATAACAACAAGAATGTTACCGTCCGATTATCATGTTACTATATGCGGTTTTTAATCTGTCAGAAAAAAATTATCCCTTTGATGAAACGATGGCGAGAATAGCGGATTTGAGAGCTGTTGGCAGATTCTCCCAAAGACGCGTGGAGCAATCAAGGATCTGCTTATGGCCGGACTGAAGTAAGAGGGCAAAATTGCCAGCAAAATTGCCAGCAGATTGTAGTGAAAGCGTTCGTTTGAGTCGTATGGAAGTCGGCACGATTAGCACTTGCCAACAGATCAATACTCGTTATATTTACCTGTAAATAAGTGAGATAGACGCCCGAGTCCTACCTCAGGAGCCATTCTCGCAGACTGTGAATTGGGTCTACCTTCTCCAAAATCCGTCTGGCAAATTCTCTATCGGCCAGACGGACAACCTCGAACTCCGGGTCGCCAGCCACAACCGCACCGACAAGGTCGCTGGTAAATTCACACGAAAAAACGGTCCGTGGGTTCTTGTCTTGTCGCCGATCACCCAAAGTGCACCACTTTTGGACGGAAACCAGGTCCCTGTTTGAACCCCTGAAAAGGGGCTTGGATGGGGGCCATGACGTCCTGAAAGTGAACAAACAGGAAACGATACGAAATCTTTATGAGAAGGGTGGTCGCTGAGGCGGATGGCCGGGGAACTGGGGATAAACCGGCGGATGGTGGCGCGGCATGCGGCAAAGTGCGCCGGGGAAGTGACCCCCGGCATGGGGGAGGCCATTTTGGCCGAAGGGCCCTTGGTGGCAACGAGGGCCAGGAGCCAGGGCGAGGAGCAGACCGTGGTGATCGCAGGCAAAGTGGCCAGGGGACTGAGCGCGCGGAGGATTTATCAGGATCTGGTCGCGGAGCACGGGTTTCAAGCCTCCTACCAAGTCGGTAAAGCGGTATGTGGCGAAGCTCAAAGCGCGGGAGCCGAAGCGGGTGTGGCGCGTCCAGTGTCAGCCAGGGGAGGAGGGCAGGTGGATTTTGGACTGGGAGCGATGATCGAGGACGTGGAGGGCGGAGGCGGCGGAGCCGGGTGTTTCGGATCGTGCCGAGCTATTTGCGCAAGGGGTATCGCGAAGCGGTGATGAGGCAGGACACGGAGACGTTTTTGCGGTGTCTGGAAAACGGGTTCCACTATTTTGGCGGGGTTGCGGCGGTGCTCAACCTGGACAACCTGAAGGCGGCGGTATTGAAGGCCGACTGGTATGACCCGGCGATTCATCCGAAGCTGGCCGACTTCTGCCGGCATTACGGGGTGTGCGTGGTGCCCTGCCGCCCGGCGGCCCCGCAGCACAAAGGCAAGGTGGCGAGCGGGGTGAAATACGTGAGGAACAATGGGCTCCAGGACGAACTCGACGTGCGGGCATCCCGGCAGGTTGGCCGACGCAACAAGGCCGCCTGCTTCCGCGACACGCGCCGCCTGGAGGACTTTGACTTCTCCTTCAACCCCCCGGTGCCGCGCGGCCGGATTTACCAACTGGCCCCCTGCCGGTTCGTGCGCCAGAAGCGCGATGGTTCGAATCGATCCGGAAGTGACCGCGAACCTCCAGAGGGTTCTCTCCGAGAGTGCCGTTGGAGACTCTGACTTCTCCATCAAAAGAGTCCGCTTACCCTTTGCTCGGGTTTCCGTCGGGTTCAAGCCGGTCGGAGTTCCGGCCCATCGGGACGAAGAACGATCGCACCAAGGCGTCCATCCGTGCGCCAGAGATCCCCGCCGCCATTGCGGCCTTCCGGATTTTGGTGGAATCCGTCCACGGAGAATTCCCGCTGAACCCATCCGGCCTTTTTCAGTCCGGTCATGATGAGGTCCCGCTCGGCATCCACGTCGGGGCCGATGTGGTGGGTGATCTGGCCGGTGGTGTGACTGAGTCCGACCCGTTCGTCAAAGGCGGCCGAACCCACCCAGACCGGACGTCCGTCCTTCGGGCGGTCGCGGTTCCAGAAGCGGACGTGATGGCGCTGGCGCGGACTGTTTCCGACGGGCAGTTCAAAAGCGAAGTCCTGTTTGCGACCGTCAAGGAAGAGGGCGCTGACGGGCGCGTCGTCGTAGGGCCGGCGGAGGACGAAATCCGCCGCAATGCGCAGGCTGCTTTGCAGAGTGACCGGGTCGGCCGGATCCCAACCGGCGGCTTTCATGGCCGTGAGGAGCCCGGACTCGCTTCCCTCGATAGCCACATTGACCGGATCGCCGGGATGACCGTCGGAGGTGTGGGTGATGCGGGGGGTGTAGGAAAAGTGCCGGCGGTAGCCCGCAAAAATCACAGCGGGGAAGGAAAGAACGGGATCGCGTCGGAAAATTCCGAAAAGTTTGTCAATGGATGGGCTGACACGGCGTTGGCCGGGGCTTTTTGCGATCTGGGGGCAAATTCTCTCATTCGAGCCGGATTTTCAGCG
>CAMASH010000021.1 GCA_945860745.1 Chthoniobacter flavus | reverse complement strand
ACGCTCGACGGAGCGAATTCCTACTCGGGCGGCACGACGATCAGGTCCGGCGTGGTTGCTGTGACGGCAGGCGGAGCCATCAGTCACAACTCTGCGACCCTGACCATTGGGCAATCAGCCGGCGACTCGGGCACGCTGAACGTGACCGGCGGCAGCGTCACCAACACGAACGGCTATCTCGGCGTAAGCCGCGGCAGCAACGGCACGGCCACGGTGTCAAGCGGCACATGGGCCAATAGCGGCGAACTCGTCGTCGGCAACCAAGGCACCGGCACGCTCAACGTGACCGGCGGCAGCGTCACCAATACAAAAGGCATGCTCGGCGACATCGTCGGCAGCAGCGGCACGGCCACCGTCAGCAGCGGCACGTGGGCCAACAGCGGCAACCTCACCGTCGGCAGAAGCGGCACCGGTACGCTCACCATGACTGGCGGCCTCGTGACCGTTGGAGGCACGCTATCGCAGGGCGATAACGGCACGATCAATCTGAATTCCGGCGGCACGCTCCAGATCGGCGTCGGCGGCACGACCGGCGTCCTCGGCGTGGCCACTCTCGCGAACAACGGCACGCTCGTCTTCAACCGGTCCGATGCCTACACATACTCAGGCATCATCAGCGGCACGGGAGCGGTCACGAAGCAGGGAGCCGGCACGCTCACGCTCGACGGTGCCAACTCCTACTCCGGCGGCACGACGATCTCCGGCGGCACGCTGGCGCTCTCCGGCACGGGCTCGCTCGGCACCGGCGGCCTCGCGCTCGGCACGGGCGGCAGCTTTGACATAGCCGCCCTCACGTCCGGCACCTACGCGCTGTCCGTCCTGACCGGGGCCGGAACGCTCTCCGGCAATGGCAAGACGCTGGCCGTGAGCGGATCGTTCCGGCCGGGCAATTCACCCGGCACCGTCACGGTCAATTCGGGCCTCAAGCTTGACCTGTCCGGTGCGACGGGCACCACGTTCGAGATCGCCAGCCCGCTCTTCACGGCAGGAACCTACGACCTCGTGAACGGCGCCGGGAGCGTGACCTTCGGCGGCTCGCTCAACCTCCTCTTTAGCGGTGGAACTTTCGCCAACGGCGCGGATGTGCTGCAACTGTTCGCCAACGCCGGCGGATTCTCCGGAGATTTCACGTCGGTGACTTCCACCGGCTTGTCATTGGGACAGGCCGCCACGTTCAACGCCGCCACCGGCACCATCACCATCGTCCCCGAACCCACCACCGCCGCCCTCGTGGCCCTCGGCGCAGGCCTGGTCGGGTTCAGGCAGCGGCGCAAGCGCCGCACGGCCTGAGCGGGCGACAGGCTATCTCTTTCTGCCGCGAATGGCGGGAAGTGAAGGGGGGATGCCCCTGCGCTTGAACCTGCTCACCCGGTATGCTCCCGGGGGGGGTAAGTGTAGGTTCAAGTGTAATACCATCTCTTTGATTTGTTTGGATCATTGGCTGGAAGCCAATGCCACGTGGCATCGGCATCCTGCCGATGTTCTGAGTCCATTTATTTGGCAGAGATGGTATAAGTGTAGGACAGAGATTGCGCGCGGGCCGGTTTGTCCAAACCACCGCTTCACTTCGCGCCATTTCACGGGGATTCCCGTTTTCCCTTTGAGGATAAAGGCTCGAGAAAAACACGGCTTCGAGGAAAGAGGGGGACCCCCGCCTCACGGACCGGCCCGCAAACTCATTCGTAAATTTTACGGAATAAAACTGCGCCGCTCCGGCATTCCTCGCTGCCTGCCCGCCCGCCCGGAAAAATCATTTACCAACGACCGCAATCAGATGCGATGACATGACGGCCAGATCTTCGGCGGCATCAGCGCTTTCAGATGACCAGAGCATCAGTTCCATTTCGTCTGCGTTGCGCATCCGTTTTGGCCACTCGTCCCGGAAAGCCCAGGCCGGACCCTCCTTTCCGCTGACCATGTCCACCGTCCATCCGGATGTCTCCAATTCATTACGCAAGCTGGAAGGGGAATGACCATACGCAACTTCAAACCACTCGGCCCGGGGAGTTCGTGGATGATTGCTGCCTTGATATGTTGGGCCGAAACCGGCGACGGCCTGACGGTAAGAAGGGAGATCAATCAGATTCATGTCGATGCCCTGGACGAACGGAACATAGCGATTCAGAGCAGAGATTATCGCCTTGCCTCCGGGCCGCAGAACACGCCAGGCCTCTCGCAGGGCCTTCAGACGACCGGCTTCATCCTGGATATGGTAGAGTGGGCCGAACATCACGACAAAATCGACGCTCTCGTCTTCCATCGGTAGAGACCGGGCATCTCCCAGCACGGGTCGAAAAGCAGGCCCGGTCCGGGCCGCGAGCCCGGCAAGGCGAATGTGCTCTGGAACAGGCTCGATCATGATGACGTCATGGCCCAAGGCCGCCATCCATCCGGAATAGACCCCCGGACCACCACCAATATCAGCGATGCGGATCGGGCCTTGCGGGAGAAGCTTCATAATCATTCTTCGGGCTCTCTCGAACTCCAGGGTTGGAAATCCGCTGCCGTGAAGCCGGCCGCTTTCGGTTCCTGTTTCATAGAACGACACGACATCCTGTTTGGACAGATCCCCGGCCCGGCCTCCTCCGTCGTCTTTGATCAGTTTGCCATGTTCATAGAACTCACAAGAGCCATCCGGAAACATTCGCGCCGGCCCGTCTTCGCGGTGGAGGACTCCTCGCCGGTAATAGGCTTGATAGCCATTTTGATGGGTGATCGCCGGTCCGTCTTCCCGGTGGAGGTCTCCTCGCTGGCGCCACTCTTCCTTGCCCTGATTCCATTTGTCAAAGCTCGCGTCAGGACGTTCAACCGCCGGACCGTCTTCTCGATGCAGCACGTTGTCCCGAAAGTACAACCGCGTGCCGTCAGGATAGGCCAGGGCGGGACCGTCTTCCCGGTGAAGAACGTCCTCGCGATACCAGGCGGTAAAGCCATCAGCATGAACTATGGCCGGGCCATCCTCCCGGTGGCGCAGGCCATGGCGCCAGTACGAGAAGCCTCCGTCTGCGCCTTCATAAGCGGGCCCGGTTTCGCGGTGGCGGAACCCTTCGACCCAGAACTCCTTGGTTCCGTCAGAGCGCTCGACGGCCGGGCCGTCCTTTCTGTGCAAGCCTTTGCTCGACCAGAATTCTTTCGTTCCATCAGGAAGGACATAGAGGCTCATCGCCTTGATTGTAGGCGATTCGCCGGAACGGCCGAAAGGTTTTTGGACCAGGATCTTCGGTCAGACGTGTCGGACCAACGTTCGCACCCGCCAGAACCCCTGGGTTGATGGCGTGGTGGAAGCGAGAGCCCCGGTTTTAGCCGCTGAGCCTGCTCTTGGGACCAGACCACGACCGGGAGGATTCCCCGGACCCGCATCTTCCTTGATCGGCCACAAGGTCCATCACCATCCTGGATCTTCTTCCCTCGGTGCTCTCTGGGATTGATTCCCGTTTTCCCTTTGAGGGTTTTCCGGGGTTCGATATTCCTTTCCGGGGTTAGGACAGGACATCGATTGACCGGAACCCGGATTTTCCACGCCGACGCAGATTTTCCTCAATGACCCGGCGGGCAACGATGCCGGCCCGAGCCAAAGACTGCTCCCGAATCACCGAACCGTGACTCTCCCATTTGCCGAATGATACCATCTCTCTGATTTGTTTGGATCATTGGCTGGAAGCCAATGCCACGTGGCATCGGCATCCTGCCGATGTTCTGAGTCCATTTATTTGGCAGAGATGGTATGATCCCTCTCACGCTGGCGTTGACCCGCTTCGTGACGCCACGCGCGTCCGCCGGTCCGCCAGGGACGGCTCCCGATCGGGAGCTGGTGCCGGGAATTTTTCCGGGACCGCCGCCCCCGGCCCTTCGCCAGGATCGCTATCTTCTTCGGAAGCGTTTCTCTGAGTCACGAACGGCCCGGCAGGCTGACCGTGGACGGCGGCAGATTGTTGCAGCCCCAATCCGTCGGTTGGTCGCTCATCTGAAATTCGAGCGTGCCGCCGTTGGCGATTTCGCTGTGGCGGAACCAGGGGCGGTCGAGCGGATGGCCGTTGAGCGTGGCAGAAGCAACATAGATGTTTTTGTCGCTGACCCCCTTGGCGATGATGGTGAAGTCTTTGCCGTTTTCCAGATGAATCACCACCTTGGGGAGTTGTGGGGCGGTGATGATGTAGATATCCTGCCCGACATTCGGATAGAAGCCCATCATGTTGAAGGCCAGCCACGAGGACATGGCCCCGGAGTCATCGTTGCCCGGAATGCCGCTGCGTCCGGGGTTGAAGCGGGCGCAGATTTTCCGGGTTGCTTCTGCGGTTTTGTCGGGGCGTCCGGCATAGACATAGAGGCAGTGGGAAAAGAAGCCGGGTTCGTTTTCGCACTGGTGATATTTGGCGAAGTAGGTGTCGAGCCTTTGGAGGAATTTGTCCTTGCCGCCGCAAAGTTCGATCAGGCCCGCCACATCGTGGTGGGCGGCGAGTGAGTAGATCCACGAATTGCCCTCATAGTAGATGTTGGGTTCGCTGCCGCTGCCGCCGGGATGCGACGGGTGCTGGGACCAGGCGACGTAGGGATCTTTCCGGTCGGTGGCCACCATGGGGGCCTGGGTGGGCGAAACATCCACAAACGAGCCGTCGCGGTTTCGCGGCATGATGAAGCCCTTGACCCCGTCGTCCTCCTTGTCGGCCTGCCAGCCGTTGCGCCAGTTTTTCGAGGACTTCGCATATTTTCCGGCATCCTCGGTTTTGCCGAGTTTTGCAGCCACTTGCGCCACCGCGAAATCATTAACGGCATAATCCACCGTGCGGCTGCCGGAGCGTTCGCAATCGGCGGGGATATAGCCGAGTTGGTGGAATACATCCACATTGCCACGGCCGAAGAAGCGCTGGTCGCAGGGACCGGTGGGGACTTCCGCATTCTTCCGCATCGCCTGATATGCGGCTTGGTAGTCAATGCCCTCGACTCCTTTGAGGATCGCGTCGGCGATAAGAAAGTCGCCGCTGGTGGTGCCTTGCACGCGGCCGTTGTCATTGCCGGAACGGGCCTCGGGCATCCAGCCTTCATGCCGGTAAGTATCCACCAGGGAACGGATGATGTGACTGCTGCGCGAGGGGGCGATCAAGGCGAAGAGCGGGAAGGAACTCCGGTAGGTATCCCAGAGGGCGAAGAAGTCGTCGTAATACGGTTCGGGGGAGGTCCATAGCGGATTATCACCGGTGCGATCCGTGGGCATGGAGAAGATGTGATAGAGGGCGGTGTAGAACATGCGTTGCTGGTCCCCGGTGGCGCCTTCGAGGGTGATGCGACCCAGTTCGCGATTCCAGGCGGCGCGGTTGTCGGAGACCACCTGGTCGAAGTCCCATTGCGGGATTTCCTCGTCCCGGTTCTGCCGGGCTTTTTCGCAGTTGATATAGGAAATGCCGATTTTCAGAAGGACTTGGTTGTCCTGCGCTGTGTCGAAGGAGAAGAAGGCCCCGCCGTGTTCCTTAACGGTGGTGACGCCACGGGTGCATCCGGGATAGATTCCGACGGGCCCCCAAACGCCCGACTCTTCGGGCTGGCGGTTGAGCTTTGCGGAAAAATAGACGGTGTAAGGTGCGCCGATGTTCCAGCCGCCCTGAACGATGACGCGCCCTTGGACTGTGTCGGGTGCGAGGATGCGGGTTTCGGTGGCCAGCACCGTTTGTCCTTCGCCCGCATTTTCATACATCGAAAGCACCGAACCGAGGTCCAGAACGACATGGCCCTGCGTGCCCTTGGGATAGGTGTAGCGGTGGAACCCGGCGCGGCGGGAGGCACTCAATTCGACGCGGACGCCGGAATCGAGCGTCGTGTCGTAGAGACCGACCGTGGCCGATTCGCTCTTGCGGTTACCAGCCGGCTTCTGGACATCAAGTTCGCCAACCGTCGGCCGAAACAACACATTGCCGTATTTGGCGCCGCCGCCGGAACCGCTGATATGGACCTGGGAGAAACCCATGACCGGGCCTCCAGTGTAGCCGCTGTTCGACCGCAGATTGCCGCAGTCAGGCCCGACGCGCACCATGCCGAACGGGAGATACGGCCCGGGCAATGTATTGCCGCCGCCGTCAACGCCGAGGAACGGATCCACGGCCGGCGTCAAGTCGGCGGCCGGAGGGCTGTTGTTCCCGGGGGAACTATACCCAGGGGTGAAGACGACGAGGGACACGAGGGCGACCAGCATTTTCAGGGATTTATATTCCCGGGCTGCTCCAGATTGAATTCTCAGGTTTTTTTTCATTATTGGGTTCACTTTGAGTCGGATTCGACCGGCCCCGTCACCACGGATGCGGGGAAACGGCTTTCGGGGTGAAGGCCGTTGCAAGAGCCGGGGGCTGTTGCGGCGGCGATGGGGAAGGCGATTTCCGGTTTTTCGTTTATTTGCCGATCACCGGGAGGGGATGAAGAATAAGTTTCGTGCGCTCTAAAACGGATTCCACAGGATGGTGAGTATGTCCGCCCGGCCCTGTCTGGTCCACTAGTAAACAGGAGCGTGCGCCCCGGCGCGCATCTCCGAAAGTTGCCACAACCGGCCGCGAGCGCGCCTCGCGCGGACCGGGACGGATACGGCGACACCGCGCCGTGGCGACAAAATCAAGGCCCCTTCCACGCTTTGGGCCCGCCCGAGCCGCCCCGCTGTGTCGGGGCGGCTTCGCCGCCACTTCTTCCGCTTTGGCAACGTTCGGAGATGCGTTCGTCGAACAATTCTCTATTCGTTATAGGGAAGGGGGTTGCCCCAGCTGGTGCATCCTCCATCGCCCGCGGGTCGCACCTGGGACTTGGCAATGTCCGCGATGCCCTTCCAAGCATAAGGATCCTCTCCGGCGACCATGACGATGTCGCGGTAATCCTGCATGGCCATGGAGGTGTTTTCGGTGTGTTGCCAGGGCAGGAAGGATTCGGCGCTCATGTAGTGATTCACCAGCGCGCGGCGGTAGCCGCTTTGGGCCCGGTTCGGTAACGAGCGATGCAGGGTGTAGCCGTTGAAAAAAACCACCGAGCCTTTTTTGACCTCCACCGGAACCTCGTCAGCCACGGTGTAGGGAAAACCGCGCGATTCCAGCGCGCAGTCGAAACTCCGGTCCCCGTGCCATTCCTGCTTCCAAAGAACCCCCGGTTTGTGCGAACCGGGAATGATCCAGAGGCAGCCGTTCTCGACCGTGGCGTTGTCCAGCGCGATCCAGGCCCCGAGCAGCGAACGGTCGCGCGTCGGGATGTAGTCCTCATCCTGATGCCAGGCCTGGCCGGGTTTGCCCGCGGCTTTGAAAAACAGCATGGACTGCATGGCCTTCACATTCGGGCCGATCGTCGTGGTGAGGGCCTGAACAATGCGGGGGTGCGACAACGTGCCGTGCAGGAGGGGCGACAGCTTATGCGGAAAATGGATGCAGAGGGTTTTTTGCATGACCTCATCATCACTGAGATGCGCGGGAGCGGGCCCGACCCCGTTGATCCGGCCGTCCGCGTTCCGGCAAATGCGGGCGGCTTCCGCGGTCAGGGCATCGGTCTCTTCCGCCGTCAGCACCCGGTCGAGAACGAGGAAGCCGTTCTCGTGATAGAAGGCCGCGGCTTCTCCGTCCAGCGGACGGGAAAACCATCCGGCGGGCGGCGTTCCTGCGTTCCAACTGGAAAAGGGCGTCAAATCCGAAATTTTTTCCGTCGATTCTTGTGCCGTGATCATCCTCCAAAATATATTGGCTTCATCAAATCCGGCAATGCCTGCAATTCACAAAAAAATATCTGCGATTCATCACCGGGTCGAACGCTTCAGTGGCAGCTCCGGTTTTGGCATTGTCACCTACCGGCGCCATGGCAGCCATGGCCCGCGCTGGCAATCCAACTACCAATTGCTGATTCTGCACCGCGGAAGCGTGGAGCTGCGGGTGGACGGCATCGCCCATCTGGTCACAACCGGCCGGGGCATTTTGCTCGCACCGGGCCACGTCGAGGAGTTCCGGTTCTCCCGCGAAGTCGAGGCGCGGCACAGTTGGTGCCAGGTTCTCCCGCAGGACCTGCCGGCCGGAATGACGTTTTCCGCGTCGGCCCTGCATTGTGCCGCCAGATGCCCGCCCCGCACGCTGGCCTTGATGCGGCTGGGGTTGAAGTCCGCTTTCCGGGGCGAGCGCGATGTCCGCGCGGCCGTCTCGTTGGTTATCGCGACCATGTGGTCGTTCGTGTCCTCCTTGGACGAGACGCAAAGGGAAAAAAGAGGGGATGGAAATTCGACGGCGCTGGCGAGGTTTCATTCCGCCCTGGAGAATCTGGACGCCGGACCACGGACTCTCGACAGCCTGGCGCGCCAGGCGGGGGTGAGCCGCGGCCACCTGATCAAGATTGTGCGGGAGAGACTTGGCCGGACACCGATGGAGCTGGTCTGGCGCGAGCGGGTGAAACGTGCGGCCAAACTTCTGAGCGAAACCGGCCTCTCGCTGGCGGAAATCGCCGATCAGACCGGCTTCGCCCATGCCTATCACCTTTCCCGGCGGTTCCGGCAGCAGTTTGGCCGGGCTCCGCGTCAGTGGAGAATGGGAATCTGGAGCGGCCCTGGGGCTGAGTCGCTGTAAACAAATAAAGGGAGTAACCCCGCTTGGTCTTTTGGCCTCTGTGCGTCGAGACCCGAAGTTTTGCATGATTGTGGTTTCCTGAGGCTTGATCCTCTCATACCATCTCTGCCAAATAAATGGACTCAGAACATCGGCAGGATGCCGATGCCACGTGGCATTGGCTTCCAGCCAATGATCCAAACAAATCAGAGAGATGGTCTCAGGTTGGTTTTCCCGTGTCCGTATTTTCAGCACAGCCCCACACTTCAGTTTCAACACAGGGGTAACACTTTAGTGCCACTCAGGTCTCACCCCAAGGGGGATGGCCCATCCAGCCCTCAAAATCCTGGATCTTCTTCCTTCTATGCGCCCGGTGGTTCATTCCCGTTTTCCCTTTGAGGCTCGGGGTTCTGGAGGTGTCCGGCGTTTCCGCGGGCTACCCGTCCGAAGCGCTGCGCCCGCCATGGCGAGGAGGACGGGGCTGCGGCCCGGCATCCGCATGCGCCGATCACGTTTTCGGATCAGGCTCGCGGATGGAATTTCTTATGCACGGCCTTGAGGTGGGTGCGGTCCACGTGAGTGTAAATCTGGGTGGTCGAAATGTCGGCATGACCAAGCATTTCCTGGATGACGCGCAAATCGGCGCCGCCGCCGAGCAGATGGGTGGCGAAGCTGTGGCGCAGGAGATGGGGATAGACGTTGCTCTCCAGGCCGGCGCGGGCGGCGTATTGCTTGATCAGTTGCCAGATGCGCTGGGGCGTCAGTTTCTTGCCGCGCACGGAGAGAAAAATTTCGGCGCCGGTGCGGGGGGCGACCAGCGTGGGACGTTCGGTTTCGAGATACCGCTTAATGGCGGCGCAGGCCTTGCTGCCGACGGGAATGAGGCGGGTTTTATTGCCCTTGCCGGTCACGCGGATCATGCCCTCGTCGAGATCGAGTCCCTCCAGCCGCACGTTGCAGAGCTCGGAAACACGGAGTCCACTGGCGTAAAGGAGTTCGAGCATGGCGCGGTCGCGCAGGCCGAGCGGATCGGTCTCGCTCACGCTTTCCAGCAGACGCTCGACCTCCGGGGCATTGAGGGTTTCCGGCAGGTAGCCTTCGATGCGGGGGATGGCGAGATTTTCGGCGGGATTTCTGGTGAGGACTTTCCGGGCGAGAAGAAACCGGAACAAGATGCGGATGGCGACGGCTTCAAGTTTGATGGAAGCCGAGGCCAGGCCCGCGCGTTTGCGCCAGGCGAGGTAGGCGGTGATGTGGCCGGGCTCCACGCCGGAAAACTCCGTCACCTGCGCATGCGCCGGAAGCCAAGCGGCAAATGTTTCCAGCGAATGCCGGGTGGAGAGTTGGTAGTTGGTGGACAGGCCACGCTCGACCGCGAGCCAAATGATGAACTGCTCGATCGGTTCGTTCAAACGGGAGAGCTAGAGTTTGAAGGGAATCTCTGATGGGGTCCGCCGTGACGAAGGGGATTCCCGCCGGCGCCATTCCCGCGCGATTTCTTCGAACGCCCGCACGGCCTCTTCGTGGGTCCATGGCGCCTCGGCGGGAGAGGATTTTCGGGCCACCTCGAAAACGGGCAGATTAAGGATGGCGGGGGAGGATTCGTGGCGGGTCATGACGATTCCGTGGAGGACAGAGTTTGCCATAGGTTTTTCAATCTCGCCAGCGATTCCTCGCCCCTAGGATCGCGGTGGGTGCAGGACAAGTTTCTGATGAGACAGGAGAGAGGATTGCCCGGAAAACTGTTTGGAAGAGAGCAAGACCGTGAGCCACAACGGGGCTGGATCTTGGAGCCCGGGGGAGTCCCGCAGCGGCGGGGCAACCCAGGGCGGAGAGATTTCATCCCCTGCGGGGAATTCCCCGAAGAAATTTGTCCGGCACCCTATTCCGGAGCGCGATTCACCAGAAAGCGACTCCCCCTTGGGGGAGGCGCGTCCGGCCAAGGGTGGTTTGATTGAGTTTGCAACAACCCTCCCCCCCCCCGACCGCATACGCCGCGATGGCTTCAGCGTGCGGCCCAAGGCGAGGACATCGGGGGGATCGGGTGATGGCGTTGCGGGCGGTGCAGGGGGAATCCACTGACTATGCGGTTCGCGAATATGGCGCGACGTCGGAGCAAGTGGATCGTTTTACGAAAAAGTTGCATGAAGAAGGCGAAAAAGACCGCAAAGCGGGCCGACGCAAAACCTCCACCGGAGACATCGAGGCCGCTCTTAAAGGTTGAGTTGACCGAACGATTTCTGGCCAGCCTGCGTCGGTTCGGAAAGGAGGAACGCCAGGCTGTGGGAGAGGCCATCAACGCGGCGCGTGATGCCCGGGGGCGTCCGGATTTGCATGGCGGATGTGGTCTGCGGCGTTTGCGGGGCGAATTCTTTGAGTGCCGGTCGGGTTTGTCGTTGCGGCTGGTTTTTGAATGGATTGATGGCGGCCTGCGGTTTCATGCCCCCGGGTTCCATGATGAGATCCGGCAGGTGATCAAAAGTCTGTAACTGGCGGCAAAGAAGATTCAGGCAGGATGCCCGAATCGGCAGGCGGGACGCCCACCCTCCCCGGAGGTCACTTCGTTTTCCCGCGCATGCGCAGGAAGGTGGGGACGTCGAGATCCTCGCCTTCCACGATGGTGGGCTCGCTTTTTTCGAAGCGGCCGCGGGCCACGGATTCGAACTGGAGGGTTTCCTGCTTCACCTTGGGTTGGGGGGCGGGGGGCGCGGCGGGTTTGGGTTCGTGTGGCGTCGGGGGAACTTGCCGGGCGGCGCGGGCGGGTTTTTCCTCGGGGGCGGGAGCTTCGGGGAAAAGCGGTTTGGATTCCGCCACAGCAACGGGCGCGGTTTCATCTGCCGGTTCGGGGGACGGGAGGGGCTGGCGTTTTTTGGGTTCGGCCCGGACGGTTGGCGGTGCGGCGGGCACGACGGGGGTTTCTGCATCGGCCGAGTAGTTGCCCAGGATGGTGACGCTGACCGGGGCGGATGGATCCGGGCTGGTGGTGACGCCAAGGAAAAGTCCGGCGTCATCGGCGGTGTGCTTGGTCAGTTCGCGCATGATGGCGGCGACTTCCGAGAACGAGAGCGAGGGCGGCCCGGAGAGATGAGCGATGACGGCGTGGGTTTCGCCGAGGAGGCGGCCGCGATCGAGGAGCGGGCTTTTCAAGGCGCGTTCGAGGGCTTCGTGGGCGCGGTTGTCGCCGATCGCTTCGCCGCGTCCGAATAAGGCCCGGGCGGAACCGCCGCCAACGACGGCCAGAAGATCAGCCAGCCCGACGGGCATGGGGGAGCCGCCGCGAAGGATTTCGATGAGGGAGAGGATGCAGGCGATGAGGGTGTGGTCCGAGGCGGCGAAGGTCTCCTCAATGCCGGATCGGGGGGCGGCGAGTTCGGCCATGCGGTCGTTTTCAAAATGAATCAGGGCCTGGGAGTGACGGGTCAGGGCGGTGAGGGCTTCCGCGGCCTGGGCGGAGCGGCGGCGGCCTTCGAATTCAAACGGCGATGTGACCAGCGTGAAAACGGTGGCCCCGGCTTCGCGGGCGGTCTCCGCCACCACGGGGGCGATGCCGGAACCGGTGCCGCCGCCCAAGCCGGCGCAGAGGAAGAGAAGGCCCGGGCCTTCGACGGCTTCGCGGATTTCGTCGCGGGATTCCAGGGCGGCCTCGTAGCCGACTTCGGGGTCGCCGCCGGTCCCGAGGCCGCGGGTGACTTTCTGGCCGAGGCTGATCTTGCGCGGAGCGACGGAGGAGGCGAGGGACTGGGCGTCCGTGTTCATGACCAGCACATCCACCCCGGGAGTGCCCGCCATGACCAAGCGGTCGGCGAGGTGGATGCCGGCATTGCCGAGTCCGATGACGCGAATGTCCAGCGGCGCGGCGGCGGGGTTTTCTGAGCGGGGATAGGGGATCATGGGAAGTGGGAGGTGGGAAGTCGGAAGTGGGAAGGATGGACGGACAAAGCGCGGCGGCGGCGTTTTCTTCCGGCTTCCGACTTCCAACTTCCGATTTTCATATTTACCTCCGGCGGAACATGCCTCCGAGTTTTTGCATGACCGAGCCGATCAGTCCGGGATCCTCCTCCTCGGCCCGGAGGGCCTGGGCGAATTTGATCAGGCCGATGGCGGTGGAATATTGCGGGTTGTTGAGGACGGATTTCGGGCCCGAGACGTCCGCGTCGCGGGCCAGATGAACGGGCAGGTCGAAGACGGATTCGGCCACATCCTTGATGCCGCGCAGCAGGCTGCAGCCGCCGGTGAGCATCACCCCCGCGCCCAGGGCGTGGGGCGGGATTTCCTGTTCGATCTGTTTTTTGATCAGCTCGAAATTTTCCCGCACGCGGGCGTGGATGATGGTGTTGAGCATTTCGCGTTCGACCTCCTTGCCGGAAAATCCCGCGTCGTTTTTCAACACGATCATTTCGCCGGGAGTGCCCACCCCGAGCCGGGTGGAACCTTCCTCCACCTTGAGTTTTTCCGCGCGGGTAAGGGGGATGCGCAGTCCGAGGGAAATGTCGTTGCTGATGTGGTCGCCGCCCACGGCCAGGACCCCGCTGTGACGGACGACGCCGTTTTCGTAGACAATGTAGTCCGTGACCCCGCCGCCCATGTCGATGACGACGGCTCCGAGGTCCTTCTGATGCTGATCGAGCACCGCCTGGGCGGAGGCGAGGGAATTGACCACGATCTCGTCAATTTCGATCCCGTTCTCCTTGATGCAGCGCAGGGTGTTTTGCAGGCGGGTCTTGACGCCGTGAATGATGTGAAAATCGGCTTCCAGTTTGCGGCCCATCATGCCGACGGGATTGAGCACGCCTTCCTGTCCATCGACGAAGTAGTGCTGGATGATCGAATGGAGAAAATGGTTCTCGGTGGGGATGTTGATTTCGCGGGCCTTGACCGCGACTTCGTGCACGTCCTCTTCGTCGATTTCAAAGCGATCGGCGGGAATCGGGATCGCGCCGCGACTGTTGAAACTGCGGATGTGGCTGCCGGAGACGGCCACGGAAACACTGGCGATCTCGGCGTCGCTGTTGGTCTCGGCATCGGCGAGGGCGTCGTGCACGCATTCGGTGGCGATGGCGAGGTCCACGATCTCGCCCTTGCGCACCCCGCGCGAGGGGGCCAGGCCGACGCCGAGGATGCGCATCGTGCCTTCGCGGCCGGCCTCGCCCACCACGGCGCAGACCTTGGAGGTGCCGACTTCGATGCCAACGAGAATATCCGCGCGCGCCATCAGTTTCTCCGGGTTTTCGGGGTTGGTCCAAGTTTGACCGCGGCCTCGACCGGCGGGGCGGCGGCGACAAGAAAAGTCACGGGCGTGTTGCGCTTGACCATCAGGTTGACGGTTTCCAGCGAGCGTCCCGATTCGTCGCAATGGGTGAGGAGTTGCTGGAGACGCGCGAGTTGCTCTTCAAAATCGGTCGTGCCAAAACGGATGCGGGAATTGCGGTCGCTGACGACTTCGAGGCAATAGCCGCGCGAGATGTCCAGGGTGCGGATGCGCAGGAGGCTCTCGGGATGGCGCGCGACGGTGTCAATCAGGGTCAGGGCCAGGCGGAGATCCTCGCTTTGGAGGGGTTCGCCCGCGCGGACGTTGTCGCTTCTCACCCCGTAGATGGCGGGCAGATGAAAGTATTCCGGGAGCACACGGCGGGGATGCATGAGAAAACCCGCGGCGTCCACCAGCAGGGATTTTTCGGAGGCGGAGGGATCGTCGTTCTCGCCCTCGGCGGCCACCCAGGCCACCGGTTCGCGGGAGGTGACGCTGACGGTCAGGTGATCGGGCAACTCCCGTTCGATGCGGACGCTCTGAATCTGCGGAATGGATTCGAGGGTGGCTTCCACCTTGTTCAGATCCAGGGAGAAGATGTTGACGCCTTCGCGCAGACCCGTTTGCGCGAGGGCTTCCTCCCGGGTGAGAACCTCGTCGAGATTGAACGTGATGCGCCGCAGGGTGTAGTCCGCATTCTGAAAAAAGAACCGGTCCAGCGCGGCGCGGATGCCGAAGAAAGCCCCGGTGCCGATCAGGCTGACGAGGAGAATATTCCAGACCCAGCGCCCGATTTTTTCCTGCCGGCGGCGCCGCGCGGTCGAGGTGCGGATGCGCACGTCGAGCAGGTGGTCGCGCGAGGACACGTTGTTCGACCTGCGGTTGACTCTTCGGGGTGGTGGACGGCGGGACATTCTAATTTTCGATTTTTGAGTGTCGATTTTCGATCCGGGCCAGCGAGAGGGCCGCAATGCGTTGGCAGAGGGCGGGAAAATCGAGTCCGGCCACGCCGGCGGCCTTGGGCAGCAGGCTGGTTTCGGTCATGCCGGGAATGGTATTGATTTCCATGACATTCAGGCGTCCGTCCGGCGCGAGTAAAATGTCCACGCGGGAATAAACCTCCAGGCCCAGGGCGTGGTGGGCCGCCAGGGCGGCCTGCTGCACGGCGCGGGTGGCTTCCTCGCCGATTCCGGCCGGGACATAATAGTCCGACGCGCCCTTGGTGTATTTGTGCTCGTAGTCGTAGAAACCGTCATGCGGGACGATCTCGACGATGGGCAGGGCCTCCTGGCCCAGGATCCCGACGGTGAGTTCGCGTCCGGTAAAAAATTCCTCCACCAGGATTTCCCCGCCGAAGCGGAAGCAGTCCGCGAAGGCGGCAGGGAATTCGGAGGGATCCTTGATGATGTGAACGCCCACGCTGGAGCCCTGGCGGGGAGCCTTCACGACGCAGGGCGGAGGAATGGCGGGCGTTTCGCCGCGGCGGAGGATGTGCCATTTGGCGGTGGGCACACCCGCGTCATCAAATTTCTGTTTGCTGAGAATTTTGTCAAAAGCGATGCGGCTGCCCGCGACGCCCTCGCCGGTGTAGGGGATGCCGCGCTCTTCCAGAATCTGCTGGATTTGTCCGTCCTCGCCGAAGGTGCCGTGGAGGATGTTGAAGGCGAGTTCGGTGCCCGCCGGGAGTTGGAAGTCCGGCCCGGTCACGTCCACTTCCGTGACTTGCGCGCCGCAGGCGGTCAGGGCGCGGGCGACGGCGGCACCGGAACGCAGCGAGACGGCGCGTTCCGCGCCGGGACCGCCCAGCAGGACGGCGACATTTTTGTTTTTCAGGATTCCGGTTTCGTTCATGCGTCCACTCCCACAATCTGCACTTCCGTTTCAAGTTCGATGCCGCGTTCGCGCGCGGCGGCGGCTTTGATTTCCTCGATGAGGGTGAGGACCTCTTCCGCGGTGGCCCCGCCATCGTTGACGATGAAGTTGCCATGCACCTCGGAGACGCGGGCGTGTCCGATGGCGAAATTTTTGAAGCCCAGTTCCTCGATGAGTTTTCCGGCCGGAGTTTGAACCGGATTTTTAAAAATGCAACCCGCGCTGGCGGCGATGGGCTGGGATTCGCGGCGTTTGCGTTCGCTGGTGCCGAGCTTGCTTTCGATGTCCTTCGCCTCGGCCGGCGTGCCGCGCAGGGTGGCGGAGAGGGCGTAGTTCTGGCGCAGGGTGGAAACCTCGCGGTAATGCACTTCCATTTCGGCGGGAGTGCGGGTGAAAATGTTGCCGTCCTGATCGCAATAGCGCACCCGCACGACCTGGTCGAACGTTTGCCAGCCCATGGCTCCGGCGTTCATGCGCAGGCTGCCGCCGAGGTTGCCGGGAATGCCTTCCATCCACTCGAAGCCGCCCAGGCCGGCGTTGCGGGCGATGGCGGTCAGTTGCTTGAGCTTGAGGCCGACCCCCGCGGTGATTTCGTGGCCCTGGACTTCATGGCGGGCGAACTCGCCCTTGGAAAGGTGCGCCACCACGCCGGGAATCCCGCCGTCGCGCACCAGGAGATTCGACCCGCGGCCCATGACCATGAAGGGAATGCCTTCGTCGAAGCAGTGGCAGACCAGGTCGGTGAAACCCTCCTCGGTTTCGGGTTCGGCCCAGAATTGGGCCGGTCCCCCGACCCGCATGGTGGTGTGGCGCGAGAGCGGTTCGTAGAGCCGGATCGCGCCGGGTCCCATCGCCTCGAGGAGTTTGTCGCGGGTGGTGAGATCGGCCAGGAGGCGGGCGCCGGCCTCGTGGATGTTGCCCGCGCCGAGACTGAGGATCAAGTCGCCGTCCTCGATTTCCGCGGCGGCGTCCTGATGGATTTTCATGATGTCCGGCTGATGAACGGCGCTTTTGTGGCCATTGGCCAGAATGGCATCCACGATGGTCTGGCCGGAAACTCCGGGAATCGGCTTCTCACCGGCGGGATAAACATTGGCAATAAAAACGGCGTCCGCCTGGTGGAACGCGCGCCCGAATTCCTCTTTGAGCGCCAGCGTGCGGGTGTAGCGATGCGGTTGGAACATCACGAGCACGCGCCGCCAGCTTCCGGTGCGGGCCGTGGCGATGGTGGCGGCAATTTCCGTCGGATGGTGTCCGTAGTCGTCCACCACCAGATTGCGCGGACTTTCGTAACGGATCTCGAAGCGGCGCTTGGCCCCGCGGAAGCTGTCCAGCGCGGCGGCGATCTTGTCGAAGGGCAGGCCGATTTCGGTGGCGAGGGCAATGACGGCGAGGGCGTTCACCGCGTTGTGGGCGCCGGGGATGTTCAGGCTGGCCTGGCCGAGTTTTTCCGCGCCGCGCCAGACGGTGAAGTGCGAGCGGAAGTTCTGCGCGACCAGATCGGTGATGCGGTAGGCGTTGCCCTCGTTACAGCCGTAGCTGACCGCGCCGGGATGGTGGGCGCAAACCCGGGTCGCCCCCGGATCGTCGCCGCAATAGATCACCTTGCCGCGGGTCTGCGCGGCGAGCTTGGCATACACGGCGTCAATGGCGGCGAGGTCCTTGTAAAAATCCAGGTGCTCGGGTTCGATATTGAGGACGATGGCGTGTTCCGGATGATAGTTGATGAGAGTGCCGTCGCTTTCGTCGCCCTCCGCCACAAAAAATTCCCCCTCGGAATCCCAGCGCGCATTCATGCCGAGGATGGGAATTTCCGCGCCGACGTAGTGGGAAGGTTTCAGTCCGCCGCTGCGCAAAACATGGGTGGCCATGGAGGAGGTGGTGGTCTTGCCGTGCATGCCGCAGACGACAAGGCCTTTTTTGGCATTCATGATGGCGGCGAGGGCGTCGGCCCGCCGCACCAGGGGCAGGCCGAGCCGGCGGGTTTCGTCGTAGGCGGCGTTGCCGGGTTTGATGGCCGACGAGTACACGACCAGTTCAGCGTCACGCACCTCCTCCGCCGTGTGGGGCGTCTGGAAATGCAGCCCCTTTTTCACCAGGCGCTCGACTTCGACCGTGATCACCTTGTCGGATCCGCTGACGCGGTGGCCGAGCGCGATGGCGAGGCCGGCAATGCCGCTCATGCCCGAACCGGCCACGCCGATCAGATGCACCCGCCGGGGCGGGCCGATGAGAAATTCGGTGAGAGTGGCCAGATTCATGCGGCGGCGTTTTTGGCGACGGCCCACTCGATTTCGTCGGCCACGTTTCCGGCGGCGTTGCGGGGCAGGATAACGCGGGCGGCGGCGGACATCTGTTCGCGGCGGCGGTCGTTGGTCAGAAGATTGGAAACCAGGGCGGCAAAGGAGTCGGGGGCGATGGACTGTTCGGGTTGCAGTTCGGCCGCGCCGGCCTCGACGAAGACTTTGGCGTTGAAGGTCTGGTGGTCGTCCGTCGCGAACGGGTAGGGGATCAAAATCGAGGCGAGGCCGAATTGGGAAAGTTCGCTCAGGCTGGCCGCACCGGCGCGGGAAATGACGAGGTCGGCGGCGGAGAGGGCCTCCTCCATGCGATGATGAAACGGCGCGACGTAATGGGGGATTTCTTCGCGCTGATAATTCGCGGCGGCCAGACGGTCATCGCGTTCGCCGGTAAAATGGATGATTTGCAGGTTTTGATTTTTCAGTAACGGCGCGCATTTGAAGAGGGTCTGGTTGATGCCGGAGGCTCCCTGACTTCCGCCCATGACGAGCAGCGTGGGGCGTCCGGGTTCCAGACGGAAAGCGGCCAGCGCGGCGGTGCGGTCAAGCGGCGAGCCGAGGTTGCGGCGCACGGGCGTGCCGGTGACGACGCAGTCGCGCTTGGGGAAATGTGTGGCGCAGGCCTTGAAGCCGAGGAGCACACGGGTGGCAAAGCGGGCGGTGAATTTGTTGGCCCGGCCGGGGATGGCATTCGATTCGTGAATGAAGGTGGGCAGCTTGAGCTGGCGGCCGGCAATGATCGGCGCGGTCGCGGTGAAGCCGCCCATGCCGAGGACGACGGAAGGGCGGAATTTCCGGTAGGTGGCGCGGCAGTAGCCGAGGCTCTCGTACGAGCGGCGCAGGAAACGCACGAAGGCCGGCGAGAGCATGGAGGGCATGCCGACGGAGGGAAGTTTCTCGAAACGGAATTCGGGGTGGCCCTTGAGCGCGACGGTGTCGATTTCTTTTTCGGAGACAAAAAGAAGCACCTCGTGTCCGCGCTCCTTGAGCGTCTCGGCCACGGCGAGGCCGGGGAAGAGGTGTCCGCCGGTGCCTCCGCAGGCGATGACGGCGCGAAAGGGTGGAGTGGTCATAGGGAATTGTGGGTAGGGCGGGCCTTTTGCCTGCCGCGGCTGGCCTCCCGCCAGGTGCAGGGGGAGGGTTCAGGCAGGAGGCCCGAACCGGCGGGCAGGAGGCCCACCCTACCCAGAGAATGGAAAGGCGCATTCATTCGATTATAATCTGCAAAAATTTCGGGCCCGCCGGAGCGTATTGGGGGCGCGTGCGACGAGCGGGTTGCCATGACGGTGGATGTTCACGAGGATGCCGATCATAAAGTAACACACGGCAAGATTCGAGCCCCCGAAACTGATGAACGGCAGCGGCATGCCCTTGTTGGGCAACAGCGAGGTGGTCACGCCGATGTTCACCACGGCTTGCAGGGTGATCATCATGACGCAGCCGAAACCGAGCAACATGCCGAAGCGGTCCCGTGCATTGGCCGCCACCAGCGTGCCGCACAGGCAGATGAGCAAATAGCCCAACACGGTCAGCAGGGTCAGCTTCAGGCCGAGTTCCTCGCCGATCATGGGAAAAATAAAATCCGTGTGGGCGTAGGGAAGATAGAGAAATTTCTGCCGTCCCTCGCCCAGGCCCAGACCCTCGACGCCGCCGGACCCGAAGGCGATCAGGGCCTGCCATTGCTGGAGTCCCTCGCCGAGTTTGTATTTTTCCGGATGCATGAAGGCCAGCAGGCGTCCCATGCGTTCGTCGATGTGGGTGGCCGCATAGAGTCCGCCCACCAGGCTGACCACCACCATCGGTGCCAGCCAGCGCAGTCCGGTGCCAGCCAGAAACATGACGGCCACGCCCACTCCGGCAATCAGCGCGCTGGTGCCGAGATCGACCTCGCATGTGATGGGCAGGATGAGGAAGCCGAGAATGGCCAAGGGCAGAAAAAATCCCCGCAGGAACGTTGCGGACTGGCTTTCGTGTTTCTCAAACCACCAGGCCAGGAAAAAGAGCGCCGCGATCTTGGCCAGTTCGCTGGGCTGCAGGGTCATGGGTCCGAGGTTCAGCCAGCGGCTCGATCCATTGATGCGCATGCCGATCGGAGGCACAAAGCAGAGAATGAGCAGGACAAATGCTCCGGTGAAAAAAATCCACCAGGTTGTTTTCCACCAACGATAATCGATACAGGCGGCGGCCATGGCGCCCGCCATGGCGATGACCAGCCAGATGCCCTGGCGTTTGACGAAAAAGTAAATATCGCCATGACTTTCCTGGGCGAATGCGCTGGTGCTGAAGAGCATCACCAGGCCGAGGGCGGTGAGCCCGGCGGTGGCGAACAGCATAACGTAAATGGCGTTGCGGTGCATGCGTCTTCAGTGGGAGGGCGCTTTGTCCTCAAAGCGCCGAAGATTCGATGGCGGATCGGGACAATCCGCCCTGGCTATTTTTGTTTGGGTACTTTCAGCTTCTGGCCGATTTGGATTTTGGTCGGGTCCTTGATGTCGTTGAGAGTGAGCAGCGCGTTGTAACTCACGTGCAGTTTCTTGGCGATGGTGTAGGGGTTGTCTCCGCTGGCCACCACGTAGCTGTCAGCGGTCGCGGGGGCGGCTTTGGCGGTGGGTTCCGCGGTCTGCGGTTTGGGCGCGGCCGCGATGGGGGCGGCGGCGGGCTTGACCACGGTGGCGGTCGGTTTGACCGTGGGGCTCGCGGTTTTGGTGGCGAGGAAAGCCTGCTTCGTGGCGGCGGCGGAACCCGCCGCCGGTTTGGCAGACGCGGTTTCCGTTTTCGCGGGCGGAGAAGTTTTTCCCCCGCCCGGAATCTTCAGGCCCTGACCGACCCGGATCATCGAGTAGGTGGTGATGCCGTTTTCTTTTTCAATGGCCTCGATGGTCGTGCCATACGTTGCGGCGATGCGGGTCAGCGTGTCGCCTGCGGCCACGGTGTGGACCTTGCCCTGCCAGCCTTCGATGGTGGCGGGCTTGGTGGCAACGGTCGTTTCCGGCGCGGGGGCGGGCTTTTCCCCCGGGGCCGAGGCGAGGGCGGCGGCTTTGGGCGCTTTGCTTTCGGCGATTTGCTTGGCCTTCATCCAATTGAAGGCAAAGACGCCGCCGACCGCGACGAGGTGAAGGACGAGCACGACGATCAAGGCGTGGGAGAACTTCATGTTGGGTTCTTCGCCCTCTTCGTAATCCTCCTCCTCGTAAACTTCCTCCGCCGTGGCGGCGCGGGCGCGCAAGGGCGCGGCGGCGGATCGGCCTCGCTGGGGGGCGCGGCGGAGCGGCATGCGGATGGCTTTTTTCGTTTTCATGGTGTGGTTCTTTGGTTTCCTGTTTTTTTGATTAGCGGGGATTTTTTGGCGTCAGGGTGTTGACGAGATCCTTGAAGCGGTTGCCCCGCTCGCCGTAGTTGCGAAACATGTCGTAGGAGGAGGTTCCGGGCGAAAACAGGACCACGTCACCGGGCGCGGCCAGATCGCGGGCGATGGGCACGGCTTCTTCCAGCGAGTCCGTGATGCGGCAATCGGTGTCCGGCCACGAGCGGGCGATGCGGTCTTTCATTTCCCCGATCAAGACGGCGGCGCGCACCCGTTCGCGCACGAGCGGCGCGACGGAGTCAAACTCGAACCCCTTGTCCTTCCCGCCGGCGATGAGAATCACCGGACGCTGCTGGGAGAGCAGGGCTTTTTCGACCGAATCGAGGTTGGTGGCCTTGGAGTCGTTGATCCAGTGGATATTTTCAAAATCCCGGACAAATTCGCAGCGGTGGGCGGGTGCGGTGTAATCGGCCACGGCCGCGGCCATGCGATCGAGGTCCACGCCGAGCGCGAGCCCGGTGCCGAATGCGGCCATGAGGTTCTCGGCGTTGTGAATGCCTTGCAGGCGGATGGTGGATTGATCGAGGACCGGCTGGCCCTGGTAGGAAATGACCCCGCCGCGCAGGGTGAAATCCGCCGCGTCGGTGTGCGCGCTGAACGTAATGGTGCGGGCGGCGAGGGCGGGCAGGGATTCGCGGGCGTTGATTACGGCGAAATCCTCCGCGGTCTGCTGCGTAAAGATCCGGAGTTTGGCCGTGCGATACTCCTCCATGGCGCGGTAGCGGTCGAGATGGTTCTGGCTGAGGTTCAGCCACACCGCCACGTGGGGGCGAAACGTTTTGGTTGTTTCGAGTTGGAAGGAACTGACCTCCAGGACCATGACATCCAGCGCATTGCTCTGGCGCACGGCCGTGGCGAAGGGCAGGCCGATATTCCCGCTGGCCATGGTGCGGACGCCTGCGCCGGTCAGCATGGCGGTGGTCAGTTCGGTGGTGGTGGTTTTGCCATTGCTGCCGGTGATGGCCACGACCGGGCAGAGGCATTCCTCGAAGGCGAGTTCGAGTTCCCCGATGAGGGGGACGTGTTTGCGCAGGACATTCTGGACCAGCGGCACGGCGGGATCGATGCCGGGGCTGAGCACGCCGATGTCGTACCGGGTGGCGTCCGTATCCGCGGCGGAGCCGAGGAGAACGCTGATGCCCGCCGCCTCCAGTCCGGCGGCTTTTTCGCGCAGGGCGGGATTGTCGTTGCTTTCGCAGACGGTGACGCGGGCGCCCTCCTCGTGCAAAAGCCGGGCGGCAGCCTCGCCACTGTGGCCGAGCCCGAGCACGACGGCATTTTTTCCCGAATGGATCATCGCAGTTTCAAGGTGGCCAGGCCCAGCAGGGCAAAGAGGATGGACATGATCCAGAAGCGCACGATGACCGTGTTTTCCTTCCACCCGCTGAGTTCGAAATGGTGATGGATGGGCGACATCTTGATGATGCGGCGGCCGGTGAGTTTGAAGCTGGCGACCTGGAGGATGACCGACATCGCCTCAAGGACGAAGACTCCGCCGACGATGACGAGCAGGACTTCCTGTTTGCAGCAAATGGCCACGGTTCCGAGCATGCCGCCGATGGCCAGCGAGCCGGTGTCGCCCATGAAGACGCGCGCGGGATAGGCATTCCACCAGAGAAATCCAAGGCAGGAGCCGAGCAGGGCCGAGCAGAGCACCGCCAGTTCGCCCGAATGCGAGATAAAGGGCAGATCGAGATAGCTGGCCGTGCGGGCATTCCCGGCCAGATAGGCCAGCGCGGCGTAGGCGGCGGCGACCGTGGCGGTGCAGCCGGTGGCCAGGCCGTCCAGACCATCGGTGAGGTTCACGGCATTCGAGGTGCCGACGATGACGAGGAGATAAAAGAGGAAGGTGAACACGCCGAGGCTGGCGACGAGCGGTTCCTTGGCAAACGGGACGTAGAGTTTCTGCGCGAGGCTGGAGAGATCGGGGTTGATCAGAAAGAAGGCCGTCACGATGAGGGCGAGGAGGCACTGCAGTCCGAACTTGAGGCGGCTGCTGATGCCGGCGGAATTTTTTTTCGTGACCTTGAGCCAGTCGTCATAGAAGCCGATGGCGCCGAGGAAAAGCATGCTGAAAATGACGAGCCAGACGAAGGGGTTTTCCGGCCGGGCCCAGAGCAAAGTGGCGATGAGAATCGATCCGATGATGAGCAGCCCGCCCATGGTCGGCGTGCCTTTTTTTGCGCCATGGAGTTCGAAGAGTTGGTGGACTTCCTCTTTGGTGCGGATGGGCTGGCCGAACTTCAGCGCGATGAGTTTGCGAATGACCACATTGCCGAAAATGATCGAGAGCAGAAACGCGGTGGCCGCCGCGCACACGGCGCGGAAGGTGATGTATTGAAAGACGTTCAGGGCGCTGAAAAATCCGTTGTCATAGCCCGATTTGTGCGCCCATTCGCTGATTTCGTAAATAGAGTAGAGCATTAGTTTTCGAAGTGTTGGATGACGCGTTCCATCCGCGCGCCCCGGCTGCCTTTGACCAGGACAATGTCGCCCTCACGCGTGAGTTCGCGCAGAAGGCTGCCGGCCTCGGTGGTGTCGGAGGTTTCGTGGACCTGCTTGAGGCCCGCCTGGCGGGCGGTTTCGAGGAGTGGGCCGGTTTCCGGGCCGACCGTGATCAAGGTGTTGACGGTCTTGGCTGCGGCCAGACCGACGCGGCGGTAACCGGCCTCGGCATGGGAACCGAGTTCCCCCATGCGCCCAAGGACGGCGATGCGGTTTCCGCCGGTGGCCAGAGCGCCGAGGGTCAGGAGGGCGGCTTCCATCGAGTCGGGATTGGCGTTGTAGGTGTCGTCGAGCAGGATGATGCCGCGGATGCTGCGCCGGACGAGGCGTCCACCGGAGAGGCGCGCGGAGGCCAGACCCTCGGCGCATTCTTCCAGGCTGAGCCCGAATTCGAGTCCGGCGGCGACGGCGAGCAGGGCGTTTTTGACCATGTGCAATCCGGGGGCGGGCAGCCAGGCGGGGACGCTCTCGCCTCCGGCCTTGAGGGTAAAATGGCAGCCCTCCGTATCCATGGTGACATCCGAGGCGGTGACCGCGCCGCCGGTCAGTCCGGCCTTGATCACGCGGGCCCGGGAGCGGGCGGCGAGAGCGGAGGTGAAGTCATCCTCGGCCGGCAGAATCACTGAACCGTCCCGGCCGACCGCTTCGACCAGCAGGCCTTTCTCCTGCGCGATGGCTTCGCGGGAATCCATGTGCTCGATATGGGCGACGCCGATGTTTGTGATGATGGCGAGGTCAGGGCGGGCCAGGGCCGCCAGCGGGGCAATCTCCCCGGGATGGTTCATGCCGATTTCCCACACGGCGGCGTCGTCGGCCGCCGAGGCGGACAGGATCGAGAGCGGGAGGCCGATGTGATTATTCAGGTTGCCTTCCGTCCGCACCACGCGGTAGCGCACGGAAAGCACTGCCGCGGTGAATTCCTTCGTGCTGGTCTTGCCGCTGCTGCCGGTGATGCAGGCCACCCTGATGGCCAGCCGGTCGCGCCAGGCCCCGGCCAGGCGGTGCAGGGCCCTGAGGGAATTCTCCACCAGAATGGCGGGATATCCCTCCGGCAGCTTTTTCAAGATTTCGGGATCATCAACCAGCACGGCGGCGGCGCCCTTGGCCGCGGCGTTGGCGGCGTAGAGGTTGCCGTCGTGATTTTCCCCGCGCAGGGCCAGGTAGAGGTCGCCGGGCAGGATGGTGCGGGTGTCCTTGGAGATGCGGCGCACGAGCGGGAGGGAGGCCCCGTGCAGGGTGCCGCCGCACATGTCGGCGATTTCGTTCAGTGGCAGGGTGTCCATTATTCCTCCACCTCCACCCGTTTGGCTTCGATGGCGCGGCGGGCGACGACGACGTCATCGAAGGGAACTTTTCCGGTGGCGAATTCCTGGGAGGTCTCATGGCCCTTACCCGCGATGAGGACAATGTCTCCGGCGGCCGCGCGTTCCACCGCCTGACGGATGGCGGTTTCGCGGTCGGGGATCTCTTCGTGACGGGTGCCGCGCAGGCCGGCGCGGATGTCGGCCAGGATGGCGAGCGGATCCTCGCTGCGCGGGTTGTCGGAGGTGAGGATGGACCAGTCGGAGAGTTCCTCGGCGGCCGCGGCCATGAGCGGGCGTTTGGCGCGATCGCGGTCGCCGCCGCAGCCGAAGACGGTGATGAGGCGGTTGGGGTTCAATTCGCGCAGGGTGCGGAGCACATTGCGCAGCGCATCATCCGTATGGGCGTAATCGACAAAGACCTGGAAACTGCGTTTGGCCGGGACGCGCTGGAGGCGGCCGGGCACCTGGGGGGCCTGGGCCAGGGCGGCCACGGCGGCGCGGAGTTCCATGCCCATCGACGAGGCGGCGGCGAGGGCCGCGAGGGCGTTGTAAATGTTGAACGAGCCGATGAGGGGAGTCCGCACGAGGTAGCTGCGGCCCTTGGCCTGGAGGTGAAAGGAACTTCCCGTGGCATCGAATTTCACATCCGTGGCCCGGAAATCGGCGCTGGCTCCGAGGCCGTACGTGATGACGGGGACTTTCTTTTTTGTCAGTCGCTCTTTGAGCAGGTGGCCGTGGCGGTCGTCGGCATTGAGCAGGGCCTTGCCCTTCTTTTTCGTCTGCGCGCCGAGATTTTTAAACAGGAGGGCTTTGGCCTCAAAATAGGCCTCCATCGTTTTGTGATAGTCGAGGTGATCCTGGGTCAGGTTGGTGAAGACGGCGGTGTCGAATTCGATGCCGCGCACGCGGTGCTGGACGAGGGCATGGCTGGATACCTCCATGGCCACGGCCTTGCTGCCCGCGTCCACCATCTGCGCGAGGAGATCCTGGAGATCAGCGGATTCCGGGGTGGTGCGCGGAGCGTCGATCTCGGTGTCCCCGATGCAGTATTTGATGGTTCCGACCAGTCCGCAGCGCCGTTGGTCGGCATCGAGGAGGTGCTTGAGCAGAAAGGCGGTGGTGGTTTTGCCATTCGTCCCGGTGACGCCCATGACCTTGAGTTTGGCGGCCGGGTGATCGTGAAAAGCCGCGGCCATGTCGGCCAGGGCGGCGCGGGCATCGGGCACCTGGATGAAAGGAAGCGCGCAGGCAGCCGAGGCAGCGTCGGAGACGATGGTCGTCGCCCCCAGTTCAGCGGCCTGCGCGACAAATTGGTTTCCCTCCGCCCTCACTCCGCGGAGGGCGAAAAAGAGCGCGCCCGGGGCGGCCTGGCGCGAGTCGTAACAAAGCGATTCGACCCGCAACTGCGGGTCGGCGTTTGTCTCGATGACCGTGGTGGCGGCCAGCAACCGGGAAAGGGGGATGCTCATTGTCGGAATTCCGTGGTGTCAGTATCCCGCATGGCGATGGGCAGAATCGGTCCGGCCCGCGGCGCCGGAGTCAGGTCGAGATAGCGCGCGGCTTTTTCCGCCACGCGGGAAAAGATGGGCGCGGCAACAAGTCCGCCGTAGTTCAGCGAGGGGGAGATTTTCGCGTCATCGATCAGGATGAGGCAGACGAACTCGGGATCCTCGGCGGGCATGTAGCCGACGAAGGAGACCACATATTTGCCCTCCGAGTACCCGCCCTTGGGATTCACCTTCTGCGCCGTGCCGGTTTTGCCCGCGACGGTGAACCCGGCCACGCTGGCGAGGGCGGCGGTGCCGTGTGCACTGACCACTTCGGTGAGGGCCCTGTTGACAAAGCCGGCCACCCCGGGCGGAACGACCTCGCGCACGACTTCGGGTTCGGATTGCCGGACCACGTTGCCGTCGGCGTCCTTGATGGACTGGATGATGTGCGGGCGCATGAGTTTGCCGCCATTGGCCACGACGGCCATGGCCATGGCCATTTGCAAGGGCGTGACGGCCACGGAATGGCCCATGGGCATGCGGGTGATGGTGAGTTTGTCCCAGCGGGCCGGGGGATGGACCAGGCCCGGGATTTCGCCCGGGAGTTGCACGCCGGAGCGCTCGCCGAAGCCGAAACGGCGCACATACTCGTAGAATTTTTCGTCGCCCATCATGAGGGCCATCTTGGCCGAGCCGATATTTGAGGATTTCATCAGGATGTCGTGAACGTTCATCTGCCCGTAGCCGTGATGGTCGCGCAGGATGCGTCCGCCGTAGGAGAAGCTGCCGTTCTCGCAGTAGATCAGGGACTTTTCGGTGACGGTGCGCTCATTCAGCGCGGCCGAGGCCACGACGATCTTAAAGGTCGATCCGGGTTCGACCATGTCGAGGATGGCCCGGTTTTTCATCTGCTCGGGTTTGGCGGCGTTGATCAGATTGAGGTCAAAAGTCGGCCGGTTGGCCAGAGCGAGGATCTCACCGGTTTTGGGTTGGATGATGAGGCCGATGGCATTCTCGGGTTTGAGTTCCTTGAAGGCGCTTTCCATTTCCGCCTCGAGGATGGCCTGCAGGCCCATGTCGATGGTGAGCTGGACGTTTTGTCCGTTCCGGGCGGCTTGTTCCTGCCCGCGGTAAATGACGATTTCCCGGCCGGTGCGGTCGCGCTCGATGTGGCGGAAACCCTCCTCGCCGCAGAGGGTTTCCTCCATGGAGCGCTCCACCCCGTCCACCCCAACGACGTGCTCGTCGTCCGGGTCCTTGCGGGAGAGGAACCCCAGCACATGGCTGAGCATGGGCCCGTTGGGGTAGGTGCGGGTGGTGTTCTGATGAAAATAGATTCCACGCAGCGACTTTTCCTCCATGGCTTTTTGCAGGGCGATCGCCTTGTCCTCGGCCAGATCGGGCCGGAGCACCTTGTATTTGCTGGAGGTTTTCAGTTCCTGGCGGAGGGCGGATTCCGGCAGGTCGAGAGAGGAGGCCGCCAGGCTGGCCAGAGCGTCGGGATTATTCACGTGCGAGCCGTCGATCACGACCTTGCGCACGGGGATGTTGGTGGCCAGGATTTCGCCGTTGCGGTCGAAGATCAGCCCGCGCCGGGCCGGCACGGCCAGACGGATGGAATGCTTCTGCGCGGCCAGCGCGGTGTATTCCTCATGCTTGCTGACCTGCAAGTAAATGAGCCGGGCCGAATAGCCGGTGAAGATACTCGCCATCAGCACGCAAACGATGGCGGCGCGGATCCGCGCTTTTTCTCTCACCGGCGGACCCTCTCGTTGGCCGCCGTGCGCAGGACGCCGTCGTTCCCCGCCTGGGCGGGAGGGACGAGCCGGGCAATGCTGGTGTCGTGGATGGGTTGAAGGGCGATGAATTTCTGGTCCAGCTTGCGCTGCAGTTCGGCCCGGGAGGACAGGGTGGAAATCCGGGCCAGAAGGACCTCGTTGTGGGCCCGCACCTCGCGAATCTGGCGTTCAACCTGGCGGGTTTGTTCGCCCAGGGAGTGCTGCTGGTTTTTGACAAAAACAAACAGGAGCCCGCAGGCGCTGAAGGCGAAAGCGAGCAAAAGCCAGCGGGCCAGCGAGGCGAGGTGGATGGGATTGACATGGGGGCTGCGGTGTCCGGCGGTGAGAGTCATGGCGTTCAGAGGCGTTCGACGACCCGCAGTTTGGCGCTACGGGCCCGGGGGTTGGCGGTGACTTCCTCGCCCGATGCATCCATCGGGCGGGGGGTGAGGAGACGGAAAATGCGGGCGGGGTTGCGGCGCGGCTCGGGCCACTCCGGGCGGTCGATCCATTCCGTGCTGCGATCACGGAAGTAGTTCTTTACGATGCGGTCCTCGAGCGAATGGAAGCTGATCACGGCGAAGCGCGCCCCGCGGGCCAGACGGGTGCTGATGGCGTCCAGTCCGCGCGCGAGCGCGCCGAGTTCGTCGTTCACCGCGATGCGCAGGGCCTGGAAAACCCGCGTGGCGGGATGGCGCGGCCCCGTGCGCGGCACGATCGACGTGACGGCCGCGGCCAGGTCGAAGGTGGTGCGCAGCGGGCGTTGTTCGCGCGCGGCAACGAGTCGCGCCGCGATGTGCATGGCGCGGGGTTCCTCGCCGTAAGTGCGGAAGATTTCGGCCAGTTCGGAAACCGTGGCCGTATTGATGATGTCCGCCGCGGTGCGGGAAATCCCCCGGCTCATGCGCATGTCCAGCGGACCGTCCTTCATCATGGCGAAGCCGCGTTCTGCGGTGTCGAGCTGATGCGAGGAAACCCCGATATCAATCAGGGCCCCGGCCACGGAATGGAAGCCGAGGCCGTCCAGGGCGGCCCCCGTGTTTTCAAAATTCGTTTCGACCAGATGCAGCCGGTGGCCGAAGGCCGCCAGGCGATCCGCGCAATGCGCGATGGCGTCCGCGTCCTGATCCAGCGCCACCACCTCCGCGCCGTGCTGGAGGAATTTTTCCGTGTGCCCGCCGCCGCCGGCCGTGCCGTCCAGGAAGATCAACCCGGGAGCCGGCCGCAACAAGGCGACCACCTCCTCGGCCATCACCGGAACGTGATAGCGGCCGGATGCTGCGGCGGAGTCCTCAGGCTTTTCCAAAGTTGGCAGAGGGAGGTCGTCGAAGTCCCAGGATTTCATAAGCATTGCGCGGGCGGATTTTGATGGCGGCGTGACCCTGGGGCTTTCCGTCGGAGCCCTTGGCAGGACTGAAACCGAAGCAAAACACCCGGCCCCGCTTGGTCATTAGCTCGTGGTTTTCATGAGGTGAAGGGTGGCATCGTTGGATGAATTTTAGAGACCGATGTCCTCCGCGACGCGCTTGTAGGCGTCGGTCTGACTGGCCTCCGCGGCCGCGTGGCGATCCTTGCTCCAGATTTCGAAGCGGCTGCGCCCGCCGGCAAAAACGATCTCTCCGGCGAGTCCGGCACGTTCGCAGTGTTTCTCGGTCAAAAGGATGCGCCCTTGCCTGTCTGTCGTCGTGGTGTGGGCCTCACCATAGAACTTGCGGATGGCCTGGCGTTTCTCTCCCTTGCTCGCGTTCGGAGAAGACTGAAAAAGTTCTTCCTGCCGCCCGAATTCCTCCGGCGGCATCACCATCAGATAACCTTCTGAAGGGTGGGGGATCACGTGGAAAATTTCGCCCTCATCTTTGGAAAGCCAGGACGCGGGCACGGCCACGCGCTTCTTCGCGTCCATTGAACGCTCGAAGGTTCCCGAGAAGAGCGTTGTTGCATCCTGACCCATTCGATTTGAGGTTTTGTGTGACACTTTCCGCCACAGCTCCCCACTTTTCACCACTTTGGGGCCGGGATGTCAATCGGAAACCGGGTGAGGGTTATGAAAAACTTGGACCTTGCCGGAGAACAGGTGCGGCTCCCCAAACCGGAGTTTCTGGTGTTCGATCGTCCCATGGTCGAACCCTGGCCGCGCGCCCTTTCGCGACTACTACAGGAAGCCCTTCGACTCGGCGGAACACCGTCTGGCCGATAAAAATCCGGAACCTTTCGTGCGCGATTGAACTCCCGTGCGATGCGATGGAAGAGTCTCACGCAAAGGATGGGAAGTTTTGGACCGTCAAGGCAAGAGGGGCCGTGTCCCCGGGATTCTTCGGGTTCGGAGGAGGCTCTTCCCGGGAAAATTTCTCACTGTCGCACACATGCACCGTTCCTGTGCTGTTGAGTCCATGAAAAACATCACTCGGAAGATTGACGACGAAGCGAACCGTAAGGCCCGCACCCTGGCCGCCCGGCGGGGCACTTCGGTGAGCGGGATGGTGCGTGAGTTTCTGGTTTCGCTGGAGACAGAGGAAGGAAATCGGGAAACGCGCCGTATTGCGGCTTTGGAAGAGCTCTCTCGTTTGGCTGACCAGCGTGCAAAAACGGCCCAGGCTGGTGTCCGGTCGCGCGCTTCGGTGACACCGCTCACGCGCGAGGAAATCCCTGCCGACCGCATTCGTTGACACGAATGTCCTGATCTATGCCGCCGGGGAGAGGCTTCCCTCCTCGCGAAAGACCGTCATCGCGCGGGAGTTGCTGCTTCAGCGGGGGTTGGTCCTCTCGGGGCAGGTCCTCAATGCGTTCGTGGTCAACGCGCGGCATCCTGGCAAACTGGCTTTTTCCCCGGAGCAGGAGGACGATTGGCTGGCCCGGTTTCTGCATTTTCAGGTCGCCCCCGTGACGCGGGAGACTTTCCTGGCGGCCAGGCGCCTCCAGCGCAGCGACCAGATCCCGCCTTGGGATTCCCTTATTCTGACCCCGGCTGGCGAATTGGGCTGCTCGATCGTTTAGGCGGAAGACCTCAGCCACGGACAGCGGTTCGGAGGAGTCACCGTGGTGAATCCGTTTCTCTGAGCCGCATTTTGTCCCCTGTCATCCCCGGCCGGCATCCCTCCAGTGCGCAGGTGGAAAAAGTCACCCGGTGGGATGCCGGGAACAGAACGGGCAGCTACGGTTGGGTATCTCCGCCGGAAAAAATCTTCAGGAAGAAATTCTGGCGCTTCTTTTTGTAGTAGTCGCCCACGCCGTCGACCTGGACGCCGCCGCGCTCCAGGTTTGCCTCTCCGGGGCTCTCTTTTGTGGCGCAACCGAAACTTGAAAGGCAAAGGAGACTGATGAGGAATCTTTTCAAAGCGACATTTCCGGTTGAACCCGCTTGCTTAATGCAGGCGGCGGACAGACTCAAAGAAAACTTTCACCCCATGAAACTCCCAATCATCGCCGGACAGCCCTCGTGGGTCCTTCGCTCCGATCAGGTGGAAGCCGCGGTCACGCGCACCGGCGGTCATCTCGGACCGGTGAAGTTCCGGTTGGGCCGTCGCGTGGTGCGCCCGTTTCATGTTGCGCCCTGGGCGGAGGAAGCGACGCCCGGACTCCCGAATATCCTCCGGGTTTTGCGGGGGGATTTTTTCTGCCTGCCCTTCGGCGGCAACGGCACCCCGTGGAAGGGCGAACGGCATCCCGCGCATGGACAAACCGCCAATGCCGTCTGGCAGTTCCTCGGCGCGGAGGATGAAGGCGAAACGCGTTCGCTCGATCTGGGTTTGAACACCACGATCCGCCAAGCCCGCATTGAGAAATTAATTCAACTGCGGCAGGGCCACACCGCGGTTTATTGCCGTCACGTGATTCGTGGGGCGGCCGGGCCGATGAATCCCGGACATCATGCCATGCTGGAGTTTCCCGCCGGCGGGTCCGGCGGACGGATCAGCACCAGCCCGATCGGGTTCGGACAGGTCTATCCCGGACAGTTCGAAGATCCCGCGCAGGGCGGATATTCCAGCCTCAAGCGCGGCGCGGAATTCCGCGCGCTGGACCGCGTGCCGCTGGCGGCGGGTGGATTTGCTGATCTCACGCGTTATCCGGCCCGCGAGGGATTTGAGGATCTGGTGATGGTGAGCGCGAAACCCGGCGGGGATTTTGCCTGGTCGGCGGCGGTTTTTTCCGAGGAGGGCTATGTGTGGTTTTCGCTCAAAGATCCCCGCGTGCTGGCCTCGACCGTGCTATGGCATTCCCACGGCGGACGCCACTATCCGCCGTGGAACGGACGCCACCGGCGGGTGCTGGCCCTGGAGGAGGTGACCAGCCATTTCCACGACGGATTGGCGGAATCCGCGGCGAAGAATCCGGTCAATGCCCGCGGCATTCCCACCGCGATCAGGCTCAGTCCCAGGCGTCCGACGGTCGTGAATGTGATCATGGGCGTGGCGGCGGTGCCGAAGGGTTTCGACGTGGTCAAAACCATTGAGCGCAAGGACGGCGGCATCCTTTTGCGTGGTTCCGCCGGGCACCGTGTGCCCGTGCCGCTGGACTGGAAGTTTCTTTACGGCGGGTAGGCGGGAAACGGCTTTCACT
Source organism: Chthoniobacter flavus (assembly GCA_945860745.1). Taxonomy (GTDB): domain Bacteria; phylum Verrucomicrobiota; class Verrucomicrobiia; order Chthoniobacterales; family Terrimicrobiaceae; genus CAMASH01. The sequence goes on along the minus strand of CAMASH010000021.1, from coordinate 14,962 downwards.
CACAGGAGGTCAGGAAGAAAGCGAAGAAGGAATTGTCGCGGGCCATTGTTTCCTTAGCTTGGGTGCCTCTCCCGCTTGGGCGGGATCGCCCTGCGGGCTGCTTTCAACCGGCTATCTGCGATTCTGTAAAAAACTGGCCTAAGCAGGTTTTCAGGCTTAACCGCGGGCGGGTTCCGCCATGGTCGCGCGGCACTTGGCGGCGAGGGCGGGCAAGGCCTTCTCGTGGTCAATGACCTGTTGCAAATGGCGCATCCGTTCGGGACCGGCGGTGTGGCGCATCAATTCCGAATGGGTGTGATCCAGCCAGAAACGGGCGGCGCTGTGAATATAGTCTTCCAGGTCCGCAATCTCCGCCGGGGTTTCGGCGCGCCGGCACAAGTTCAGCGTGAACATGCGGCGGAAGCCGCTGCCGCCAAATGAGGCATGCATGATATTGTGATTGAAAATCAGCAGATCGCCCGGATCCGTCTCGAGAACCTGGGCGGGCATTTCGCGCTGAGGGATTCCATACAATTCCTCCGCCTTGGCCGGATGACGGCCTTCCCACCTGGTATCGGTGTGATGGGAGCCGGGAACCACGCGCAGGGCGCCGGTCGCGGCGCGAACCGGGTCGAGGTAAAAAGCCATCTTGATATATTTGCCGACGGTGTGAAACCCATCGGTGTGCCATGAGGTATCGCCCGAATAATAGTTACCGTCCCCGCCGAGATAGTTGAAATCGCCGCCGATCAACGCCGTGGCCGCGCTTACGATGACGGGATGGTCCAAAAGGGTGGAGAGTCTCTCGCGCTGGTCGATGAAGGGAACGATGCAGGAGCGCTTGCTTCCATCGTGAACGACCTGGCGATCGGCAAAGACTTGCTCAAACTCGGGAAGAATCCATTCCAGTTCCTCGCGAAAGGCCCGGGGGAGCTTCAAGTAGCCAAAGTTCTCAAAGAATCGGATTTGCTGTTCGGTGATTTGCATGGGGACAGACTGCCTGGATAGCAAAGTCTGCCAAAGCGGGAACGCGTGTCAAACCGTCCTTGCGGCTCTTTTTCGCCGATGGTAGCGTGCCTTCCGTGGAGCCGATCATCAATCTGGACGATCCCGTGGGAAAAACGGTGGGACGGCGCGCCGCACCCAAGGATTCCCTTGGTTATGGACTGAATTTGCAAAAGACGCTCAATGAGATAATTCGCCTTCCCTTTCCCAAGGGAGTTTATCGTTTTCACACGCATGAAGAGGCTGACGAATGGCTGATGATGCATCTGACCAAGAGCCGGAAGGGTTAGTTTCCCGTGCGCCCGAGCGCAGAGATTTGGTGGAGTTGTGCCGCGAACTCAACCGGCTTGATGCGAAATATGTTGTGGTGGGCGGGCTGGCGATCATGCAAGCGGGTTATCCCCGCACGACGGGAGATATTGATCTGGTCATTGATGCCTCCTTTGAGAACGAAGCCAAAGTCTTCAAAGCCTTGGAAAGCCTGCCCGACCAGGCGGTCAAAGAACTCGATCCGGGTGAGGTTTCCAAATTTCCTGTTGTGCGCGTTGCCGACGAAATTGTGGTTGATCTGATGGCGAAAGCCTCGGGCATTGCCTATGCGGAAGCGGCGAAAAGCGTGGTCGTGCACATTCTGGACGGCGTGAGCATTCCCTTCGCCTCGCCGGAACTTTTGTGGCGGATGAAAATCCACACCCGCCGGGAGAAGGACGCCCCGGATTTGTTTTTCCTGCGGAAGTGGTTTGAGTCCGAGGGGCGGACGCCGCCGGAATAGGCGGGCGCTTGAGTGTGGTGAGGGATCCCGGCCACCTTCTTACGAACGCGGCTACGCTACTTTTTTGCCAGCGCAGCCACGGCCCGGGGGATGTCGGCGGGAACGTCCACGCCGACGCTGTGATTTTTTGTGCGCAGAACCTGAATGGTGGCGCCGTGTTCGAGGGCGCGGAGTTGCTCGAGTTTCTCGGTTTGTTCGAGCGGGGTGGGTTTCCAGCGGACGAATTGCAGCAGGAAATCACGGCGGTATCCATAAATGCCGAGGTGCCACAAGGGTTGAGGGTTGCGAGTTGAGAGTTGAGAGGATTGCTTTCTGTCTCTCTCGAACGGAATCGGGCTGCGGGAGAAATAGAGGGCGCGTCCATCGGGGGCGGTGACGGCTTTGACATTGTTCGGGTTGAGGAAGTCGGCCTCGTTTTCGAAGGGACAGGCGGCGGTGACCATTTCGAGTTTGGGATTTTTTTGCAGGGTGCGGACGAGGCGGTCGATCAGACGCGGATCGACGGCGGGTTCGTCGCCCTGGACGTTGATGATGTGTTTCACGCCGCGCAGAGGGGTGGCGACCTCGGCCAGGCGGTCGGTGCCGCTGGGGTGCTTGGGCGAGGTGAGGGCGACTTCCGCGCCGAAAGCAAAGGCGGCCTCGGCGATGCGCATGTCGTCGGTGGCGACGATGACTTGAGCGATGGTTTTTGCTTTCAGGCAGCGTTCCCAGACGTGTTGGACGAGAGGCTTGCCGAGGATGGGATGGAGGGGTTTTCCGGGAAACCGGGTGGAGGCCCAGCGGGCCGGGATGATGGCGATGGCTTGAGTGGTCATTGGTCAGGAGTCATCGGCCAGGATCGTGCTGATGGCGGCGGTGACGTCGGGGACGACGAAATCGGCTCCGCAGTTGCGGTGTTTTTCGCCGTAGCCAGTCAGGACCAGAATGGTCCGGCAGCCGGCGGCGCGTCCGCTGGCGATGTCGATGTCCTTGTCGCCGATGAACCAGGATCTTTTCGGGTCGATCTGGTGGTCGCGGATGGCCTCCTCGATCATGCCGGTGCCGGGCTTGCGGCGCGGGGTGGGGATGTCGGGATGGTCGGCGCAGTGGTAGGCGGCATCGATGCCGCCGCCGAGCTGGCGGGAGAGTTCAGCGTTGACGGCTTCGTAGTCGGACCCGGTGAAATAGCCGCGTCCGATGCCGCTTTGGTTGGTGATGATGATATTCAGCCAGCCGTGATGGCGGAGCGAGGCCAGGGCTTCGCCCGCACCGGGAATGGCGCGGACGCGGGCGGGCTCAGAGCAGTAGTCCTCCTCGTGCATCAAGGTGCCGTCGCGGTCGAAAAAGACGGCGCGGGCTATCGGAGGGTGGTCATCCTGGCCGCCCGCCTTCCGTGGGCTCTCAGGCATGGTTTTGGAAGCTTTCGATCAGTTCCGTGGAATTCAGCGTGGCGGTGCCCAGTTTGCCGACGACAACGCCGGCGGCGTGATTGGCGATTTCGGCGGCTTCCTGCAAAGTGGCCCCGGCGCAGAGGGCCAGGGTGAAAAGCGCGATGGTGGTGTCGCCGGCGCCGGAAACGTCGAAGACTTCCTGTGCGCGGGTGGGGGTGTGGTAGGGCGGCTGGCCGCGGTCGAAGAGGATGATGCCGTGCTCGCCGAGGGTGACAAGGAGAGAGGGAATGCGGAACTTTTCGAGCAGGGATTGTCCGATTTCCAGGAGAGGCGCGTCGGCCAGGGGATCTTCCGCCGCCCCGCGGTCCGTGCGTCCGGCCATGGCGAAAGCCTCGGAGCGGTTGGGCTTGAGGGTGGTGATGCCTTTCCAATGGAGCGGGTTGCCGGGGTTGGGGTCGGCCGTGATGATTTTGTGCGACGGGATGGCCAGGTCGCTGACCCGATCCACGAAATCCTGGGAGAGGAACCCCTTGCCGTAGTCCTCGAAGATCACCCCGTCCACCCCGGGTAGCAGTTCCGCGACGCGTGCGCACGCGGCGTCGAGGGTGGAGGCGGACACCGCCACGCGCCGCTCGCGGTCCACCCGCACGACCTGCTGCTGGCGGGCGATGATGCGGGTTTTCACGATGGTCGGCATCTCCGGGGTTTCGATCAGTCCGTCGGTGGCGATGCCTTCCTCGCCCAGGAGCATTTTCAGCCGCGTGGCGTACGAATCGCAGCCGACCACGCCGCTGATTTGCACCGACTTACAGAACGGGCGGAGATTGCGGGCGACGTTGGCGGCTCCGCCGGGATAACTCGATTCGCTCTGGACCTCCACGACCGGAACCGGGGCCTCGGGCGAGATGCGGGAGACTTTTCCCCAGACGAATTCGTCCAGCATGACGTCGCCAATGACCAGCAGACGTTGCTTGTCGGCCTGTTCAAGAAGGTGTTGTATTCTTTGAAGATTCATCTCATGATGCGTGGGCCTTACGGCTTACTGACGATTAGAGGGGGCACCGCCCCACGCGAAGCTAAATTTTTTTCCCATGCTGCCACGTTTGATTCCTGTTGTCCTTCTTGGACTCGCCTTAGTGAACGCCCCCGGGCAGGCGCCGCCGCAGACGATTGACCTCTCGAAATTCCCGGCGGCCGCCGTGGACGACGTTCTCGTGCCGGTGCCGAGCGAGATCTTCAACGTGCTCGACAAGCTCGGTTCTCCCAACTGGAAAGCGGAGATGCGGGAGAATCTCGGAAAAAGCACCGGCCAACGAGCCCAGGTCGCCCTCCTGCTGGGCACCATCATTGCCGACGGGTTTGTCGCGGTCGAAGCCGAGGACTCCGAGAAAGTGAAAGAAATCGGCCAAGAGGTCCTGACCCTGGCGGATGCCATCAATGTCCGCAAGGCCGTCATTTCCCGCAGCAAGAGTATCACGGAGAAAGCCGATGCCAAAAACTGGAAAGGCACCCGGGCCGAACTCGACGGGGCCTTGCAGGATGTCCGCGGCGCGATGGAGGAACTTGGCGACGACGACCTGGCCCAACTGGTGAGTCTGGGCGGCTGGATTCGCGGCACGGAGGTGCTGACCTCTATCGTGGGCAAAAATTACACCCCGGACGGCGCGGAACTGCTTAACCAGCCGGAGCTGATCAACTATTTCGGCCGCCGCATCGACGAGATGCGTAACGCGCGGTTGAAGAAAGAGGAACTGGTCATCCAGGTGCGAAAACTCCTGCGCGACATCCGCCCCCTCATCACCAAGGAAGGCATTCCCTTGGCGAGCGTCCAGAAGATCCACAAGCTGACCAGTGAAATCGTGGCCAGCATCACCGCGGAGGAGAATTAAGCTGTGAAAAAAACGATCCTGCTCCTGCTCGCGGTCCTCGCCCTTCTCCCCGTGGCTCTGGCCTCCGTGGACGACGCGCTTTCCTTCGCCCAGGAGGCGGCCTCACCCTATGTGAAACAAGGCTTCACCGTCCGTGAGGACGCCTGGGGTGGCGACCTCGGGGTCAAAGACCAAAAAGCCGTCACGGCCCAGCTTTTCAAAGGCAACGAATATTGGTTCTGGACCGGGACCGACACCCGCGGGGCGGTTGTGACGGTGCATATTTATGATGCGGCGGGCAAATTGGCCGAGAGCGACTTCTGGGTCAAAGGCCGTTTCGCCGGCGCCAAGATTATCCCGGCAAAGACGGGGACGTTCTATGCCATTGTCACGGTGGAAAAGTCCCCGCAGGAGCGTTCCAATTGGGCGCTCGTCTATGGCTACAAGTAACTCCGAGACGCTCACCCTGGAGTTCGAGAATGCCCGCGCCGTGCAGGCCCTCTACGGCGGAGAGGACAAATTGTTGCGCGAACTTGAGGCCGCCCTAGACGTGCGGGTCACCTCGCGCGACGGCTGGCTGCGCATCGAGGGGGAGGCTGACGGGGTGACCCGCGCGCGCAAGGTTTTTGCCCAGCTCGACGCCGCCCGCAAGACCGGCGTTCCCATCCGCCGCCACGAATTTCATTACGCCTTGCATGCCGCGGGGGAAAATGGCGGCGACGATCTCGGCCGTCTGCTCGAACTCCGCATCCAGACCTCTTCCCGCAGGCCGCCCATCGTGCCCAAGACGGAAGGCCAGAAAGCCTACCTGCGTTCGATCCAGACCCGCGACATCACCTTTGGCGTGGGCCCGGCCGGCACGGGCAAGACCTATCTGGCCATGGCCATGGCGGTTTCCGCCCTCAAGCAGGAAAAAGTCAGCCGCATCGTGCTGACCCGCCCGGCGGTCGAGGCCGGCGAGGCCCTTGGTTTTCTGCCCGGCGACCTGCAGGAAAAAATCCTCCCCTACCTGCGCCCTCTCTACGATGCGCTCTACGACATGCTCGACCTCGAGGAGATCCAGAAATTCATGGATCGCGGCGTGATCGAGATCGCCCCGCTGGCCTATATGCGCGGCCGCACGCTCAGCCAGGCTTTCGTCATTCTCGACGAGGCGCAGAACACCACCACCGAACAGATGTTCATGTTCCTCACCCGGCTGGGGCCGGACTCAAAATGTGTCGTCACCGGCGACCGCACCCAGATTGATCTTCCCCGCAACAAACGCAGCGGATTGATCGAGGCGGTGGAGGCGCTGAACGGCGTCGAGGGCATCGGATTTCACTTTTTCGAGGAGGTCGATGTCGTCCGGCATCCGCTGGTTCAGGCCATCATCCATGCGTACCGGGAACATCGCGGGTTGCAGGAGAGCCGCTTTTAACGTTATGGTATTCTTCTGAACCAATGTGGAATTTCTTCCAACGCCGTCGCTTGGTCGAAAAGGGCATGGCCTGCGGGAAAACCCGCCGCACCGTCACCGAGAGCGACCTGACTGAAGCCCTCGAATGCGGCTGGCCGATTCGCGTCCTCATTCTGGCCGCCTTCGTCGGCGGCCTGGCCCTCTTGATTTTCACCGGCCATCAGGAGGAACCGGCCAAGAAGTTTCTCCTCTGCCTGCTGATTTTTGTCACGGCCGTGGCCCAGCTTTGGATTAATCACCCCGACACCCTGCGCTCTAATTCGCGGCTCACCCTCGTTTTCGGCGTGCTGCTCATCCAACTCGCCGCCATCAAGATTGTCCTGGCCCAGGCCGCCATGGGCCGCATTGATCTGCAACTCGTCCCCCTCCTCGTTCCCTACGCCTTTGCCCCCCTGGTGCTTTCGGTTCTGCTGGGAAAAAATCACGGACTTTACGCTGCGGTCTTCTCCAGTTTGTGGGGTGCGCTTCTGGTCGGCCGCATCGACCCGATCTTCCTCGTCATTTCCCTCATCACCGGCTTCATCGCCGTCTATGTCACCATCCAGGTGCGCCGCCGCAGCCGCCTCATCCGGGCGGGCGTCTATGTGGGCATCGCCACCTGGATCCTGGCGGCCGCGTTTGGCCAGATCGGGCCGGTCGTGCTGGAATCGATCGGGCTGACCGATTGGAAAATGATCGGCTATCAAAGCCTGGCCGCCATCGCCACCGGCTTCGGCACGGCCATCCTGGTCAGCGGCATCCTGCCCATCCTGGAAAATCTTTTCCGCATTACGACCGACATCTCCTGGCTGGAAATGTCCGACATGAACCACCCGTTGCTCAAGCGTCTGAGCCTGGAGGCGCCCGGCACCTACCATCACAGTCTGGCCGTGGCCAACCTCTCCGAGGCCGCCGCCGAGGCCGTCGGGGCCAATCCCACCATGAGCCGCGTCTGCGCCTATTTCCACGACATCGGCAAGCTGGTGAAACCGGAATATTTCACCGAAAACATCCGTCCCGGCCAGAATCTCCATGACGAACTCACCCCCACCATGAGCGCGCTCATCATTATCGCTCATGTGAAGGAAGGCGTGGATCTGGCGCTGAAAAACAAACTCAACGCCGAGATCGTCGATGGGATCAAACAACATCACGGCACTTCTCTGGTCGGATATTTTCACCAACGGGCCCTCCAGCAACAGAACGATGCCCGGCTTGGCGGCAAGATCATGAACATGCGCGCCGAGGATATTCCCGAAGTCCGCGAAGAAAGTTTCCGCTACCCCGGTCCCCCGCCCCAGACCAAGGAAGCCGCCATCATCAGTCTGGCCGACGCCGTCGAGAGCGCCTCGCGCTCCATGGAGCGGCCCACCCCGCAGCGCATTGAGGATTTGATCAATGGCCTCGTCGATGACCGCATCGCCAGCCATCAACTCGACGAGGCCCCGCTGACCATGGCGGAGATCCGCAAGGTTTCCGAAAGTTTCCGTTTCTCCCTCGTCAACATGCTGCACGCGCGCATCGCTTATCCCTCGAAACGCGAGGAGAAGGAGTCGTCGGCCGCGTCCGCCCGCGGCGAACAGCAGTCGGCCGCTTGATCGGGCTGGAAATCACCAATCGCCAGCGCGGCGTGGCCTTCGATTTGTCTTTCCTCACCGACATGGTGCAGGCGGCCCATCCGTTCTGTCTGGCTGCTCTGCGCGCGGACTCCGCCCCGTTGGCGGGGTTGACCGGGATTGAGGCCTCCATCCTCAGCGACCGGATGATCGCGCAGGTTCACCGCGAATTCTTCGACGATCCCACGCCGACCGATGTCATCACCTTCCACCACGGCGAAATCCTGCTCGGAGCCGGCGTGGTGGCGGACAACGCGGAACGCTTCGGCCGCAGCGTTGACGAAGAAGCCGCCCTTTGCCTCATTCATGGCATGCTGCATCTCGCCGGCTGGGATGACCTCACGCCCGCCGATGCCGGGAAAATGGCCGCGCGGCAGGAACGGATCTTCAAAAAGTTCCTGCCGCGCCGCCAAAGCCGTTTGACAAATACTGGAGCCGCGGAAGGCACCCCCGGTAGGGCCCGACCTCCGGGCGGGCCGCGGTTCGCCCCCCCCGGGTGAACCCTCCCATTGGCGGCTGCGTCATTTTTTAAACTGCTCTGACGGTTCAGACGACGGGCCGGAAGCGCGTCGAGGAATTCCTGTCCGGGCAGGATCGGAAGCTTGCTGGACAAATGCGCGACAATCATCCCGAGCGGGAGCGGAATTGCGGCCTTGGGACAAGGCCGCCAAGGGGAAGAACCCCGCCACGGCAAGGCAAAAAAGATGGCGCCGCGGCAGGAACAGATTTTCAAGTCCTCCCGGGGGATGGTAGGCTGCCCGGCTATCACCATGAAAAAACCAGCCAACCCGGGGCCACAAGACCCTCATCTCGATCTGATGAGGGCGGTCCGCTTGTGCCATCCGGGTTGGGACGCCCTGCGGGGGATCACCTTCTCCGCCGCCACCGTCCAGACTCCGCCCTGGCAAAACTGGCGGACGGACATTTTCCTGCCGGTGCTGCGCCCTCAACTTGAGGCCGCCCACTTCGCCGCCGCCACGGCGGATTGGCGGGCTCTCACGGCCTGTGACCGTGCCCTCGACGACGCATTGCCCGCGGGGTCTGCCGCGGCCAGCCGCCGCGCCGGAACCACCTTGATGGCGGCTTATGATCCGCCCGCCGCGGAAAGATTGTGGGCCCGCTATCGCGGCATGGTGGCAGCGGGAAGCTCCCCGGGTCACCTGGCCGTTGCCCTTGCGGTGCGGGCGGCGGCGTTTCACTTTCCGCCGCTGGCCCTGATCTCGGCCTACGTGTTTCTGGAGGCGCGGGGCGGACTCTCCGGCCGGGGCATGTTGGCCTGGGTGGAAATGCTCGAAGAGTGCCTGCCCGGTGACGGAGCGGCCGGCAGTCCGCAAATCAAGGTGGCATGAGGATTGCGGGCGAAGTCGAGGAAGCGCCGGCCCAAAAGACCGGGGAGAAGTCCGATCGCGATCTGCCGTGGAGCGTGGTGGTGCACAACGATCCGGTGAATCTCATGAGCTACGTGACCTTGATTTTCCGCAAGGTGTTTGGATTTGCCCGCGAGAAGGCCGAGCGGCACATGCTCGAGGTCCATCACAAGGGACGTTCCGTCGTGTGGTCGGGCGGCCGCGAGCAGGCGGAGTTTTACGTGCAGCAATTGCATTCCCATCTGCTGCTGGCCACCATTGAGCGGATTGATTGAAGGTCATGGAGTTTTACGAAACCACGGAGGGCCGGTTGGGCCTGCGGGACATTCCTCCCGTGCTGGCGGATTTGTTGCGGCAGATTCCCCATTCGGGTGACCGGGATTCCGACGAGGTGGAGGAGCGGTTTTTCCCCAGTCCCTCACACGATCCCGACGAGGAGGGACTGCGCGATGACTGGCGGGCGCACGTGGAGCCGGAGTTGCACGGCGCGTTTCAGTCCGCCCGCCTGGTGGTCGAGGCTGACCTGCGTGGGATGAAAGAGGAGGACGACGGCTTTGCTATGGAGTTTTCCAAGGGACATGCCGAAGCCTGGCTCAATGCCCTCAATCAAGCCCGCCTCGCTCTGGTGACCCAGCACCGCTTCAGCGAGGACCAACTCGCGGGCCCGCGGCCCGACCGGATCCGTAACGAGCGCGACCTCGCTTTGCTTCAGCTCACTTTGTACGAATATGTCCAGCATTGGCTGGTGGAGGTGCTGGAACCCTGAGCGCGATGGAGCAGACCCCGGCCATCCTGCTGCGCAAAACATCCTGGTCGGAAACCAGCCTCATCATCACCTGGCTGACGGAAAAATTCGGCACGGTGCGGACCGTGGCCCGGGGCGCGCGCAAGGCGGGCAACCCCTTCGCCGGAAAACTCGATCTGTTTTTCCGGGCGGAAATTTCGTTCACCCTCAGCCGGCGGGGCGATTTGCACACCTTGCGGGAGGCAGTGGTGGTTTCCGCCTTTGATGTCGGGCAGGCGGGCAGTGCGGGATTCTACCTCGCCGCCTACTTTGCCGAACTTTCCGGGCAGGTCGCGCCCTCCATGCATCCGGCCTCCGAGATCTACGACCTGCTGCGGCGCGCTATCGCCTATCTCCAGCAGACCGCCGCCAACGGGAAGGCGTTGGACCATTTCGAGCGCGAGCTGTGCCGCATTCTGGGTGTGCACGACGCGGCCGGCGCGGTGACTTCCCAGCAGGGACTGGCCTCGCTCGGGGGCGGAATTCCCCGTTCCCGCGCCGCCGCCGTTTCCTTCCTGGGAAAAAAATCCTCTGGCCCTTAAGGCGGGCGGGCGTAAACTTATCCTTCCCTCATGCCAACAACCGCCAATCTCTGGGAGGTGCTCTGCCGGGATCTGGAAGCGGAACGCCAGACCGCCAAGGCGGAGCAGTACCAGGACATCGTCCGCAAATTTCTCGGTGCGGCCCGGCAGGTCCTGCGCCCGGATAGTCCGCGGCTTTGCGATGCCATTGAGATTGCCGGGGATGTGCATCAGGCGGCGGGACAATGGCAGGAAGCCGCGCTGAATTTCAAAGACGCCTTGGAAAAATCGCAGCAATTCGGCCCCGCGCCCTCGACCGCCCGGTTGGCGGCCAAGCTCGCGCTGGTCCTGGATCGTTTGGGCGAGACGGGCGAAGCCAGGGGGTTCTACGAGACGGCCCTCTCGCTCTATGAGTCGATGCGCGATCACTCCCAGCACGCGATGCTGCTCAATCAGCTCGGCGCCCTCTGCAAAGGGCAGGGAGACATGGACGCCGCCGAGAAATACTACCTGCGCGCGATGGAGGTCGCCGGCCGGCTCCATGGCGACAACCACCCGGAAACCGCCGCCGCCGCCAACAACCTCGGCGTCGCGTACATCGAGACCCGCGATTTTGTCAAAGCCGAGAACTTGCACATGCAGGCTCTTGCCATCCGCGAAAAATGCTACGGGGCCATGCATCCCGAGGTGGCCCAGTCCATGGCGAATCTGGCCGTGGTCTATCACGCCATGGGCAACCCCCAGAAAGCCCGGGCTTTCTATGTGGGGGCCTTGAAGACTTTCAAGTGTTTCCGCGATGGCAACGATCCCGAAGTGCAGACCGTTCAGGCGAACTACGACGCGCTCCTTCAACTCACGGAAAAATCCGGTTCATGAGCCATGGTCTTCTGACGGCCGCCGCCGCCCGGGAATGGCGTGACCGGCTCCAGGCCGGAGGCAAAAAACTCGTCTTCACCAACGGCAGCTTCGACATCCTCCATCGTGGTCACGTCACCTATCTCGAGTTTGCCCGCGCCCAGGGCGACGCCCTCATCGTCGGCCTGAACAGCGACGCCTCCGTCCGCCGCTACAAGGGCCCGACCCGCCCGGTCAATCCGCAGGATGACCGCGCCTTCGTCCTTTCCGCCCTGCGCGCAGTCGATGGCGTGGTGATTTTCGACGGGGACGAACCCCGTGAGCTCATCGAAAAAATCCTGCCTCATGTTTTGGTCAAAGGCCGCGACTGGGCCCACTACGTGAGCGGGCGCGACATCGTCGAGGCCAACGGCGGATGCGTCATCCTTGCCGATATGGTCGAAGGCCGTTCCACCACCAATGTCATTGACCGGATTTTGCAGACTGGGCCGGTTCGATGAGTGGCCCGTTGCCTTACTGGACCACAAGAGTCTTTCTGTGGGCATTTTGAATCCCGATCAGGTGAGGTGGCGGAGTGGTCGAAAGCAGCGCTTTGCTCAATCCGAAACAGACTTTGCCCCCGAATGGTCCCGGGTTATCCCCTTCCGCAAAGCCCTCTCAACCCGAACTCCGGAGTTGGAGAAAAAATCCGGGGGAAAATCCCCGAACGGCGTGACGGCCTTGATCGTGCTACGGAAGCGAGCTTGGCGGGAACCGAAAATCGGGGGAAACTTTCCAGGCCTTGTTTTGGGCGCGGGGTGAGGTTGCTTTTGGTGTCGCAACCCCTTTCCGCCGCAGCCTTCCGCCCAAAACGATGCTTTTGAACTTCGGAGTTCGGGTTGAAGGAACCTGCAGGAGGGAGACCCAGCGAGAAACGGGGCGGCACGGGAAGACGCTGCGGAAGATTTTGGAGAACATCTGCGCCGCAGGCCGGAAGCCGATTACGAAGCGGGTCACGGAACCCGTGAGCCTATCCGGGTGTTGAGGTTGCGGGAAAAGCATCCGCTGCCGGCTCTTCGCCGGGCGGTGGAAAAGGGGTTGAGCCTGGGAGCGCTCCAGCGGGACGCCCTCGCCCGGGGCCTTGACACGCCAGGGAACCGGTCCGTTGACGAATGATCAGGCAGGCTTGGGCAGGCCTAAAATTTCATAGTAACCAACGGGCAATGCGTCGTGATTTTTTTCCGAGTCTGCTTGCAGCAATTCTTTGAAGTGAGGCAAATAATCATTCCAAGAAAAATACGCTTGGTTTTTGGCCATGGCTAAACGCTCGATTCCGATAGCGCCAGCCGGTAAGTCGTGAATGCCTATTTCGGCTATCTCCAGGTCTTTTCCATCAGGCATGCGGTATTCAATAGAGTATGTTGGGTAATTCGCATTTTTGGGATGCCCTGCAGGGGCAAACCATCCTGATCCGGCCCCCTCTTTCCTGGCCTGTGACAGGGGGGTGATTTGGATCTTATTCCCGGTAATGCCGTAGCCCTCCAAGGTGGGCAGCAATGGCTTGATAAGTTCTGTCGAGGTGATGTGAATGAGCATCGGATCCAGACCCAGGTTGCCAATCAAGTAATCAAAAATGAATTTGGTGGTTTGAATTGGATTGCTATTTAAAGGACGCGCAAAGCCGAAAGCGGTGAACAAAGGAAGCGTCCCGTTTTGATTTTTTTTTGCGATGTCTTCCATCCTGGATGAGGGCTGAATCACATACTTATCTTGACCTGAGGGGGTTATGTAATCGTCATAATTCAGGCCGCCATTAAATGATAGACCGGAAATCATTGGTGCCGCAGGGGATAAAATATAACCGGCCCTGGTAAAATGCTGAACTAAGCTTTCGGTGGTTGGGATTACCGTGTCAGTTACACTGTTCTCGTGGGAAATGCGACCTGCCGGCCCGCTGGCTAAAGCGGTTTTTTTCCCAATGCCAGTAAGGCCGGCGAAACCCAGGGCTGTGCTTGTAATAAGGAACTTGCGCCGTGAAATTTTCATAATTTACTCCGGCGAATTATAAATTCGAATCTCCTGCTGATGTAAAGAAGTTCTTGGGGTTTTATAATGACAAGGTTGTCGGACCGGAAGAAAGGGGGGGGGGGCGTTAAAAAGTAAAAAATGAAGCGGTGCGGAAAAAGAAAATGAGGACCTTGCCAGCCAGAAATCTCTGATTAATGCCCCGGCACGACAACGTGACTCAGCGGCTCCTGGCCCTGGACGAACTAACGGCATTTTTCATCCCCGACGGAATTCCCCTGCCTCCATCCATTTTGAAAAAACTTCTCCCGGGCTAAGCCTGCGGGCAAAGCGCTGTTTACGACCGGCTGCATGGCGGCTGCTGGCGCGCCATCGGGAATCTCCCGCGCACCATGAACTTGAGGTTGGCGAGGACAGGGGGGTTCGTGCCCCTGGCACATCGGGCTTTGTGGGATCTGCGCTGTCCCCTGACGAAGGAGTCAGGAATATTCGCCGCTGGCTGGGACGGGATGAAGGCGCGGCGCGACGCCTGTTCTCGACCTCTATTGCCGATGCCTTTGGGCTTCGACTTCCGGTTTGAAAATGACAGTGGAACATATCCAGCCTGTCGGATTCGGCGAAAAATGGAATTATGAATAATCTCCAAACGCTTAAACCCCTACTGTCCAGGGCCCGCCCCGTGATGCTCGATTCCGGCCCGCTGCCCACCGGTCTTCGCCTTGCCAGGCTTGGGCCAAATGTCTCAAAAATGGAGAAGCTATCCCCTCGCAAATCAGATCGGCATTGAAGCCCGCGTGGAGCTGCAGCCCCTGCGACCTTCGCAAAGAATCCTCGCAATCTGCGAGCGCTATCATCAGTTTGCAAGGATTATTAACAGAATCCGGCTACAGCGAATTGACTCAAATGAAATGACACCGGAGGAGTCATGAGAAGGGGGGCGGTATTGATACGTTGCCTCACAACTGATGACACCGGGGGAGATGTCATCACAAATGAGCCAGAACACGACGCGGGCTGAGGGGTCAGCTGAGGGGTCAGCTGAGGGGTCAGGCCTTGCCTATTGACATTTCCAACTTACTGACAAGTTTTCTGATGTCCGGCCGTCCGGCAGCGGCGGCGCAATACCGGCAGACTCGGCCCGGGTCGCCCATGTGAAGATTTTTCGAGAGCCAGCCGGATTCAGGTGAATGTAATCGCTCACCGTGCGGAAATATGTCCCGTCTCCCCGTCCACTGGGATCGCTTTGTAACGTCCTTGGAACAAATGGCCCCGCAACCGGTGCTTCACGTTGTGCCGGATTGTGTAGGTGGACTGCAGCCACTGCATCCCGGTCGAAAGGTTCGGCTCCGGGGTTTCAAGGAGCATGTGGTAATGGTAGCCCAT
>CAMASH010000020.1 GCA_945860745.1 Chthoniobacter flavus | reverse complement strand
AAATCAGGCCAATTCGTAGATCAATTGCGCCCCGGTTTGAGGGTGGAAAAACGCGGATTTTGTGAGGTCGCTTAGCAGTGCTGAGATCGCCTTGTCATGCGCGGGAGAAGCCATGCGGTGGACGCGAACGGTCAGCGTGTTTTCCTTTTTCCTCAGTCAATACCGTGCTGCCACGCGGGGCTCTCGGCACATAGAAGGATCCTCCTCCCTTTTGCGCCAGCTGCCGCGTCCAGTTCATGAGCGTGCGATAAGGTATCCCAAGCTCTGATGCCGCGACCTCAGAGGCTTTCGTATGGCCGTTGTCAATGAGCGTGGCGATAGCAAAGCGTTGTCCGCATTGCTCTAACTCGGCGTGTGCAAAAAAGTTGTCACCTCCAAGAAAATAGGTCACGTGGCCCCCTTTCTTGAGGATGCTCAGCGCCGCGTTGATCCGAAGTGCTCCCTCGGGAAATCCTGCGAATAATAACTGTGGCATAGTGTGGTCTCGGAGAAGTCGCACTCCCTCGATCTACCCTCCCTCACCACCCAAAAAGCCTCAACTTCCATTCCGCCAAATTAGAAAAAATACGCCAAGTTACTTTCCGATCGCCGCAATCCCGTCAGGACGAGACCAGGATGTCTGAACTTAGTGCCATTCGGGTCAGAATAGGGGTCAGCAACTGTCTTAACTCGCAAGGGAAAAGTTTGGGTTTTTTAAGAGGCGGTTAACGAGGAGGATGAGTTTGCGCATGAGGACGGTGAGGGCGAGCTTTTTGATCAATTCAACCACTGGCTTTTCTTTCCTTCTCCGGAATCGGCCTACGGCGCGGCTGATATTGCGGCGATCTCCCATTCCCGGATTTTGGCCCACCCACTCATCTGCCACCACCGTATTCGATTTCAACAGCCAGGCCAATGCCCGCTTGCGGACATCACTCTTCCTCATCGCCTCCACGGCTTTCAGTTCGATCCCCAGACAATTGACCGCCCGCTCCAAAAGTCGCCGGGCCTCCCCCTCGTCGTGCGCATTGAGAACCTCCCCGTGAAAGGATTTGCGCTTCCACTTTCCCACCACCATCGAAGCCATTTGCTCCAGTCGCTCCCGGAAATCCCCACTTCCAATGAACCACCCCCGCCGAAGCGGCTTCCCCTCCTCCTCCTGCCATTTTCTCGTCTTTTCAGACAAACACTCCATCGCCCGCTTTTGCAGGTAGTCCCCATAGTCCCTTCGATCCTGGCTTCTTCCGATCTTCCAATGGTGCCACCGCAGCACCGACTCCCCATCCAAGCACGGCGGCAGTTCCCTCGCCTTGCCGATCTCTGGAAAACCGCTCCACCGATATTCCATCAGCGCAGGGTTCTCACCCTCCAACATCCCAGCCCGTGCCGGGTTCAAGTGGATATAATTGCTCACCACCCGCGCGTATTCCGGCTCGTCGGAATCCCCTGCAATCGCCTTGTCTCTCCCCTGGAACAAATCCCCACATCCGATGCCGTGCGTTAAATCGCTGCCTGTAGGTGCCAAGGAACCACTTCATTCCAAGGACCAGCGTCGGTTGTGGGGTTTCAATGGCGAGGTGAAAATGGTTCCCCATCAGAAAATAGGCAGGAACCCTCCAACCAGCGCGCAGGCAAACTTCCCCCAGCGTTTTCAAAAACGTCTGCCGGTCCTTGTCATCAGGAAATATTTTCTCCCGGCGGTCTCCGCGATTCAGGACATGATAAATCGCTCCCTCATACTCAATCCGAATCTGCCGCGACCTAAGAGCAATAGGGCGCCATACTAAATATATGTCAACATGTTGGACTGACCCTTTTTTCATGTTGGACTGACCCTTTTTTTCAACATGATTTTTGTGACTACAATGCGAGGGCGTCCTGTATGAAAAACAGGGGGTCAGTTTTCCGCAAAGACCGGTGTCAACCGCTCAGGCCGTGCGGCGCTTGCGGCGCTGCCTGAACCCGACCAGGCCTGCGCCGAGGGCGACAAGGGCGGCGGTGGTGGGCTCGGGAACGATGGTGATGAAGCCGGTGGCGGCATTAAACGTGGCGGTCTGTCCCAATGACAAGCCGGTGGAAGAGACCGACGCGAAATCTCCGGCGAATCCGCCGGCGTTGGTGAACAGTTGCAGCACATTCGCGTTGTTGGCGAAAATTCCACCACTAAAGAGGAGGTTGAGCGAGCCGCCGAAGGTCACGCTGCCGGCGCCGTCCACGAGGTCGTAGCTTCCTGCCGTGAAGAGTGGGCTGGTGATTTCAAACGCGGTGCCCGTCGCACCGGACAGGTCAAGCAGGAAGCCCGTATCAACCATGACGGTGCCGGGTGAATTGCCCGGCAGAAACGATCCGCTCACAGCCAGCGTCTTGCCATTGCCGGAGAGCGTTCCGGACCCGATCAGGTTCCCGGCCAGCGCAGAGGTGCCTGACGTCAGGGCGGTGAGGTCAAAGTTGCCGCCGGTGCCGAGCGAGAGGCCGCCGGTGCCGACCGAGCCCGTGCCGGAGAGGGCCAGCGCACCGCCGGAGATCCTGGTAAGGCCAGAATAGGAATTCGCTCCGGCGAGCGTGAGCGTGCCGCCGCCCTGCTTCGTGAACGCGCCCGTGCCGCTGATGACGCCTGAGTAGGTCGAGGCATCGGAACGGTTGAAGATCAGCGTGCCGTTGTTGGTGAGATCGGATGCGAGATCGCCGCTCGCCCCCCCGACGCCGATCTGGAGCGTGCCGCCGGAATTCAGATTGATCGTGCCGTAGCTGCCCTGCGAGAGCGTGCCGCCGACAGACACAAGGCCGCCCGACATGGTGAGCGTGCCAGTGCCGCTTCCGCCGACGGTGAGATCGCCGCTATTGGCCCACGTGCCGCTGCTCGCCGTGGCCGTGCCGAAACTGCCGGTGCCGGAGCCGAGAATGCCGGATGAGTTGGTGACAAGACCGCCGGTGACGTTCAGCGTGCCGACGGCACCGGCTTGAGAGGCGATCGTGATGCCGCCTGAGGCAACAACAAGAGCTCCATCCGCAACAGTGAGCGATCCGCTACCCGCGAAACCGATCGAGAGTGTCCCGGTGTTGCTCAACGTCGAGGAGTTTCCGCTTGAGCCAGTCACAAGCACAGAGTTATCGGAAGAGGTATTTGTGTAGCTGATGAAGAAGTTGGAACTCACCATCCCTCCTCCATTTGCAATAGTCAGGCTGTTGCTTGATCCCCCATTACCAAGGATCACATCCCCGCTATTCGTCCACAAAGATCCCGATCCGGAAACCGTCACCGAATTACCGAAGGAGTTCGTAGTATTTCCAATGGTTGCCGAGCCGCTCGTCACGCTGCCACCGTTGGACACGAGCAGCGAATTGGCGGATGAGTCATAACTTTGGCTGTAGGTTCCAACGATAAGGGATCCCGTGTTGGTAAGCAACGATCCCGTGCCGGTGACGGTAACGCTGTTATTGGATCCGGAGATGCCGATGCTTGTGGAGAGCGTTGAAGAGACAGTCGCACCGTTGCTAATCGTGAGACTGTTGCCACTGCTGACATTGCCAACCTGGAGTGCCCCCGCAATGAGTTTGCTTCCCGGATCGGTGATGAGAGCCCAATTGTTCGCGGAAGTGGTCAGGGCGGCAGAGTTCTTTTGAAGGTCCGTTCCAATAATCGTAGCAAAAGAGTGCACCTCTCCACCGTTCTTCACCACGAGGGAGATGCCGCTGTTCTTATTTCCGACGGTAACGGTCCGAGGACCTCCCAACTCGTTGGGCGCGATGGCGCTGATGAGGTAAATATCGAAGATTCCTCCGTCCACCATCAACTGACCACCGTCGACACGGTAACCCAACCCCGTATGACTGGTCCCGGTCAAAATTGTAGTGCCGCTCCCATACTGCTGGATCATGGCGTAGGAATTCGTGCCCGTCGCCCCTTGGATCGAACCCCTAATCGTCAGGGTGTCGGACTGGTTGAGGCCGAGACTCCCCGTTCCCTCGCCGAAGGTTATGAGAGGAATATTGAGGGTCATGTTGGAATCGGAGCCTCCCTTGAGCCCGATTTCCACCGTGCCGACCGAGTTGGTGGCACCGGAGATGATGAGATTTGCCGCGCTCAGGGTCGCTCCCGAAGTGACTGTCAACGTTCCCGTTCCCACAACACCTGCAATCGGGGAAGCTCCAACCCAAATCGACCCGCTGTTTGATAAGATGGATCCCGTGTCCGAGATCTGCACCGAATTGGCGGATCCTCCGAATGAACTGATGTAGGTGTTGGAAGCAACCACCTGGGCACCGCTCGTAATCATCAGGCTATTATTGCTTCCACTGTAACCCACGTAGAGGTCTGCGCTGTTCCGCCAGACTGAGTTGCTTCCCGTCACCTGAACCGAGTTGTTCGAGGAGGATGAATCGTATCCGACAAACCCTGATCTGTCGGCCACAACGGCCCCGTTGGTGATCGTCATCGTGTTGCCCGATCCCAGATTTCCCACATAGAGATTTTGGGAATTGGCCAGCAGGGTATTGTCATTCGTGATCGTGAGGGCATTATTGGAGTCATTGGCTGAATTGCCAACATAGGTGTAGGCGTAACTGCTTGTGCCGCTCGCAAGGGAGAGTGCGGTTCCGCTTGTGACATAGAGGTTGGCACTCTGGTCGGAGATAACATTGGCAGTGGCAATTGGCGGGCCGGAAGTTATGCCAAGCGTCGTGTAATTACTTAACGACATTGAGGCGCTCGAAGCAGTGCCGGTAATGGTTCCGAAGAGACTGGTCCTCGCGCTGCTGGTTTTATCGATAAGTCCCAAAATCAGATTCCCCTCTGGGGTCGCGGATCCAATCAGCGTATAAGCGCTGCCGGCGCTTGTTCCAGAACCATAAAAGTAACCGCTGTTGTAAGTGCTGATAGAGAAGACGCCGCTTCCATTTGACCCAAAGAGATCAGGGTCTGTTAAATTCCACGACGTCCCCTGCATCCATTCCCAAGCCGTTGATAAAAGGGCCGGGTTTGTCGGGGTGGTCGGAGGGTAAGCGGAGCCTGTAAAGGGAGCCATGTAGGCCCAATGTGTGACGTTTTCGCCGGAGACTTCCTGCGAAAACATTTGCATCTCGATCAGATTTGTCCCGCTCTCGCTGCGATAGTTGCCAAGCGCTATCGTCACATCCCCGTTTGTCTCGGTGAAATTGATCTGAACCTGTCCGGCACTATTGATCACTCCGTTCATTACCGTGCCGGTTGCCGTATCGGTTGTTCCCCCAGATATGGGGGTCGTGAGCGATTGCGAAGACGTCCCCGTGAAAACTCCACCCACGCAATTGGTGATATACCAGAGTGTTTGATCCCCGATTTGAACATTCTGGGTCAAATCCGATGTGGTTGTGATGTAGGCCAGCAAATTCTGAGTCGGCACATACCACTGGGAACCGGTGAGCATGCTGTCCCAGGTTGTTGTTTGGGAATAAACTCTGCCGGAGATCGCCAGCAGTAGAACTCCAAGCAGAAACCGTAAGGCGTTGCGTCTCACGAGGGCTGCTGATAGGAAATCGCTTTCGACTCTCCGGAGCATCGGCCCGGAGTTTGAAGCTGGAAGTGTTTTCAAGCGAAAAAACTGCCAGAACGGGCCTTGAGAGTAAAGCTCCCGCCGCGACAGCCCGAATAAAATCCTCAGCCAGGGAAAAAGTCTGCGATCTCCCATGCGCCGACCACCAAAAAGAGGAGCACGATGAGCCCGAGAAGAAAATTGGTCGCCTGTCGGTTTTTCAGCAGAGATTCGGGAATTGGCGCCCGAATGTTCAGATAGAGCAGTGTTGCGGCAAGGAATGGGATGAAAAAGCTGCCGAGGACAGTAAATGCTATGATGACCACCAGCGGTTTGCCGAGTAACACGAACGGAACCGACGAAATCGCCATAAAGACCAGTGCCTTCCGATAGCCGGGAGCACCCGGCCGGGCCGCCGCCTCGCGCCGATCCCGCGGCACCCGGCGCAGCAGCCCAAAACAGTCGGAAATTACGGTCGGTATGGTCTGCCAGACACCAAACAGTGAGGCTACAACTGCTGCTAAAAATCCAATCGAATAGACAAAAAATCCAATCCGCCCGGTAAATGCCTCCAGCGCACCGGCCATGCGCGAGATTGCCTCGCGATCAGTGATTGCGATGCCTGCCGAATAAAAAACCCGGTTGGCAATGAGCATCACGGAAATCCCGAAAACCACCGTAAAAGCATAAGCCACGGCGAGATCCCAGCGCACCGCCCGGAGATCTCCCGGCGCCACTAATCCCTCGTGACGAAGCAGATAATTGTAGCTCAACAAGGTTAGGGAACCGCCAACTCCGCCGATAAGCGAGAGCACGGTGTTGGCCCCCCCCCTTGGGATGGTTGGGACGATGAGTCCGTGCATCACCGCCAGGGGGTCCTGAAAGGTAAGCGCTGCACATGCCACAATGCTCACGAACATCACGATGATCAGAGGTTTCATCACCCCCGCCAGCCATCGCGCATGGGTCGTCCAAATCAGGAAAAACGCAACCCCGGCGAGAAGAAATCCACCCCACGATTGCTGCACGAAACCGCCGGTGATGTTGCTAATCGCCAACCCGCAACCACTAACCAGTGCTCCGCTGACTGCCGCCGCCCACAGCACGATGTAGCCGGCGAACAAACTCATCACCCATCGCGGAAGATGTTCTGCCCAGCCCTCCATCGTGGTCGATCCGGTCGCCAGTTGCCAGCGGGCGACGCCTTCGCTCAGAACAAACTTAAAAAACGCGCCAATAAGCAGCGCCCAAAGCAGCGACAACCCGTGGGTCGCGCCACCCACCGTGGCAGAAACGATGTCGCTCGCACCGATTCCGCTCGCGGCCATGATCACGCCGGGCCCCATCCAGTCCAAAGCAGATCGCTTCGGTGGACAACTGGCAGATGACTGGTCAGGCATTCCCCCAATCAATCACACCGTCCGGCGCGTTGAAAGCTCATCCGCCGTAAGTATGAGCGGTCAGTCCCGAACGCTGAAGGGGTCGGTCATGGATTGATGACATTTTTCAAAACCTCTGTTCTGGCAGTTTTCCTCAAACCTTCGCGGTTTCCCGCATTTAATTGACCACCGACCGGACAACTTCCCAACGAGAATGGGGTCAGTCGAATCGAGCCAATACCGGACGCTGGATCGCAGTTTGTGGCAGTGAAGAGCAATATTACATGACTGACCGCTTCCGGCCTTCCCGCTGATTCTAGCAACCCCTTTTCTTGTGATATGGGTCGCGTCGAGCGAGCCCAGAATCTGTAAAGTTTCGCAATTGCTATCTGATTCGGTTATGCCAATCTTTGGAAATGTTGACGCGACGACGGTTTCTGGAACGCGGCGCCTTAGCCGCGGCGACCGTTGCCTTTCCTTCGCTGGCCGGTGCTGCATCCGTTCGCAGGGCGGATTGTTTGGTCATTGGCGCTGGATTTGCTGGGCTGGCGGCGGCAAAGGCCCTCCGGGCGGCCAATGCGAAAGTCATCGTTCTTGAGGCAAGAAATCGCATTGGCGGGAGGGCGTGGTCCGATAATTCCTGGCCGGGACTCCGACCTGTGGAAATGGGAGCTGGGTGGATCCATGGTGTGCGCGGGAATCCGCTGACGACGCTGGCTAGCGCCTCCTCACTCACCACGAGGCCATTCGACTACGACCGCTCGGAGACCTTCAAGGCGGGGGGAGTTACCATAAGCGATTCCGAACTCGTCAGCATCCAGCAGACTTTCGACAGGGTGGTAGGATCAGCGGCCAACTGGGCGGAGAAACTCGACAGCGACGCCAGCCTCGCAGCGAGCTTCACGGCGGCGGAGAAGATATTGAAGTTGAGTCCGGCGCAGATCACCAATGCGCGTCGGGCGGCACATGTTGCGATCGAGCACGAATATGCGGCCCCGGTCGAAAAGCTCTCAGCGTGGTGGTGGGATGAGGGTGATGAACTGCCGGGAGGTGACGCGGTTGTCCTCGAAGGATTTTCCCGCATTGCTGCTACTGCGTCAGTGGGCTTGGAGATTTTGTTCGGAAAAGCCGTTGCCGCTGTGACGACAAAAGCAGGAAGCGTCGAGGTGACGACTCGTGATGGAGGGATATTTCAAGCTCCCAGGGTCATCATCACTCTTCCGTTGGGTGTGTTGAAATCCGGGGCCGTTCGATTCTCGCCCGCACTCCCTGCCGATAAACTGATGGCTATTCGCCGGCTGGGCATGGGGCTGTTGCAGAAGACCGCGTTACTTTTTGACTCGGTTTTCTGGCCTGCGGATCTGCATCTTTTCGACTGGTTCGGTGGGACCGTGCCCAACCAATGGGCGGAGTGGGTGAACCTCTATCCCTTCACCAAAGACCCTGCACTGGTGGGCTTCAATGTGGGAGATTTTGCCGCAGGGCTCGAGGCGAAATCCGACCAGCAAGTCACCGCGGAGGCTGTGGCAAGCCTATCCGCGATTCTGGGAAGATCCATCCCGCAACCGCGTGCCGTTCGGGTGAGCCGGTGGGGGCGGGATCCGTTTTCACTTGGTGCCTATTCCTACATGGGCATCGGGGCCTCGCCGAAAGATCGAACGAACCTTGCCAAGCCCGTCGACGGCAGGATCTTCTTCGCGGGCGAAGCGACATCATCACTGTACCCCTCAACCCTTCATGGTGCCTGGTTGAGCGGCTTGGCCGCGGCAAAGGCCGCGAGCCCTTGAAGGTGAAGAGTCTCACAGACTCGACCGCCTGCTCGGAGAACATGGCATCCAGCGAGACACGGCGGCGGCCCGGAGGGAGCTGTCGCAACGCATGGAGGCAAGGCGGGATGAGGACGGCGCGGAGTTCCGGCAGACGCTCAGGCGGCGATGGAGACTGGGGGGAGAGGATTTCCTCGGCCGTCTTCAGGATCGGATGACGGAAAGCTCAAACGAGAATCATGATCCGCAGCAGGTGGGTGAAGCGATGGAGGTCCGGGCGTCGAAGATGATTACGGAGGAGCTTCAGCGGTGCAAATTGCACGCGGGAAAATCTTTGCGCGATGCGCAAGGGAGATCCTGTGAAGGTTCGATTGGCCGAACGACTTCATCGGGAGACGCCCGTGACTCTCCGCGGGATAGCCTCGGCGCTTCACATGGGGTCCTGGAGATATGTTTCGTTTTTGCTGCACCAGAGACGGAAAGCAATATGACAATAATAAGGTCTGACCCTCATGCGTTCATCAACCGGCGCTCCGGCACCCTGGCCGATCGATCGGTCAAACTCGACGAAACCGTCCGCCGCAGCCTCGGGGCGAAGGCCCGCGAACATCACGCTTACTTGGTGGTGTCGTTCAACCTGAGCGAAGACGACGGCACGGTCAGCAACGCCACCGTCCTCTTTGACCGTCAGGGCAAAGTGGCCGGCATTTACCGCAAGGTTTTTTGCCTCTCGGCCGCGGACGGCAACAGCGTGGAGGGCGGCAAGCGACCCGGGACAGAGTTTCCCGTGTTCGACACCGACTTCGGGCGCATCGGCATGCTCATCTGCTACGACATGGGATTCGAGGACGGCTTCGAAGCTTACGCCCGGGAGGGGGTGGACATGGTGGTCTGGCCCGAATGGCACGAACTTCAGGGCGTTTTGGGATGCCGCCCTTGCAGGGCAGATCGTTCTTTTTCCTCGAGATCCCTGGGTAGCTCCGCAACCCAGGGCTAGGGGATTGAGCCCCGTTGGAGCTTAAGTTCGCCATTCGGGTCGGTCATGAATCACTGACACTTTTCAAAACATCTGCCCTGGCATTTTTCAATTCCGCATCTTTTCTCAACCCTTCGCGGTTTTTCTAAATCATTCGAAAACTGACCGGACGCCTCCCCCGGGGAAATGGGGTGAGTGGAAGCGGGTCAATACTGGACGCAGGATCGGAATGGATGGCAGCAAAGTGGAATCTGTGGGCCTTAACTTCCCCAAGCGGTCTCGCCTGACCTCCCTTTGCGATGAAATCGCTAGTCAGTTTGGTGCCGTGGGTGATACTCTCATCGCAACGGTGCGGACGTCAGCCCGCATCCAAATTCACTTCTCTTATGAAAAAACTCCTTTTCGGATTCGCCCTGCCATTCGCCCTCTTTGCCACAGGCGCCTTGGCTGCCACCTTCACGGTGACAAATACCAACAACTCTGGAACGGGATCTCTTCGAAACGCGATTTCGTCCGCGAACACAAACAAAGGCAGCACGGTTGCCTTTTCCACCAGCGGGACCATTATTCTTTCCAGTCCGCTGCCGAGCATCCTGCGCACAACGACCATTGACGGAACCACCGCGCCCGGTTTTTCGGGAACACCCACCGTGTTGGTGAATTTCAATGGGAATTCGGGCTTCGTCGTGGACCAAACCGCTCCTGGCTCCGCGATCAAATCGCTCTCGCTGGTCAACTCCGGCGGTGCCGGCATAACCCTAATGGCTTCAAAGGTCACGGTTGCAGGGAATTACATCGGGGTTCAGCCCAATGGGACGGTCAACGGGAACCGCGGCGACGGCATTTATATCCGCACGCCCTCGAACGAGAACCTCATCGGCAACACGAATCCTGCGGCAGACATCAAATATTTTGACACCGCGAATTCCCTCGACTTCACGGTTCAGCCGGTCAGTGCCTGGCAGGGGATCCGCAATTCCGGGACCACCGCCGGGGAGTATCTGATTTGCGGTTCGTCCGGCACCTCGGGGCTGCTTTACACCGGCCCGATTGATGGCGGAGGGGCCAGCTATCTTGTGCAATTTCCCGGTTCCACCACTATTGCCACGAGCGTCTATGGACCCGACAATCTCCCCGGGGGCGCCGTGCGTCTGGTCGGCATCTTTCGAAAGAGCAATACCATGGCCTACAATTACGGATTCGTCTGGGAGGGAACCGTGGGTCAGCTGCCATCCGGGGGAACTTTCCGCACGATTGATTATCCGGGAGCGACCTACCAATACACGCACAGTGCCATGGGCGAACTGGCCGTCGGGAATGCGGACGGACCGATCAAAATCGGAAACGTCTCCGTGCCGATCGGAGCGGGGAAGGCCTACATTTACAATCTGACGACGAATACGTTTGTGGCCAACGTTGTCTATCCAAATTCCCGCAGCAACACGGCGTATGGCATCTGGCATAACGGGCAGAGCAAATACACGATTTGCGGCGGTCACAGCCCGGTGACGACAGACAATCTGCAAGATCAATCGAAGCCGCTGACGCTGGGCAAGGCGTTTCTGGTCGACTATGACGCCGCGACCGACACGTTTTCGAACTGGAAATCCTTCGATTATCCGAACGGACCGGCCGGGGTCAATTTCATCACCCACTTCGAGGGGATCAGCAGCACGGAACCCGGGGTTTACAACCTGGTCGCCGACTCGATCCAGGCCGGCAGCACCAATGCCGCGCAGGGATCGTGGGTCACGGTCACCCGCAACTCCAATGGCACCTTCGATCAGGGGACATGGGTGGATTTGAATTATCCCGCGACGCCGGACAGCGTCACCAGCGCGAATTCCGTCTATGGGAATCAAGTGGTCGGCTTGGTCATCGGACCGACCACTTTTGCCTACCAAGCGACTCTGGAAATCGCCTTCCAGTTATCCAATGTCATCAGTGGCAACGGAGGGAATGGCATCACCGTGGCCGGATCCCGCGGCAATGTGATTGCGATGAATTATATCGGCACCGATCCAGCCGGGAGCACAAATCCCGCCTATGGCAATCGGCGGAATGGCATCGCGCTGGCCCGGAAATCGGTCGGAAACCTCATCGGCGGACGCGTGGCCGCGTGGAATAATCCAACCGGCAGCAAGAATCCCGCCAATGCCGTGTTTCAGCGTCCGGTTCAGGGGAATCTGATTTCCGGAAATTTGGGCCACGGTGTTTGGCTTATTGATGAGTCGTCTTACAACACCCTGAGTGGCAATTATATCGGCACGGATTTCACCGGAACGAGTGCGCTCGCCAACCAACGCGATGGCGTCGCTCTGGACACCACCAACAACAATACCCTTGCTGGCTGCACCACCCCGCAAAACCCCTTCGTGTTTTACAACGTGATCGCCGGGAACGCCGGCCACGGGGTCAGCGTGAAAGACTCCATCACTACGACCATCCAGGGCAACTTCCTTGGCATGGGGGCGGACAACGCCACGTCGGTGCCCAATGGTGGCAACGGACTTCTCGCGGCCGGCAACTCGCGGCAGGTGCAGGTGGGAGGCGTCATTCCCTTGGGCAATGTGATTGCGGGAAATTCGCAGAACGGGATTGAGGTCCGCGATACGGTCAAGAACTTCATCTCCTTTAACTCATTTACCGGTATTGGCGCGTTCCAGGAATTTGCCTCTCCCAATGGCGGTAACGGTGTTCTGATCACCTCGACGGGAGGCAACAACACGATCCGGACCTGCATCGTGTCGGGCAATCTCGGCAATGGCATCGAAATCGGCGGGAAGGCCAGCGGCGTGCAGATCACGGATACCTCCGTGGGGACCAATACCACCATCTCCGCCCCAATTCCCAACCAGGGCAACGGCATCGTGATCCGGGGCAAAGCCCATAAGAATGCCATCGGGGGATTTCAGTTATCGGTGGAACCCCGGGTCTTCGTTGCCGGCAACACGAAGCAGGGCATCGTCGTGATGGAGTCGGCCAACAACAACACGATTTTCAATACGACGGTGGGCGAGGGAGCGTGGCTGGGCGTGGTGATGCCGAATGGCCTCGGCGGAATTCTGCTCGATGCGGGAAGCAGCGCCACCACGATCGGTGGAAAGTCGGCCGCTTTCCATGTTGGCATTCGGTCGAACACCGGATCCGGCCTGTTGATCACTTCTTCGCAAAAGAACCGGGTGATCAAAAGTCACATTGAGGACAATTCCCTGGTGGGCGTCCGTGCCATCGGGAACTGCGCAGGCACCTATCTCAAAGACAACACCATTCAGAATAACGGAGCCGGAGGAACCAATAACCTCGATCTCGCCGGCTCGGTCGGAGTTGTTGTTCAGCCCTGATCGCAAGCGGGAGGTGGTTCCTTGGGCGGTGAAAATGGCACGGGAGGCAGCCAGGATCGCGCGGGCTTGGGCTTGCGCCTCGGCGGACAGCCCGGCCTCCCACTCAGTGAGTTTTTGCGCCCGGACTTTTCCTGGGGAAGAGTTGATCGTGGAAAAGCGGCTTAATGCCCGCGTTGACGGCGGCTATTTCCGCGCTGTAGATTCGGATAGACTGCTATGTTTCAGGAAATCGAAATGTTTCAGGGAACAGTCTTCGTTGAATTCTTCCGAGAATTGTTCTCGCGAAGCGCGAATCTCGTCGGGGGTCAGATTGCGCTCGCCGGTGATTTCTCCATTCTGGCTGACTTGGAACGTTATTGCTTGCATTGCGAGTCTCATTGTCGGTGTTTTCTGAGGTCGCGTCAACCTTGGGCAGGCTAGCCAGAGCGGTGCGAATGTTCCTGCGACCCGCCCTGAACCACAAAATGCCGGGCGCTTGACTCTCAAAGCCCCATTTGGAAGCGTCCGGGCATGGAAATCACCGCTTCCAGCTTCAAACTCCGGGCCAACGCCCCGGAGGGCCGGAAAGCGATTTCCTATCAGCAAATGAGGAAACTAATCACCATTCAAATGAGAAAACTAATAGGGGCAATGATTATCGGAATGGGAACAAACGCTTGCGCCGAGCCAGGCATGCTATTGGCGGGAACATCCAAAGTGGATATTACTCCGGACGAGGCGTTCATATCTGCTAAAGACGAGTCCTGGCGCCTGCCGGATCCACCGGCTGTCGCCGGTGGCAAGAAGACGCCCCCCGCCAACATCCATGATCCCATCTTCGCACGGGTGCTGGTGCTCAAGAACGCCGAGACTTCCCTCGCGATCGTCTCCCTGGACCTGATTCTCTTTTCTTCAGAAAAAGTGATCAAGGAAGCCAAGGAGAAATGGGGGGTAGATCACGTAATCCTCAGCAGCACACACACCCACTCCTCGATGATACCCAGGGGCCTGTGCCCGACCGGCGCAGCACAGTCCTGGGGTTGGGACTATGTCCAGGACGACCCCGGAGTGACCGTGGATTGGGTTGGGTTGTCGGAGGATCCATGGTATGCCGCGACAGAGGCAAAGATCGTCGCCGCGATCGGCGAGGCCAGCGCAAATCTCTTTCCGGCGCAGATTGTGGCAGGGCGGGGGGCTTTTGAGAGCGCGTATATGGCGCACAACCGGCGACTTGTCGGCGCCGATGGAAAAGTCACCGATATGTGGGATAACCCGAAGCGACTGCCGACCAAACCCATTGACCCGACGGTGGGGGTCATGCAGGTAAACGATCGGTCGGGCAACCCGCGGGCGTTCCTGGTCAACTATGCCTGTCATCCCGTTGGGATGATGGGGTCCGGGGTTCTTTCCCGGGATTTTCCCGGCGCCATGGTTGACTATGTGGAGCAGGAACTGGGCAGCGATTGCATGGCCATGTTCCTTCAGGGTGCGGAAGGCGATCAGGATCCTTACGACATGCGCTTGAAGGATGAGCATGGCTTTAACCTGATGCGGCAAGCCGGAATCTCCCTCGGAAAGGGCGCCCTGCGCGTCGCAAGAACCCTGAAATCACGGCAAGATGCGAGGAGTTCGTCTATCAGGGTGAAAGAGGACTTGGTAAAGCTGCCACACCGGAACGGTGACAAGGTTACGGAGGCGTGTGTCATGACGGCGGTGATCAACGGCGAGCTGGCGCTGGTGACCATTCCCGGGGAACCGTTCATTCAGCACCAACTCGATCTGGTCGCAAAATCTCCACTCGCCAGCACGTTTCTCCTTGGGGTTGCCTATTGTGGCGCTGGCTCGCCTTTTCTTATTTATGTGCCGACGGTCCAGGCCGTCAAAGAGGGCGGCTACGGGGCAGACGTCAACCGGTGCAGCTTCCTCTCCGGCGACGCAGGCGAGCGGATGGTGAATACGGCCGTGACGGCGATCAAGCAACTGTTGGCACTGGACGGCACACCAACGGGAACGGAGAAGCCATGAATCTGAGAACGGCCGTTGAGATTCGGAGGATTTGGGAATCGTTTGCGTTTGGCTTGCTGCTTCTATTGACGGCTCTGTTGTGCGGGACCGGGGCGGCTGCTACCGGGGCGTGGCGCCGGTAGCCTTGGTATGTGGAGAACTATCTGAATGATCCGCGCAGCGTCAGAAACATCTGCCCGCCGCGCAGATCTGCCCAGCGCCCATAAGCAAATTCCTACCAGTTACCAGTCCAGTTAAAGAAAGCCTTGCTCCAATGAAAAGCAACTTCCCCCTCAGTCGCATCGCTAAAATTGAGTGCACCGTGGTGAGTGTGCCCAGCATTCGCCCCTGCGCGTGGTCGCGCGGCGTTTCCCACGGCACCACGCGCAATCATGTCGCTATGCCCCTGAAACATCCCCAACGCGGCTTAGAACTTCTCGCCGCAGCCTGCCTCCTCATTGCCTGCACCGTTTCTTCCGGCGCGGAAAGCGTTTCGGCCCCGGGACGGGTGCGACCCCGGTGAAATTCAGGGAGCTTCCCGTTCCACCGCCAAAGCAATACCCATGCCGCCGCCGATGCAGAGGGTGGCGATACCGCGCCGGAGATTTCTTGCCTGAAGACCGTGCAGCAGACTGGTCAACACCCTGGCTCCGCTGCACCCGATAGGGTGGCCCAGAGCGATGGCGCCTCCGCGCGGGTTCACTTTTTCCGGATCGAGTCCGAGTTGCCGGATGCAGCCTAGCGCTTGCGCGGCAAAAGCCTCGTTTAACTCGAACGTGTCCACCTCTGCGACAGTCCACCCGATCTCGCGCAGCAGACGTTTTACGGCCTCGACCGGTCCCAGTCCCATCATGGCGGGATCGCATCCGCAAATGGTGGAGCCGGTGATTCTGGCCAGGGCTATCCAGCCGTGTTTGGCCACAGCGGCGCCGGAGGCCAGAAACAACACCGCCGCTCCGTCGTTGAGGCCGGAGGAATTCCCGGCGGTGACGGAGCCGTCTTTGCGAAAGGCCGGTTTCAGCGCGGCCAGTTTTTCGGCAGTGGTGTCGGGACGGATGTGTTCGTCGCGTTCGATCAGACCCTCGCGGACTTTGATCGGGACGATTTCCGATTCGAAACTTGCCGCGGCCGCGCGCCGGTGGCTTTCGCTCGCGTAGGCGTCCTGATCCGCGCGGGAAATGGCGAGAGATTCCGCGATGCGTTCGGCGGTTTCGCCCATGGGGATCTGGAGTGTGGGATCGGTGAGTCCGTCGAAGGCCACGGCATCGCGCAGCGTTGTGTCTCCGTATTTCGCGCCCCAGCGTTGGGAGGTGGAATAGAACGGAGCCTGGCTCATGGATTCCATGCCGACGGCCAGGCCGGCGGAAATTTCCCCGAGTTCGATGGCGGCGGCAATCTCTGCCACCGCTTTGAGTCCGGAACCGCAGACGATGTTGACGGTAAAGGCGGGAACCTCCGGCCCGACTCCCGCGGCGAGCGCGAGTTGCCGGGCGGGGTTCATCCCGGCGGCGGCTTGCAAGACCTGGCCGGCGGCGACGAGTTCCGTGGCCTCGATCATGCCTGCATCAAGGGTGGCGGCGGTGACCTGGCGGGCAATTTCCACGGCGCTGAGTCCCTTCAAGCCTCCGCCGAAACGCCCGATGGGCGAACGCCGGGCCGCGACGAGATAGATGGATTCTTCGTATTTCATATCATGGGAGAAAACATTCCCCGGGCATCACGCCCACCCGCGGGCAGGCCGGACGGAAGGGCATGAGCCCGGCCACTTGCGTCTCGAAATCAATTCCTGCGGCCAGTTCTGTCAACTCCAGGCCCCGGGGAGTGAGGCGAAAAACCGCGCGCTCCGTCACGTAGAGAATCTCTTGTTTTCTTTCCAAGGCCCCCTTGGCGTCGAACGTAATCTGCTCCACCCGCTCGACAAACTTGCAATGCCTCCCCTCCTGGCGGATGCGCAGGCGTCCCTCTTCGGTATCCACCACGAGTCCGCCAGCCGTGAACGAACAACAGAAGATCACTTTTCGGGCCGTTTGCGAAATATTGAGAAACCCGCCGACCCCGGCAAAACGCCCCGCCACGCGATGCACACAGACGTTGCCCGCCGCATCAATCTCCACCGCGCCGAGCGCGGCCACATCCAGCCCGCCGCCGTCGTAGTAGTCGAACTGCGACGGTTGATCAATGATGGCCTCCGGATTGCTGCTGCACCCGAAACTCAGTCCGCCCGCCGGCGTGCCGCCGATGGGTCCGCTTTCCACCGTGAGGGTGAAGGAGTCGAGCATTCCTTCTTCGGCCGCCACCGCTCCGATGGCCTCCGGCATGCCAATGCCGAGATTTACCACCGCACCAGCGGGAATTTCGCGCAGGGCACGGCGTCCCACGATTTTGCGTTCAGAAAATTCCATGGCCGGCGGCACGTCGCGGATGGCACCGCCCGATTCCGTGTAGCTCGCGTTGTAGGGTTCGGCAAAAGTCTGCCACTGCGCTCTCTCGCCCGCCTCGGCCACCACGATGGCATCGACCAGAATTCCCGGCACGCGGACCGATTTCGGGTCGGCGATGCGATCCACGATTTCGGAGACCTGCGCGATGACGATACCGCCGTGATTCTTCGCCGCCTGCGCGATCGGAAGTCCTTCGCCGATGAGCCCCTCACGCGAAACGGCGATATTCCCGCGCCGGTCCGCCGTGGTGCCCCGGATGAGTCCCACCGTGACGGGGAAGCTGTGATACCACAGCCAGTCTTCGCCGCAGAGTTGGATGCGGCTCACCAGCGGCTCGGTCGTGCGCGCGTTCATGCGTCCGCCCGTCTGGAGCGGATCGATAAAGGTGTTGAGCCCGATTTTGGTGAAAACGCCGGGGCGTTTGGCCGCGATCTCGCGCAACAACGTGCAGACCACACCCTGCGGAAGATTGTAGGCCTCGATCCGGTTTTCTAAAGCCAGGCGTCCCAATCGCGGAGCCAGATTCCAATGCCCGCCCACCACGCGCCGCACCAGGCCCTCGTGCGCGAGGTGGTTCAGTCCGCGGCTTTCGCGGTCGCCCTGACCGGCCGCATAGACGAGCGTGAGGTCCCGGGGCTGGCCGGTCTCGAGAAAACACTTTTCCAGCTCGGCGGTGAGCAACTCCGGGTGCAGCGACCCGATGAATCCTCCCACCGCGACGGTGGCGCCGCTGGGGATCAGGGCGATGGCCTCGCGCGCGGACAGGATGCGCGCCGGGGCTCTCATCCGCGCCAGCCTCCATTCACTTCAAGAGTCTGCCCGGTGATGTATGCGGCCAGCGGTGAACACAGGAACAGCGCCGCGTCGGCGATCTCCTCCGGCCGGCCGAAACGGTTCAGCGGCACATTTTTCACCATTTCGGCCCGCACCTCGGCCGGAATGCTGGCCGCCATGCTCGTTTCGATCACGCCCGGAGCGATGGAATTGGCCCGGATGCCGCGCTTGGCCACTTCGCGACTCAGCACGCGCATCATGGACATCACCCCGGATTTCGCCGCCGCGTAGTTCGACTGACCGAAAAAACCCGTGATCCCGGCGATGCTGCCCAGGCTGACGATTGCGCCGCCGTCGCGCATGACCGGCAGCGCGAATTTGCAGCAGTAGAAAACCCCCGAGAGATTCACATCGATCACGCTCTGCCATTCCTCGATGGACATGCGCGCGATCGTGCGGTCGCGCAGGATGGCGGCATTGTTGATGAGAAAATCCAGTCCCCCGTGGTCTCTCGCGATTTGCTGCATCATGGCCTCGACCTGATCGGGCTTTCCCACATCAGCGGCCACGACATGGGCGTTGCCGTCCAGGTCGGAAGCCAGGTCCCCGGCGTCGGATTGGGTCTGGGCAAAGCCGGGATGGTTGATCCACACCGTGGCCCCGGCCTGATGAAACCGCCGCGCCATGGTGGCACCGATTCCTTGGGACGCTCCGGTGATCAGGACGACCTTGCCGGTCAGATCGATGGTAATGGGCATGGAAAAATGGGATTCGTGGAGAAGCAGGCAGTGATAAACTTGGAAGCTTGTTTGATCAAGCGCGGCGGTTTTTCACAGAAATCAGACAAAGACACTTTTAACCGCGGATTTCACGGAGAGACACAGAGAAAACAAAAGAATGATGGAATAATCGAATCAAGACGCCTTGGTGTGCATGTTCTTTTCCTCTCCGTCTTTATCCGCGTCATCCGTGGTTAAGTTAAGCGGCTCAGCGGGAGCTGAACCCTCCGTTGGATGATAGGGCTACTTCGCCAGGACGACGGCTTCGTAGGGGAGCCAGAAGTCGGTATTTTCGAGGCTGATGAGGAGGTTCGTTTGCGTTTTGGCGGCGGCTTCGATTTCGCTCCAGGTTTTCGGTCCGATGGCATTGCCATCGCTGGCGACGAACCATTTTGCGCCGGGCGTGGTGCGGACGATGCCGGCCCATTGCAGGGTCATGGTCAGGGCGTTATCAATCTCGCGCTCGTCGATCTGTTTGTTTTCGTCGGAGTCGAAAGCGACGAGAAGCAATTTGTGGCTTTGCAGCCAGGAGCGGACTTTTTGCGGGATGGATTCCGGGGCGGCTTTTTTGCCAGGGGCTTTGGCGGCTTCCTCGATGGTTTTGCCAAGGAAATCGGGGAGTTGAACGCCGACGTTTTTGGTCAGTTCCTGCAGCGGGGGCAGGGACCCGACAAGACTGGAGAGAAAGTCGGCGGTGCTGCCTTTGCCATCCTTACCCTTGCCGCTTTCCCAGACGGTGACGGAATCAATTTTAAGGTTGGAGATGGCTTTGACCTGCTCCTCGACGAGTTTGGGCAATTGTTCGGTGACCATGAGCTGGGCGGCCTGGGCGGCTCCGCCGGCGGCTTCGATGATGGCACGGAAGCCGTCCGCGCGCGCGGTGAGCTGGGCCAGGGTGCCTTGGGCTTGCGCTTCCATGTAGGCTTTCAAACCATCGGCCTCGCCCTGCTTGGTCACGCGGAGGCGGGCGCCGTCGGCCTCGGCGGTGAGTTCGATGCGGCGTTTTTCGGCCTCAGCTTCCAGTTCGACCCGCAGCTTGGAGGCTTCGGCCGCGAGGCGGATCTGGCTCTTTTGGGCCTCGGCCAGGACTTCGATTTTGCGGCGTTCGATTTCGGCCTGCACGACGACGGTGGCGGTCTGGGCGGCTTCGTCGCGTTTGGCGCGCTGGCGCTCGGCCAGTTCTTCCGCGACGTAGGATTCCTCCAGCGATTTGGCGGCGGCCACTTTTTCGGCGGCGGTGGCAAGACGGAGGGCCTCGGCCTCGCGTTCGCGGCGGCTGGCGGTGGATTGGGCGATCTGAACGGCGGAGAGGTTTTCGCCCTCGGTGGCGCGGGCGTTGGCCTCGGCCACGCGGATGCGCTGGTCGCGCTGGGCTTCGGCCGCGCCGATGTCGCCGTCGCGTTCCTGCTGGGCGACTTTGATTTTGGCCTCGTTAATGGCGCGGGCGGCGGCTTCCTTGCCGAGCGCGTCGATGTAGCCGGACTCGTCGGTGATGTCCTGGACGTTGACGTTGATGAGACGGAGGCCGACTTTTTTGAGTTCGACTTCGACGCCGAGCGAAATGTTGGAGATGAGTTTATCGCGGTCGGTGTTGATCTCCTCGATGGGCATGGTCGCGATGACGACGCGCATCTGGCCGAAGATGATGTCGCGGGCGAGTTGCTGCACCTGGTTGAGGTCGAGTCCCAGCATGCGCTCGGCGGCGTTTTCCATCACGCCGGGTTCGGTCGAGATGCCGACCATAAAAGTGGAGGGCGTGTTGACGCGGATGTTCTGCTGGGAAAGCGCGCCCTCGAGCTTGATGTCGATCGGGATCGGAGTGAGGTCGAGGTATTGGTAATCCTGGATGACGGGCCAGATGAAGGCGGCGCCGCCGTGGTAGCATTTGGCGGAGAGGTTGTCGCCGCCGACTTTGCCGTAGACCACGAGGATCTTGTCGGAGGGGCAGCGTTTGTAGCGCGAGGCGAAGGCCACAACGGCCACGAAGAAGGTGACGATGGCGCCGATAACGAGAATGAGAGTTTCGATCATGAGGTTTTTGGGATTAGAGAGGTTCGACTTCGAGCGTGCCCTGACCGATGAGGCCGGTGACTTTCACCTTGGTCTGCGGGGCGAGGGCCTTGGGGTGGGAGGTCATGCCGGAAATGGTTTGGAGTCGGCCTTGAATGAGGACCTCAACCTGTCCGCCGCCGCCGCGGGCGGGTGGGACGGTGACATAGACGGTCGCGATCTGGCCGATGGCGTTTTTATAATCGAGCGTGCCGGTGGCGTGGAGGGAGAAAAGGGTGCGCATGAGAAGATAGAGGCCAAAGAGAAAGGCGGCCCCGACGACGCAGGCGATGAGAATGGAAGCGGCGAGGCCAAGGCCGGATTTGATGGCAATGACCCCGGCCCAGCCGAAGCCAAAGAAAAAGCCGGTGATGGTCCGCACCGAGAGCATGCCCATCTGGTCGGGATGATCCACGCCGGCGTCGGGCATGTCGTGGTGATTAAAGCCGATAAGCGTCAAAAGCCCCTCGATGCCCAGGGCGACGGCAGCGACCAGGCCCGTGCCATAGAAAATTTGCAGGGGGAGATTGAGACTATGCCACCAAAGTTCCATGCCTGCGCGAATTTAGCAGGGGAACGAAACGGGGCGAGAAGATTCCGGCCCTATCGGGCGACGGGTTCAAACATACGAGCTATACTTCGCCGCGTCGCCGTCGCGATAGGACATCCATTTGCGGTAGGGTTGGTATTTGTTGGATTCGGTGGCGGCGAGACACCGCTTCTCCAGCGTGATCATGCTGTCGGCCGGCATCGGGGTGAAGGCGGCGGCGAGACCGGCGTTTTCGCGGAGCTGCGAGAGGGATTCCATGCCGCTGACCACCGTGGCCACGGGATGCGAAAGCGCATAGGTGATGGCTTCCGGCACAGAGACGATGCCATCGCGGATGGCGTCGGCGTTTCCACCGAGGGATTTCATGCCGAGGGGCGCGATTTTTTGTTTGAGTAACTCGGGGAGCACGCGCCGCACGAAGGCGTTGGAGTTGGCCTCGATGGCGGAGAGGGGAAGCTGGCAGGCGTCGAACGGGTAGCCATGGGAGAGCATGGCGAGATGGACGGCGGGTTCGGTGTGGCCGGTGAATCCGACGAAACGCACCTTGCCTTGCTTGCGGGCTTCGTCGAGGGCCTCGATGACTCCGCCGGGCGCGAAGGCGCGTTCGACTTGGGACATGGTGGCGACGGCATGGACCTGCCAAAGGTCGAGGTGGTCGGTGCCGAGGCGTTTCAGGGATTGCTCGAGAATGTCCA
The DNA here is from genome assembly GCA_945860745.1 of Chthoniobacter flavus. Taxonomy (GTDB): domain Bacteria; phylum Verrucomicrobiota; class Verrucomicrobiia; order Chthoniobacterales; family Terrimicrobiaceae; genus CAMASH01. The sequence goes on along the minus strand of CAMASH010000020.1, from coordinate 25,939 downwards.
TGGCTTCCTTGCGTCCGCCCGTGTCGTGGGTGCAGACCTTGGTCATCAAAAAGATCTTGTCGCGCTTGCCCTTGATGCACCGGCCCATCAGTTCCTCGGAGCGTCCGCCGTGGTAGTCCCAGGAATTGTCAAAAAAATCCAGGCCGAGCGCGAGGGAGGTGTCCACCATCTGCTGGGCTTCCTCATCGCTGGCGTTGCGCAGGGCGTGGCCGCCGAGGCAAAGGGAGGAAACCGTGAAATCGTGGCGCCCGAATTTGCGGCGGGGCACCAGGAGGCATTTCTCCCCATCGGCGAAGGTCTTTCCCGCGAAAAACAATCCCGCGCCGGCCAGGCCGAGACGTTTGAGAAACTCGCGGCGTTCGTGACGGGACGGGTTGGTTTCCGGGCTCATGGTGTGAAGAAGATCGCCTCCGACCTTCCCTGTTCAAGCAAGATTCACCACGCAACGTGCAGCTTTTTGTGCCGCACCTGGAAGGAATCGGAGTCAATGCAGGACAATTCGCAAGAACAAGGAGCACAGGCATCCTGCCTGTGTTCGTGTTGGTTCACAGGCAGGATGCCGGTGCTCCCGGTCAAGGCGTTGGCAGACAAACCTGTCTTGGCATTTCATCGGAAGCTTGAGGGAACCAGTGGCGATACCTACAAAGCCACATCATGACCATCACCGACGGTTCGTTTGTTGATCTTCCCACTTCGCGGGGGCCGATGCGGGTTCATCTCTTTATTCCGCAGGGCGGCGGACGTTACCCGGGGGTCATTTTCTATTCTGAGATTTTCCAAGTCACGGGTCCGATCCGTCGCATGGCGGCGGCTTTGAGCGGACAGGGTTTTTTGGTCGCGGTGCCGGAGGTTTATCACGAGTTCGAGCCGGCGGGGACGGTGCTGGCTTATGACCAGGCGGGGTCTGATCGCGGGAACGAACTGAAATTCACCAAGGAGATCGCCTCTTCCGATGAGGATGCGGCGGTGGTGGCGGAGTTTCTCGCATCGCACAAAAACTGCACCGGCCGCATCGGGAGTTCTGGCGTGTGTCTCGGCGGACACCTGGCGGTTCGCGCCGGATTTCATCCGCTGGTTCAGGCGGTGGCGGCATTTTATCCGACCGACATCCACACCGGAACGCTGGGTGCGGGAAAATCGGACGATACGCTGGAACGCTTTGCCGGAGTCACGACTCCGTTTCTTTTTGTCTGGGGAAGGCAGGATCCGCATGTGCCCCTGGAGGGACGGCAGAAAATTGCCGCGCGTCTCAATGAAACGGGAGGGGATTTTGAATGGCACGAGTTCGACGCGGCTCATGCCTTCCTGCGGGATGAGGGGCCACGTTACAATCCGGCGCTGGCCCATGTGTGCCTGAGCCTGCTGTTGCGTTTTTTCAGCGAGAAGCTGCGATAGGGACCGTTGTCCCCAACGGTCCTTGGATGGCCGGGAGCGGTTCCACCACAAACCGGCCGAGCGTTTCCATGGCCCGGTCCGGAATCGTGGCGCGGATGCGGATGCCGTCTTCCTCATAGTCGGTGCGATACACTTTTCCTTCGCGATGCAGGCGGGCCAGGAGGTCGTTGCGATCGAGAGGAAGAAGAAGTTCGACCACGCGCGTGCCTTTGCTGACGAACTCCGAAATGCGTTCGACCAATTCGCCGAATCCATCCCCGGTGAGGACCGAGACAAAGACCGCGCCGGGAAAATGTTTCCGCAAAACCTCGCGGGTGCCGGTGTCGCCGACCTTGTCCATTTTGTTGAAGACGACGAGCGTCTGCTTGGTGTCGGCCCCGAGGTCGCCGAGCACTTTCATGGTGGTGTTGTAAAACTCCATCACCCGGGGATGGGAGGCGTCGAGCAGATGAATGAGAAAGTCGGAGAGCGCGGCTTCCTCCAGGGTGGCGTTGAAGGATTCGACCAGTTCGTGGGGAAGCTTGCGGATGAAACCCACGGTGTCCGTGAGAAGGAGAGGCTGCTTGTTGGGCAGGGCGATCTTGCGCGTGGTCGTGTCCAGCGTGGCAAAGAGTTTGTCCTCCACCAGGACGTCCGCGCCGGTGAGTTTTTGCAAGAGGGAGGATTTGCCGGAATTGGTGTAGCCGACGATGGCGGCATTGGGCACCGGGGCGCGTTTGCGATCCTTGCGCTGGGTGGCGCGGGAACTGCGCACGCCGAGGAGTTCCTTTTTCAACCGGTCGATCTGACCCCGGATTTTGCGTTTATCCTGTTCGAGCTGGCTCTCGCCTTCGCCCTTGGCTCCGATGCCTCCGCCTTGGTGACCGAGGTGGCTCCAGGCCCGGGTGAGCCGCGGCAGCGAGTAGGCCATGCGGGCCAGGTCCACCTGGATTCTGGCCTCGCGGGTTTGGGCGCGGGTGCCGAAAATATCGAGAATGATCTCGCGGCGGTCGATCACGGTCACTTTGGAAAGCGTTTCCCAATTGCGTTGCTGGGCCGGGGTCAGTTCGTTGTCAAAAATCACCACGTCGCACTGCGCCGCGGTGATGCGGGCGCAAACTTCGTCCGCCTTGCCGGTGCCGAGCAACAGGCGCGCATGGGGTTCGCGATGGTAAACCAACATGCGCTCGACCACGGGAATGCCCAGGGTGCGGACGAGTTCCTCCAGTTCTTCCAGCAGGTCCTTGGCATCGGCCTTTTGCTCATGGTCGCCATAAGCGCCCACCAGCATCGCACGCTCGACCATCTTGTCCCGGGGTTTGATTTCAAACATCGTCCTTCTCTTTAGCAGAGAATCGCGAATTGCGCCATGCTGGTGGAGTTTTGGATTTCGGGCTGGCCCTCGACCCTTCGGGGGGGAGAGAATCGTTTTCAGGCAATGGCAAAGTTTCAACAAGGTCAGCGATGGATCAGCGAGTCCGAACCCGAACTGGGTGTCGGCGTGGTGGTGGATGCGGCCCCGGGCCGGGTCTTTCTGCTTTTCCGCGCCAGCAACACCCTGCGGCAATACGCCACGGGGTCCGCTCCGATCAAACGGGTCGAGTTCCGCCCGGGCGATACGATCAAGACGCACGACGGACAAATCCTCGCGGTCGATGCGGTCGAAACCCGCGCCGACGGCGTGCTGATTTATCGCTGTGGTGGCGTGGAGGTGCCGGAAACGGATCTTTCCGACACGCTGAGTTTTTCCAAACCCGAGGAGCGTCTTTACGCGGGCCAGGTTGATGAGAGCCGGACGTTCGACTTGCGTTTGGAATCCCTGCGCCGCCGGCATCAGATTCGTTACGCGCCGGTGCGCGGGTTGATCGGTGCGCGCATCGACCTGATTCCCCATCAGCTTTACATCGCGCAGGAAGTGGCCTCGCGCGTTCTTCCCCGGGTGCTGCTGGCGGACGAAGTGGGATTGGGCAAAACCATCGAGGCCTGTCTGGTCCTGCACCGCCTCCACCGCAGCGGGCGGGCGAAACGGATTTTGATTCTGGTTCCCGAACCGCTCGTTCATCAATGGTTCGTCGAACTCCTGCGCCGCTTCAATCTACTGGTGAGCATTTTTGACGAGGACCGTTGCCAAGCGATCGAGGCCGGCGACCCCGGGGCCAATCCCTTCCTCGATGATCAGGTCATTCTTTGTCCGCTTCCCCTCGTGGCCCGGAGCGAAAAACGCGGCCAGCAGGCGGCGGCGGCGGAATGGGATCTGGTGGTGGTGGACGAGGCGCATCACTTGGAATGGTCGCCCGGGAAGGCGAGTCCGGAATACGCCGTGGTCGAAACGCTGGCCACCTCCGCGCCCGGCGTGATTCTGCTCACGGCCACGCCGGAACAGCTCGGAGCCGAGGGACACTTTGCCCGCCTGCGACTGCTTGATCCCGACCGCTACAGCGACTTCACACACTTTGTGGCGGAGCGGGCCGATTATCAGAAGACCGCAAAAATCGCGGCCAAGCTTCTCGATGAAAAAGCCCTGACCGCGGCAGACCTCAAAACGCTGCGCGCCCTCTGCCAAGCCAATCCGGAGCGGCTGGAACAGCACATCGCCGGGCTCAAAAACAGCGAAGGCTCCGCAAGGGATGCCCTCATTCAGGAATTAGTCGATCAGCACGGCACCGGGCGGGTCATGTTCCGCAACACCCGGGCGGCGATGAAGGGGTTTCCCAAACGCCGCGTGTCTCTCGAACCGCTCGCCGAGGTCCCGGATGGACTGGCCGCGGAAAGCGAGGCGGACGACTCGGCTTCGGCGCGAACCTATTCTCTGGCAAATGATCCCCGGGTGGACTGGCTGGTGGCGTTCCTGCAAAAAAAACGCGCCGCCAAGGTTCTCTTAATCTGTCGCACGCGGGAAAAAGTTCTGGCGCTTGATGAAGCCCTCCGGGCGCGGCTCAACCTCAAACTTGGGCTTTTCCATGAGGATCTGACCCTGCTGCAACGCGACCGCAATGCCGCATGGTTTGCCGAGGAAGATGGCGCGCAGATCCTGCTCTGCTCCGAGATCGGCAGCGAGGGGCGCAATTTTCAATTCGCCCATTATCTCGTCCTCTTCGATCTGCCTTCAAATCCGGAATTGCTGGAGCAGCGCATCGGCCGGCTCGACCGCATCGGTCAGACGGAAACTATTTCCATCCATGTTCCATTTCCCAAGCGCAGCCATCTAGAGGTGCTGGCGCGGTGGTATCACGAGGGTTTGAACGCGTTTGAAAAATCCCTGGAGGGTGGCCGGGAAGTCATCGCCAAATTCGGCCGGCGCCTGGAGGCTTGTCTCACCGGGGGTGAGCGTGATGCCGGTCTTGACGCGCTCATCGCCGATACAAAAATTTTCCACGCGCAGATCGCGAAGGAACTCGCGCAAGGCCAGGACCGCCTGCTCCAGATGAATTCCTGTCGTCCGGACATCGCCGGCCAGATCGTGGCGCAGATCGCCGCGTTCGATCAGGATGCCTCGCTCGACAATTACCTGCTCCGGGTTTTCGATCATTTCGGCGTGCAGGTGGACGAACTTTCCCCGCGCACCTATCTGGCCAAACCCGCCGAGCTCACGGTCGATGCCCTGCCGGGACTTCCGGCGGACGGACTCACCCTCACCTGCGATCGCAGAAAGGCTCTGAGCCGCGAGGAAATCGGTTTCCTGACCTGGGATCATCCCCTTGTGACCGGGGCCATGGATTTATTGCTGGGTTCCGGTCAGGGCAACAGCGCCTTCGCCGTCTGGAACGCCGCCGAGGCGCAGTCCATCTTTGTCGAGGCCGTCTATGTCCTCGAACCCGTCGCGCCCCCCGCGCTGCATGCCGACCGCTTTCTCCCCCCCACTCCGCTGCGTGTGGTGGTGGACCCCAAGGGCGAGGATGTTTCCGGCGAGGTGAATCCGTCCATCGATGAACTCAAGCCAGGATCAGTTTTCAAGCTGCTCGACAACAGCCGCATCAAACAAAAACTCATTCCCTCCATGCTTGAAAAGAGCCGCCAGCATGCCACAGAGCGGGCCGGCACCATTTCCAAAAATGCGGTGGAAAGAATGGAAGCCGTCTTGCGCCGCGAAATCGAACGGCTCCTCGATTTGAAAAAAGTCAACAACCACATCCGCGACGAGGAAATCACCCTGCTCGAGTCCCAGATCACGGAACTCGGTCTCGCCATCAAAGACGCCCCCCTGCGCCTGGATTCCCTGCGTTTGATCTGGCGCACGCCTGAGGTTGCCTAAAAGAATGCAGAATTTACCTCACGCAAAGGTTGGCAGGGGTGGGACGGATAAGCGGAAGACGTTTCTCCGGAACCTTCCCGTCCTTCCCACCCTTTGCGTGAGGTCCTTCTTCTGAAAATGAAACTGCAACAAGATCAGGTCTGGAAACAAGGAGACGAGTTCCTGCGCATCGTGCGTCTGGAACGCCTCGCCGTGGAATACAAGCAAATGAAGAATCTCGTAACCCGCGAGGGAAAGCACTTTCAGGTCAGCAAAAAAGAATTCTGCCGCTTGGTCAAAACGGCAACGTTGCTTTCCCCGGAAGAAATCCGCACGGCGGAAAAGTTGGGCTCCAGCCTTTAGGCTGTTTCTTCGCCGGCTGATCAGATCTTGAGTTTGCGCCTCACGATGCGAACCGCTTCCCGCACTTCCTCAACCCTGAGGAAAAAGCAGACCGCGAGATAGGCCGCCGCACCTGCCGCGATGAGAGCACCGAGCGCGGCGATTTTTTCCCAAAGGACGGGCGAGTCCAGCCAGGGCCGGCCCCTGGTGACACCGAGCCAGCAGACTCCACCCAGCAGCGCAGCCCCCAGAGCACATCGAACAATGGTTCCGATCAGGCGGGCGGTTTGCAGGGCCTCCACGTGGCGGTTCATGAGCAGGTAAAGCACGAGGAAATTCATGGCCGCCGAAATACTGGTCGAGAGGGCGAGACCCTTGTGGCCGAAGCCAAGTTTGAAAATGAAAAGATAGTTGAGGCCGTAGTTCATTCCGATGGAGACGAAACTCACGAACATGGGCGTCCATTTTTTATCAATGGCGTAGAAGGCGGGCGAGAGCACCTTCACCCAGGCATAGGCGACCAAACCCATGGCGTAGAATTGCAGGGCAAAGCCGGTTTGCAGGGAATCCAAACTGGTGAAGGCGAGGCGTTCGTAGATGAGGCTGATGATGGGCTGGGCAAGAAAATACAGCCCCACGGCGGAGGGCAGGGTGAGAAAAACCGCCAACCGCAGGGCCTTGCCCAAGGTGGGGCCAAACTGCGTGCGATCCGACTGCGCAGCGATGCGGGAGACCACCGGCAGCGTAATGGTGGCCACGGCCACGCCGAAAATGCCGAGCGGAAGCTGCATGAGTCGGAAGGCGCTGTTGAGCCAGGTGACAGCCTCCGATCCCAGATGGGTCGCAAAGCTCGTGTTGATCATCACGTTGATCTGCACGGCGCTGGCCGCAATGACGGACGGCACCATGAGGACGAGGATGCGTCGGATGCCGGGATCGCTCCAGCGGAAGTCGGGGCGGAAGGCAAACCCGACTTTGCGCAGGCGGGGAAGCTGGATCACGAGTTGCAGCAGGCCGCCGATGAGCGTGCCGATGGCCAATCCGATGAGAGCCCTCTGACCAAAGGCGGGATCGAACCACCAACCGATGAGCAAGCCGCCCACGATCGAGCCGATGTTGAAAAAACTCGAGGCCATGGCCGGCACGCCAAAGACATTGCGCGAATTGAGCATGCCCATGACCAGCGCGGCCAGCGAGACCAGCAGGATAAAGGGAAACATGATCTGCGTGAGCAGGATGGTCATTTCCCGGTATTCCGGTTTGAAGCCGCCAGCGAGTAAACCGATGAGGGGCCGCGAAAAGACGATGCCAAGAACGGTCACGCCGCTCATGAAGACAACGGCCAGGGTCATCATTTTGCTGGCAAGGGCCCAGGCGGACTGCTCGCCCTCCTTTTCGATCTTCTGGGAAAAGACCGTAATGAAGGCGGTGGAGAGCGCACCCTCGGCAAAGAGATCGCGGAGCAAGTTCGGCACGCGGAAGGCCACGATGAAAATACCCATCGAGGCCGTGCCGAAGAGGGCATTGAAGAGGATCTCTCGAATGAGCCCGAGCACCCGCGAGAACATCACCGCCACGGCAATGACGCCGCTGGCCCTGGTGTTCAGTTTTTTCCCGTCACTCACGCGCGGCAGCCTTGCGCAAACGTTCCCGCATCACAATAGAGAAGAGGTCGCTCTCGACGAAAGCAGGGGCTTCCGTTACATTGCCCGCGGTATGAGCAAACAGCTTGATCCGGACTGGCAGAAAGCGCGTATTGCGGCCCGTATCATTGTGAAGAGCCGCAAGCGGCCGCTGCATGCCCGCGACCGGCGGCTGGCCCGCTGGCTGGCCGGACAACCCGGTGTGACCAATAGGCTCATCGAGCAGGGGGTGGCTTACGTGGTCGCGCCCATTCGATTGATTAACCATGAATGGGTTGACCGAAGATTGGCAGCCTGAGGTGGACTGGGCAACTCCCGCCGGGAACTTGCTCAAATCCCTTTTCCAGGCCATCCCGAGCACGACCGAGGTGACGATCACGCTCTTCGGTTCCTCGCCCTTGCAACTCGCAATCGATCCGTCGTTTAAGAGCAATGACGTCGATCTTTTCACCAAGGACGATCCCGAGTGGTTGCAAAAAATCGTCAAAGCCGCGGGGTTTTCCAAGGAAACCGCCGCCTATTACATCCAATGTTGCTGGGAGGGAAACTTCCGCACCAGTCCGCGCTGGCGTCTGCGGGCGGCGAAGATTCCCTGCGGTCATGTGACTCTTGTGCTGCCCCACCCGATCGACATCCTCATCGCCAAACTTCACCGCTACGAGGAAAAGGACCGGCGGGCTTTCGCGTTGGTGGTCGAACGCACCGGCCATCCCACCGAGCAAGAAATGCTCACGGAATTGCAATACAGCGTGGATCTGTACCGTCCGAATTTCGACGAGGAAGTCACCGGCGACATCACCACGAACACCGGCCTGATGTGGCAGGATATCTTTGGCCGCGAGATCGATGTGCGGAAGGAAATCATCGCCCCGGCGCTGGAACGGCGGCGGCGGGGCTATCAGGAGGACCTGCCGCGGGAAGATTACAAGGCGGAATTGCGGCGCCTGGCGGAGGGTTGAGCCTTAATCCCTCGCCGCGGCCTTGCGCAGACGCTCCATGATGGCTACGCCCAGCCCCGTTTCCGGAACGGGTTCGGCCACGATCAACTCGAGGCCGGCTTCATCAAGACGCCGCATGGCCCCGTAAAGATTGGCGGCGGCTTCACGGAGGTCTTGCGTGGGGCTGAGGCGCTCGACAGCTCCATAGCCGTCGCCGGAGGAAGACCAGGCGAGCAAGCCTGCATGGCATTGGCTTCCAGCCGATGATCCCGACAACGCATCGGCAGGATGCCGATGCCACTTGATCTCCAAACGCGTCCGCGGCGCATAGTGGCTCTTCCTCATTCCCGGCGCGGAAATTCCGCCGCTCCCCAGGAGGACGCGGCCGAATTTCAAAAGTTCCTCCGCCGTGACCGGACCATGCCGCAAAACTTCCATCCCGTCGCCTCGGATCAGCACGATGGTGGATTCGATCCCATGCGCGCAGGGCCCGCCATCGAGAATCAGCGGAATGCGGCCGTCCAGTTCGCTCAGCACATGCTCCGCCCTGGTTGGACTGATGCGACCGAAGCGGTTTGCGCTCGGGGCGGCGATGGGCTGACCGAACGCTTCCGCGACCTGCTGGAAAACCGGATGGGCACTCATGCGCAGAGCAACGGTCTCCTGCCCCGCCGTCACAATGTCTGGAATAATCGCCTGACGCGGCAACACCATGGTGAGCGGACCGGGCCAGAATTTTTCCGCCAACCGCAGCGCAAGGTCATTGGGTTGGGCCAGTTTTTCCAACCAGTCGAAGGACGGCAGATGAACGATAAGCGGATCACTCAAGGGACGTTCCTTGGCTTCAAAGATTTTGGCGCAAGCCATGGGATCCAGAGCGGCAGCGCCAAGGCCGTAAACCGTTTCTGTTGGGAGGGCAACCGGCTCTCCGGTGGACAGCAGGCGCACCGCCTCCTTAATGCCGGAGGGAGGCATGACTACGCGCGTCTTCATTCTGGCAGGGACCGCGCTGCGTCGCTGTCCGTCGAAAATAAATCGGAAGGCGACGGAGCACCGTCCCTACCCATCTTCATTCTGACAGCTTGCTTTCCAACGCTTCCTTTGTCTGGAGCTGGCGGAATTTTTCCAGCTTCCTGGCAATGGCGGGATAATCTTTCACCAGAAGCGCGGCCGCAAACAGCGCCGCGTTCTTCGCCCCCGGCACGCCGATGGCAAAAGTCGCCACGGGGATGCCCGCCGGCATTTGCACGATGGAGAGCAACGAGTCGATGCCGCTGAGGGCCTTGCTCTGCACCGGCACGCCAAGAACGGGCACGGCAGTCTGGGCCGCGATCATGCCCGGCAGGTGAGCCGCGCCGCCCGCCCCGGCAATGATGGCGCGGAGTCCGCGTCCGGCGGCGGCTTTGGCGTAGTCGGCCATGAGTTCCGGGGTGCGATGGGCGGAGACGACCCGGCATTCATGCGGCACACCGAAGTGCTTCAGCATGGCAGAGGCCTCGCGCATGGTTTCCCAATCCGATTTGCTGCCCATCACCACTCCCACGAGCGGTTCGGGATGACCCGGTGATTGCTTCATGATTTATGACAAAATTGTTGCGAAGCGCCGATTGACCCCGGCGCCCCATTCAAAAGAAATTTCCGAAAACACACCGGATTTCATCGAACCGGAAAATATCAGACGCAGACGGATATGGCCAGAGGAACAGTAAAGTGGTTCAACGAGAAAAAGGGGTTCGGGTTCCTCACCGATCCCATCGTGACGGGCGACATCTTCGTGCATTTCTCCGCCATTCAGACGAACGGATTCCGCACCTTGAAGGAAGGCGAGGAAGTCGAATACGAACTCTACCAAGATCAAAAAGGTTCGCGCGCCAAGAATGTTCTGAGAGTCTGAGGGGGTGCTACCCAACCTTGTTCTCATTGGATTCATGGGCTGCGGGAAATCCTCCGTCGGACGCCGCCTGGCCTCGCTGACCGGACACCGTTTCGTGGACACCGACGACCAGATCGTGCAAAACGAGGGCCGGAGCATTGCCGAGATTTTTGCCAGCGACGGCGAGGAGTATTTCCGCGAAGTCGAGAAGCGCATGGTGGAGAATTTTGTGGGGGTCTGCGGTGTCATTCTTTCCTCCGGCGGCGGGCTCATCCTTCGCCAGGACAACCGGGAAACGTTGAAGAAGATCGGCATCGTGGCCTGGCTGGATGCCGATCCGGATGTTCTCTTCGAACGCGCCTCCCGCAGCGGCAAGCGGCCGTTGCTCCAGACGGAGGATCCGCGGGAAACCTTCGACCGGCTGCTCAATTCGCGGCGGGATCTCTACACCGAAACGGCGGATTTCCGCCTCGATTCGACCAACCTGAGCCACGATGAGGCCGCCCAAAGGCTTCTCGATGAAGCGCTGCGGTCCCGTCATCGTTTTGATGGTTGACGCTTCCGCCGCGGCGCGACTTTACTAAACCCTCTTAACCAAACCACACCCAAATCACACACACATGGCTACCAAGATCGGCATTAACGGATTCGGACGCATCGGACGCATGGTTTTTCGCGCTGCAGTTCAGAATTTTTCCAAGGACATTGAAGTCGTCGGCATCAACGACCTGCTCGACCCCGAGTACCTGGCCTACATGCTGAAATACGATTCTGTGCACGGCCGTTTCGAAGGGGAGGTTTCCGTCGAAGGCAGCAACCTCATCGTCAACGGGAAAACAATCCGTCTCACCGCCGTGAAGGATCCCACCACCCTCAAGTGGGACGAGGTCGGCGCTGAAGTGGTGGTCGAATCCACCGGACTGTTTCTCGACGACGCGACCGCCAGCGCCCACCTCAAGGCCGGCGCGAAGAAAGTTATCATGTCCGCACCGTCCAAGGATGAGACTCCGATGTTTGTCTATGGCGTGAACCACACCAGCTATGCCGGCCAGGCCATCATCTCGAACGCCAGCTGCACCACGAACTGTCTGGCCCCGCTGGCCAAGGTCATCAACGACACCTTCGGCATCAAACGCGGTCTCATGACCACCGTTCACGCCGCCACCGCCACGCAAAAAACGGTGGACGGCCCCAGCCATAAGGATTGGCGCGGCGGACGCGGCATTCTCGAGAATATCATCCCCTCCTCGACCGGCGCAGCCAAGGCGGTCGGCAAGGTCATTCCCGAGTTGAACAAAAAACTCACCGGCATGGCCTTCCGCGTCCCGACCTCGGATGTCTCCGTGGTGGATCTCACCGTGGAACTGGAGAAGCCCGCCTCCTACGAAGAAATCTGTGCCGCCGTCAAAGCCGCCTCCGAAGGCCCGCTCAAGGGCATCCTCGGCTACACCACCGATAAAGTGGTTTCCACCGACTTCCGGGGCGAAACGCAAACCTCCGTCTTCGACGCCGACGCCGGCATCGCGCTCGACCCGACCTTCGTCAAGCTGGTCTCCTGGTATGACAACGAATGGGGCTATTCCAACAAGGTTTTGGAAATGGTCCGCGTCGTCGCCAAGTAACCGGCCATGCCGAAAAAATCCATCACCGACCTTAGGCTGTCGGGTAAGCGGGTCATCCTGCGCGTGGACTTCAATGTCCCGCAGGACAAGGCCAGCGGCACGATCACCAATACCGCCCGCATCACCGCCGCCCTGCCCACGATCAAGCACATCCTGGACGAGGGCGCGGCCGTCGTCCTGATGAGCCATCTGGGACGGCCGGACGGCCAGCGGGTGGAAAAATACACCCTCAAGCCCGTGGCGGAAAAACTCCAGGAGCTTCTCGGTCTGCCGGTGAAGTTCCTCTCGGACTGCGTCGGCCCCGAAGTCGAAGCCTCCTGCGCCGCGCTCAAACCCGGCGAGGTCGTCCTGCTGGAAAACCTGCGCTTTCACATTGAAGAGGAAGGCAAAATCAAAAACGAGGACGGCACCTCCACCAAGGCCGATCCGGCCAAAGTGGCCGCATTCCGCGCCTCGCTCAGCAAGCTCGGGGACATCTATGCCAATGATGCCTTCGGCACCGCCCATCGGGCCCACTCCTCCGTCGTGGGAGTGGACCTGCCGGAGAAAGTCGCCGGATTCCTCATGCAAAAGGAACTCGATGCCTTTGCCGCCGTGATTGATAATCCCAAGCGTCCGCTCCTCGCCATCCTGGGCGGAGCCAAGGTCGCGGACAAGATCCCCCTCATCCGCAACCTGCTCGACAAAGCCGACGAAATTATCGTCGGCGGTGGCATGGCTTACACCTTCCTCAAGGTGCTCAACAACATGCCCATCGGCGACAGCCTCTTCGATCCCGAGGGGGCGAAGATTGTCGGCGGACTGATGGAAAAGGCCAAAGCGAAGGGGGTGAAGATCCACCTCCCCGTGGATTTTCTTTGCGCCGACAAATTCGATCCTGAGGCCAAAACCCAATCGACCGACGCTTCCCAAGGCATCCCGGATGGCTGGATGGGACTTGATTGCGGCCCGAAATCCTCCGCGCTTTTCGCCGAGGTCATCGGCCGGGCGAAAACCATCATTTGGAACGGGCCCAGCGGAGTCTTTGAATTCGAGAAATTCGCCAGCGGCACCAAAGCCGTGGCCGAAGCCGTGGCCGCCGCGACTGCCAACGGCGCGATCTCCGTGGTCGGCGGCGGAGACACCGCCACGGCCGCCAAAAAATTCCAAGTGGTGGACAAGGTCACCCACGCCTCCACCGGCGGCGGCGCCTCCCTCGAACTCCTGGAAGGAAAAACCCTCCCCGGCGTGGCCAACCTCAACGATAAAACCTCGTAGCATCGGCATCCTGCCGATGCCTCAATCCGCATGAGCAGGATGCTCATGCCACCTGATTAATCTCATGCGCAAAAAAATCATCGCCGCCAACTGGAAAATGAACATGACCGTGGCCGAGACGGAAAGTTTCCTCGAGAGCTTCCGTCTGGAGATTGAGGACGTCACCGGGGTCGAAATCGTCATCGCCCCGCCCTTCACCGCCCTGGCCAAACTTTCCGAACTCCTCGGCGGCTCGCAAAAAATCCGCCTCGGAGCCCAGAATTTCTATTTTGAAAAATCCGGCGCCTACACCGGCGAGATCAGCGCCACCATGCTGCGCGAACTTTTTGTCAAATACGTCATCGTGGGCCACAGCGAACGCCGGGCAATTTTCGGCGAGACCGACGCGATCATCAACCAGAAGGTCCTCGCCGCCCACGCCTCCGAATTAAAACCCATCCTCTGCGTCGGCGAGACCCTGGCCGAGCGCGAGGCCGGAAAAGAAAAACAGGTTCTCGAAACCCAGCTTCGCGGCGGACTGGCCGGGGTGACGCCCGGGCAACTGCTCGACACCGTCATCGCCTACGAACCCGTCTGGGCCATCGGCACCGGCAAAACCGCCACTTCGGCCCAGGCCCAGGACGCCCACGCCCACACCCGCGCGGTCATTGCCGGACTCTCCGACCAGGCCACCGCCGACAAAGTGCGCATCCAATACGGCGGCAGCGTCAAACCTGCCAACGCCCGCGAGCTTCTCCACCAGCCCGACATCGACGGGGCCCTCGTCGGCGGAGCCAGCCTCGAAGCCCGCAGCTTCGCGGAAATCATCAAGGCCGGCGGAGAGGAGTAGAGGAGAAGCGGCCTCCAGTCGCTTTCCGATTGGTTTGGCGACGGGAAGTCGCCGCTCCTACAACTGACTGATCCGCCGGAAAATCTCGTGGCGACTGGCGATCTCGTCCTGCGTGACCGTCTTGATCCGCTCGAGGCTGAATTTTTCCACATTGTAACTCGCCAGCACGCTGCCGAAAACCACCGCCTGCCGCAACGTAGCGAAGGTCACTTCGCCTTCGGCCTTTTGCGCCAGATAACCGGCCAGTCCACCGGCAAAGGTGTCGCCCGCGCCGGTGGGATCGTGAATGTCTTCCAGCGGATAAGCCGGGCAACTGAAAAACTGTCCGTCCCCGCCAAAAAGCAGGCAACCGTGCTCGCCTTTTTTCACCGCGACGTATTGGGGGCCCATGGCGCGGAGCTTGTGCCCGGCTTTAATCAGGCTGGTTTCGCCGGTGAGTTCGCGGGCCTCGCTGTCGTTGAGGATCAGCATGTGAACGCGGGCCAGGAGTTCGATCAGACGCGGTTTGGCGATGGCGATCCAGAGGTCCATCGTATCGGCGATGACAAAGCGCGGCTGCCGCACCTGATCGAGCACGTGATGTTGCAAATCCGGCGCGATGTTGGCCAGGAGCACAATCGGCGTGTCCTTGTAATTTTCCGGCAGGGTCGGGGTGAAATGTTCGAAGACATTGAGTGCGACGGACCGCGTCTCGCGGGTGTTGAGGTCCCAGAGATATTCGCCGGACCAGCGGAAGGTTTCGCCGGGGACAATTTGCAGGCCGGCCAGGTCGATGTTGCGGGTTTTGAAAAGCGCGATGTGTTCCTTGGGAAAATCCTCGCCCACGATGCCGACCAGATTCACCGGGCTGAAAAAACTCGCGGCCACCGCGCCGTAGGAGGCCGAGCCGCCCAGGAGATTTTTGTGCTCCTCCAGCGGAGTTTTGATGTCATCAAGCGCAATGGAACCAACAATCAGGACGGACATAGGAACGGGAGGTTGCCTTTTCCCCCGCGGGGATGGCGAGAGGAAAAAGCCCCCTCTTTTCATTGCCCAAAGAGCGGCAAACCTTTAGCCACTACGAAGCCCGTGACCTGATGATTTCGATCACCATCGACAACCTTGTCAAAAAGTTCGGCCAGCAGACCGCGCTGAATGGCATTTCCCTCCGCATCGAACCGGGCGAGATCTTTTTTTTGCTGGGCCCCAGCGGCTGTGGAAAGACCACCTTGCTGAGGAATATCGCGGGTTTTTACATCCCGGAAAGCGGACGCATCCTCTTCGGCGATGACGATGTGACCAATCTCCCGCCGCACAAACGCAACACGGGCATGATGTTTCAGAGCTACGCCCTCTGGCCGCACCTGACCGTGGCCAGGAATGTGGCGTTCGGCCTGGAGGAACGCAAAGTTCCTGCTGCGGAAATCCAAAAGCGCGTGGCCGAAGCCCTCGCCTCGGTCAAAATGGATCAATACGCCGAGCGCAAAATCGCCCAGCTTTCCGGTGGTCAGCAACAACGCGTCGCCCTGGCCCGCGCCCTCGTCATCCGTCCGCGCGCTTTGCTTCTGGATGAGCCTCTTTCCAACCTTGACGCCAAGCTGCGCCTGGAAATGCGCACGGAAATCCGGCGGGTTTGCAAGGAGTTCGGACTGACCGCCATTTACGTGACCCATGACCAGAAGGAGGCTCTCTCCATTTCCGACCGCATAGCCATCCTCGAGGGCGGGAAGATTGCCCAGATCGGCGAACCCGAGGAAGTCTATCGCCGTCCGCATTCGCGCGTGGTGGCCGATTTCATCGGTGAGACGAATTTCCTTCCGGGGACGGTCACCGCAGCCGTCAATGGCACCGCCAGCGTCGAGACTTCCGTCGGTGCGCTGCGCGGCGTCGTCAGCGATCCGGCCTGGAACCCGCAGATCGGCGAAGCCGTTACGCTCTCGGTGCGGCCGGAAGCCTGGACCATCCGGCCGGACGCCAGCGGCACGAACACCGTGCGCGGACGCATCGGGGAATCCATCTATCTCGGCGAAGTCGCCCAGTATCAATTCCTGGCCGGCGATCAGGCGCTGAAGATTTTCGAACTGAACCCCCGCCTCTCCACCCGGCCGACCGACCGCGACCTCTACGCCGCGGCCGAACCGGACGATGTGGTCGTGCTCAGGAAATGAAAGGGAAGGCTCCGTGGCATCGGCTTCCAGCCGATGAGCAAACCTCATGGGCTGGAAACCCAGGCCACGTGCTCTGAAGATGCGCATCATCCTCGTTCTCATCGCGCTGGTTGCCGTCCTCGCCGCACCTTTTGCGCTCAAGCCAAAAAAAAACCTGCTGGCCGGCGCGGATGAGACCCTCGTCATTATCAGCCCTCACAACGAGGCCATTCGTTACGAATTCAGCCGGGCTTTTTCGGACTACTACAAAGCCAGGACCGGCCGGTCGGTCCGGCTCGACTGGCGCATCGTCGGCGGCACCAGCGAGATCGCCCGCTATCTTCAGGGCGAATTTTACAACGCCTTTCAGCGCGAATGGACGGCCTCCGGGCAAAGGTGGTCCGATGAGGTCGCCGCCGCCTTCCCCAATCCGGCACCGTCGCCGGCCCGGCAGGCATTTCTCGCCTCCAACGCGGGCATCGGCATCGATCTGTTCTTCGGCGGCGGGGCGTACGATTTCATCGCGCAAGCGAAAGCCGGCACCCTGGTGGACAGCGGAGTGATCGCCGCCCACCCGGATTGGTTCACCGGCGCCAGTATTCCGATGTCCGTCTCGGGCGAACCCTACTACGATGAGCAAGGCCGGTGGATCGGCACCTGTCTGTCGGCCTTCGGCATCTGCTACAACACCGATTCGCTCCAACGGCTCGGCGTGACCTCGCTGCCCGCGAGTTGGAGCGACCTGACCGATCCGAAATTCGCCCATCAGGTCGCGCTGGCCGACCCGACCAAGAGCGGTTCCATCGCCAAGGCTTTCGAGATGGTCATCCAGCAACAAATGCAGCAGGTCGTCGGCTCAGGGGAAGCCACCGAAGCCGCGCTGGCCGAGGGCTGGACCCGCGGTCTGCAACTCCTGCTCAAAGCCTCCGCCAACTCGCGGTATTTTTCCGACGCGGCCGGCAAGGTGCCGTTGGATGTCTCCCTTGGTGACGCCGCCATTGGCATGTGCATCGATTTTTACGGACGTTTCCAAAGCGAGGCGGTGAAGATCGGGGACGCTCCCTCGCGTCTGCAATATTTCACGCCGCTGGGCGGTTCCTCCGTCGGGGTGGACCCCATCGGCCTTTTGCGCGGCGCGCCCAATCCGGAACTGGCCCGCGAATTCATCGCCTTTGTCCTCTCGCTCGACGGACAGAAGCTCTGGAACTTCAAGGTGGGCACTCCGGGCGGCCCGACGCGTTACGCCCTGCGCCGCCTGCCCATTCGCAAGGAACTCTATACCCCGGAGTTCACCGTCCTGCGCTCCGATCCCGAAACCCTGCCTTATGAGGAAGCCCTCTCCTTCACTTATCATGAGACCTGGACCGGACCGCTCTTTTCCACCTTGCGATTCATCATGCGGGTGAGCTGCATCGATTCGCACGATGAACAGGCCGCCGCATGGAAAGCGCTCATCGCGGCCGGTTTTCCCCCCGAGGCCAGCGCGGCGTTTTCTGACACCAGCGCCATCGATTACACCCGTGCGAAAAACATCATCCGTCCGGCTCTGAAGGGCTCCACGCCGCTGGCCGAAGTCCAACTCGCCGCCAGCCTCGGGGAACATTTCCGCGCTCAATACCGCCGCGCGGCCCAACTCGCGAAGGAGGGGAGATGAAGGGAGACGCGGAGACAGGGGGACACGGAGACGCCGGGATCAATTCCTCTCCGCGTCACACCGTCCCCGCGTCTCCGCGTCGCTTCCCCCTCACCGGCCCGCACCTCGTCTTCGCACTCACCGCGCTTTTCTTTTTCTTCTTCTTCCTCCTGCCCATCTGGGAAACGCTGGGAGGGGCTTTCCGCCAGCCGGGCGGCGGCTTTACCCTCGACTACTTCCTCGAGGTTTTCCGCAACCCCATTTATCTGGAGGGACTTTGGAACTCCGTGCAGATGGCGGTCTACAGCACCATCCTCACCTCGGCCATCGCGCTTCCCCTTGCCTTGCTGACCGACCGGTACCTTTTTCCCGGCAAGAGCCTCTTCTCCGCGCTCGTGCTCATTCCCATGATCCTGCCGCCTTTTGTCGGCGCCATCGGAGTGAAGCAGATCCTGGGCCAGGAAGGCGCGCTCAACGCCCTGCTGGAATCGCTCCGTCTCATTGATCCCGCCCATCCGATCGACTGGCTGGGCCAGAGCCGTCTTTTTGGCGTGGTCGTGATGAATGCCCTGCACCTTTATCCGATCCTTTATCTCAACCTTGTGGCCGCTCTCGCCAACGTGGATCCCGCCATGGAGGAAGCCGCGGAAAACCTCGGCTGCACCGGCTTGCGCAAGTTCCGCAAAATCACGCTGCCTCTCATCATGCCGGGATTTTTTGCCGGCGGCATCATTGTCTTCATCTGGGCCTTCACCGAACTCGGCGTGCCGCTCATGTTTGATTTCAGCCGCGTAACCTCCGTGCAGATTTTCAGCGGCATCAAGGACATCGGCGGCAACCCGTTTCCCTTTGCCCTGGTGGCGGTGATGCTGATCTCGACCGTTCTGCTTTATACGTTGAGCAAGGCCACCATCGGCCGCGCCAGCCACGCCATGATGGCCAAGGCCACCAGCCAGGGCGGCCCGCGCGCCACCAGTGTGCCCGGCGGATGGCTCATCGCGGGATTTTTCGCCCTCATCACCTTTCTCGCCGTGCTCCCGCATCTCGGCGTCGTCCTGGTCGCCTTCTCACGGGATTGGTATGGCACCATTCTGCCCGACGGCTGGACGCTCGATCATTTCCGTCAGGCCCTTGGCCATGACCTCACCCTGCCTTCCATTCAGAACAGCCTGAAATACGCCTCGCTCGCGACCTTGATTGATCTCGTGCTGGGCATTGCCATTGCCTACGTCGTCACCCGCACGAAGCTGCCTGGCCGTCAGATTCTCGATGCCATGGCCATGTTGCCATTGGCAGTGCCCGGTCTGGTCCTCGCCTTCGGTTACCTGGCCATGACGCAGGAGGGAAAACTCTTCGCCTTCATGAATCCCACCGTGGACCCGCTCCTTATTCTCGTCATTGCCTACAGCGTGCGCCGCCTGCCCTACGTGGTGCGGAGTGCCGCCGCCGGATTCCAGCAAACCAGCGTCACCTTGGAGGAAGCCGCGCAGAATCTTGGCTGCCCGCCCTTCCGCACCCTGCGGAAAATCACGCTCCCGCTCATCGCGGCCAACCTCATGGCCGGCGGACTGCTGGCCTTCAGTTTTGCCATGTTGGAGGTGAGCGACAGCCTCATCCTGGCGCAGAAACAGCAGGACTTCCCCATCACCAAGGCCATCTACGAACTGTACAATCTGCTCGGCGACGGCCGCTTCATCGCCAGTGCGCTCGGCGTGTGGGCCATGTGTTTCCTCGGCATCTGCATCCTCGGGGCCAGCCTTATCCTCGGGAAGAAACTCGGGGCCCTCTTCCGGGTTTAGCCTCCCCGGCCGGATGCGCGAAGACCACAACCGTCCCACTCCTCGCATGACCCGTCACGTGTGGCCGGCCGCCCTTGCCGGCGTGCTTTTGCTCAGCGCCTGCCAGACCAGCCGGATCGGGGGGGGCGAGAAAGAGCAAATCAAGAACTCGCTGCGAGGATTTCAAAACGCGATCAATGCGCGTTCGTTCGACCAACTCGACCCTGTTCTTTCCGCGGAGGTGCAGGTGGACGGCCTGCCCGGCGAGATGTCCCGCGCCGGCTTGAAGGCCGGCCTGCCGTGGACTCCCTCGCGGGTGGAGGGAATCCAAATTCTCTCGGCCACGAAAAGCCCACAGGGCGTGGAAACGAAGGTGGTCCTTTGCATGGGCCGCAACGGTTTGCCTCTCAAAATCGGGTTCGACCCGGCCGGAAAAATCCGGTCCATCGACGCCGACCCCCTCTGGAAACCGGAGGAGGCCAGCGTTCCCGCCGCCTTCAGCAGCCGCTTTGTCGTCAGCGGCGGGTTGCTTTTTGTCAAAGCCACCGTGGACAACAAGACGGGATACTTCCTCTTCGACACGGGAAGTTCGCATCTGTTGTTCAACAAAAAATACTTTACCGCCAACACCGAACCCGGCCTGACCGGCATCTCCGCCAGCATCCATGGTCTCAAGCAGCCGGGCGGCCTGGTCCAGGTGCGGTCCCTGCGCTGGGAAGGCCTGCGGACCAGCAATCAAATCGGGGAACTGCATGATTTTTCCCACATGGAACGCCCCGCCGTCTCCCCCTTGCTTGGCGCCATCAGCCATGCGGAGGTGAAAAACCTCGCCGTGGCCTTCGATGGGAAGCGCAAGATCATCCAGGTCCATCCGGTCCATCGCGACGGTTCCCGCAGCCGGATCGAGGGGGAACCCCCGCCCACCGCCATCGTTCCGTTCACCTATTTCCTTCACCTCCCGAACTTCACCGCCCGCATCGGCGGGAAGGACGTTCCCCTGCTTTTCGACAGCGGAGCACAAATGAACTTGCTGCCCGACCTCGCAGGATTGGAGAATCACTTCCGCCCGTTCGGAGAACTCCGTGGCCTGAGCGATGGGGGCGAGCCTCAAAAAGTTGCCGCCGTGACCGGGGCGATGGACCGCTTGTCGCTGGGAGCGGTGACCTATCGCTGGCTGCCCTTCGTCATTCATCCGCTGCCATACTTCGGCGGCAAGGGCATGCTGGGCGTGCCGCTTTTCCAACAAAGCCGGATGGAAATCAATTTTCCGGCCAGAAGGATTTTGCTCTGGCAGTGAGCGAATCGTGACGGGACGGCAGCCGGTTCGGCCTCCGCAATTTTGCAGGCGCGCCGGACCGCCTTGGCGATCTCCCCGGCCGCGAACGGGCCCATCTCGACGGCATCCTTCACCTCCCTCGCGAGGAATCCCGTGCGGGAACTTTTGCGAATGATCACCCGCGGCGGAGAAACGTGGTGCGCGGCGAAGACCCGGACTTCGGAATCGCCTTTCGGAGTTTGGCCCCGCCGCGCCAAGGCGTTGGCCAGGGAGATCTTGAAGACCGGCACCTGCTGACGGAGAGCGGCGGCCCGCGGCCGGAAGGAGAATTCAGTGTCCGCGGTCATGTTCGGTGATGAAGATGGCCGCACCAAGCAAACTGCCCCGGCAGAAAAAATGGTCCGCCTCGGATCAGCGAACAACGAGCAACCGGCAGGGAATGACCTGATACAGCCAGTTCATGTGAACGGGCAGCGT
The DNA here is from genome assembly GCA_945860745.1 of Chthoniobacter flavus. Classification (GTDB taxonomy): domain Bacteria; phylum Verrucomicrobiota; class Verrucomicrobiia; order Chthoniobacterales; family Terrimicrobiaceae; genus CAMASH01. The sequence goes on along the minus strand of CAMASH010000020.1, from coordinate 4,540 downwards.
CCCATCCGCCCCGGCTTTCACGACTAGCAAATCCGCCGCGATGCCCTGGATGGCTTGACAAAGGCTATACCCGGTGTTCGAGGTCACGACCCGGGTCTCGACCTCGATTTTGCCATCGGCAAAGCCCGCGATCAACTCCTCCAGCCACGCATCCTCGTCCGGCGGCTCCTCGCCCCGTGACGCGGCGATGGCGGCGGCAAACGGCGTCTTGTTCACCGCGATGGTGATGTGTTCTGGTTGCAAAACGTGGGCCACCCTTTGCAGAAACTCCCGGCTGCCCTCGCCCGGATCGAAGGTGAAAACCAGACGGCGGAGCGGAGCCGGTTCCTGCTGCGGCCGGGGCACCAGCAAAAGATCGCAGGTTGCACCCCGCAACAAACCCCGCGCCACCCCGCTGGTGAACAAGGTGTCGTCCGTCTCACTTTGCAGGGCTCCCGCGATGAGCAATTCGTAGCCGAAGTTTTTGGCCGCCCCGAGAATCGCTTGGGCCGGCGTCTCATCCTCGACCCAGCGGATCTCCGCCTTCCGGCCGATGGCTTGGTGGAACCGTTTTTCCTTGTCCGCATCGTAGGACGCGGCGTGCACAATTTCCAAGCCGGCCCCGCACTGCGCGGCAAAACGTTCCGCTTCCGCCAGCACGGCCGCGAACGTCGGCGAAAAAGTCGAGGCGACTCCGGCCCGCTGATAGCTCATCATCAGGCGGAAAGCTCGCCTCTCTCCGCCCTCCGCGCTAGAAAAAACGCGCCCGGCGAAAACTACTTGCGGGCCAGCCCCCGAATGACCCGGTATTCCGCTGCGGTCAGCGGCATCACACTCAGGCGCGACTGCCGCAGCAGGGCAATTGTTTCCAGACGCGTATCGGCCTTGATTTCCTCAAGGGTCACAGGGCGGGGCAGCGTCTTCACCGGGGCCAGATCCACGCAGACCCAGCCGGCTTCCTGCGCGGTCGGATCAGGATAGGCTTCGCGCACGACCCCGGCCTCGCCCACCACGGCCTTGCCGGTCACGCTGTGATAGTAGAGCACCCGGTCGCCCCGGCGCATGGCCTGGAGATTGTTGCGGGCCTGGAAATTGCGCACCCCGGTCCAGGCCGTTTTGCCATCCTGCACAAAATCATCCCACGAGTAGGCGGAGGGTTCCTGTTTCACAAGCCAGTGTTTCATGTGCAGCGGTGTTTCGGCGGTTTGCCGTCAAGATAGTCGAGAATATTTTCGAGTGTGAGGGCGGAAAGGCGCTCGACCGCCTCCTCGCTGTTGAAGGCCACATGGGGTGTGAGCACCACATCGGGGCGCTGCATCAGCCGGTTGTGCGTCACCAGCCGGGAGAATTCGGCCACCCGCCCGGCAGAAAATTCCCGGCCCTCCGGCGCAGCGGATGCGCGATGCACCCGCTCGGCGATGGTTTCGCCCAGGAGCGAAGTGACCCCTCCGCCTTGAAAGACCCGCTCGTCTTCCAACACATCCAGCCCGAGACCACCCACCTGTCCGGCGTCCAGAGCCTCGATCACCGCCTCGGTATCAATCAATCCGCCCCGCGCCGTATTGATCAGAAGGATTCCCCGCTGACAAAGCGCCAGCGTCTCGCGATTGATCATGTGCCGCGTGGCCTGGTTCAGCGGGACATGCAAAGTGATGACCTGCGCCTCGCGCAGCAATTCCTCGTAACTCACATAGTGAAAATCCAGCAACTCGCTGTAGAACGGATGCGGATCGGCATCGCACGCGATCACGCGCATGCCAAAGCCCAGGCCGATGCGAACGACATGGAGCCCGACGCGTCCCGCCCCCACCACCCCCAGGGTCTTCCCCCGCAGATCGAATCCCCGCAGCCCCTCGCGCGAGAAGTGCCCCGTCCGCACGGCGTCCTCCGAATCCCGCAACCGCCGCGAAAGCGCCAGAATGAGAGCGAACGCATGCTCGGCCACGGTGTTCTCCCCGTAATTCCCGACATTGGCCACCAGCACGCCACGCTTCTGACAGGCCTCCAGATCAATATGATCGCACCCCGTCGACCGCGAGGCGATGAAGCGCAAAGCCGGATGCGCCGCCAGAAAATCCTGTCCGATCTTTTCGCTGATGAAGACCGAAACGACCTCGGCCTCTTCCGGCACGTCGCCGAGTTTCCGCACAAAGTCCACTTCATGCCCGATCAACGCCCCGTGAAAAACAGTCCGGCCCTCTTCCTCGACTTCGACAAAAGAAATTTTCCTGCTTTGCACGGGGACTTTACTCATCAAAATTAAGGATTCCCAGTATGTCCGAGGCGAGTCAAACAGGTTTCTTCATCTCTTTCGAAGGTTCGGAAGGTTGCGGCAAGAGCACGCAGATCCGCCATCTCATCGAATCCCTCCGCGACGCCGGCCACGAACCCCTCCTCGTCCGCGAACCCGGCGGCACCCCCATCGGCGAACACATCCGCCACCTCCTCCAGCATTCGCCCGACAACGGGGCCATGACCCCCGAGGCCGAACTCCTGCTCTTTGCAGCCAGCCGCGCCCAGTTGGTGCGGGAAAAAATCCTCCCCGCCCTCGCCGCCGCCCGGATCGTCATCTCCGACCGCTTCCTCGATTCCACCACCGTCTATCAAGGCGTGGCCCGCAAAATCCCCGCGGCCACCGTGGAGAGCATTAACCGTTTCGCGGCCGGCTCGCGCCGGCCCGACGTCACCTTCCTGCTCGACCTGGACTGCACCGAGGGCTTCGCCCGCCTTCGCGAACGCGCCCACCCGGACGACAAACGCGACCGCATGGAAGAGGAACCCCTCGCCTTTTACGAAGCCGTCCGCCACGGCTACCTCGCCGCCGCCCAGGCCCACCCCGACCGCATCCGCGTGCTCGACGCCGCCAAACCCCAGGCGGAAATCGCCCGCGCCATCCGCGCAGAACTCCAAAAACGATCCCATGTCCTTTTCCAAGGAATCCGCCTTTAGCCACCTCAGCGCCGCCCACCGCGCCGGACGCCTGGCCCACGCCCATCTGCTCAGCGGCCCGCTCGGCAGCGGCAAGGCCTGGCTCGCCTCGCAGCTCGCCGCCATCACCCTGGAGTGCGACCCCGCCCGCGTCCTCACCCACCCCGACGCCCACATCCTCCAGCCCGAATCGAAATCCCGCCGCATCGTCATCGACCAAATCCGCCACCTCGAACAATCCATCCAGCGCAAACCCCTCCTCGCCCGCACCAAGGTCGTCATCATTCACGAAGCCGACCGCATGCAGCCCCAGGCCGCCAACGCCTTTCTCAAGACCCTCGAGGAACCGCCCCCCGGCTCCCTCATCCTCCTCCTCAGCGCCCTGCCCGAGGCCCTGCTCGAAACCATTCTCTCCCGCTGCGTGGAAACCTCCATCCACGGCACCGGCCCGCGCGAATCCTCACCCGAGGAAGCCGCCATCCTCACCGCCCTGGACGAATGCCTCGTCCGCCCGCCCCAGCCCGGCGCCGCCGAAGCCTTCCGCTTCACCCGCGCCGTCCGCGACCTCATGGCCGCCCAACGCGAAAAAATCGCCGGCGAATACGAGGCCACCCTCAAGGCCGATATCGCCCACTACAAACAAACCTCCGACGGCGGCTCCTGGCTCGACGACCGCGCCGAACAAATCAAGGCCCTCAGCGAAGCCGGCGCCCTCCGCGAACGCGAACGCATCCTGCAAATCGTCTTCGACGCCCTCAGCAGCGCCCTCCGCCTTCAGCACGGCCAGCCCGCCACCAGTCCGGTGGTAAAATCTCTCGCCGAAAAGTACCCGACCCCGAATCTCCTCCGCCGCCTCGACGCCCTGGAAACCCTCCGCCGCCGCCTCGCCACCGGCGTGCAGGAAGCCCTGGCCTTGGAAAGCGGCTTCCTGGAGATGATCCGCGGCAGCTCCGCGAGTGCCTAGCTGTGAAGTTCCAATAGGTTGTTCATGCGGGGAGAACTTGGAAAGATGGGATTGTGAAATCGACACCATCCCAAGGGCCACCGCCGCATGAACACGCATAGGAAAGCAAAACTCACGGCGTTGAGTCGAGCTGAGATGATCAAACGCATCGTTGATCTCCACCAGCCGGTGGCGAGAGTGGCGCTCGGCTTCGGCATTTCTGAGCGCTGTGCCTCTACTTGGCTGGCCCGTTTCCGAGCCGAAGGCGCAGCCGGTCTTTGCGACCGCAGTTCGCGTCCCAAAAGTTCCCCCCGAACCACCCACCCATTGCGCGTCGCCCGTGTGCTGGCCCTGCGCCGACGCAAGCTGCCAGGCTTTCAAATTGCCCGCGCCACCAAGCTGGCCAAGGCCACCGTCTCCCGCCTCCTGCGCCGTCATCGCTTTCGCCTGGCCCAACTCTCCCCGATGAAACCGCTCACAGCGCTCTGGCCTTCCTCCATTCCTCCCTCGCCTTCTTCCAGAACCATGGCGTTCAAACCCGGCGCGTTTACTCCGATAACGGCCCCTGTTATCGCTCTCGCGCTATGCGCGATACCGTGGCCGCCCTCGGCCTCAAACATCGCTTCACCCGCCCCTATACCCCTAAGACCAATGGCAAGGCCGAGCGCTTTATCCAAACTTCCTTGCGCG